>CAXTPY010000008.1:0-29240 GCA_964246195.1 uncultured Acidobacteriaceae bacterium | reverse complement strand
GGTGGGTGGATCCCGACGCCGGGGGGGGCGTCGCGCGGGGGGCCGCGGGCGGGGGGGTTGCGGAGGGGGAGTAGAGATTCAGAGCGTGCGCGGCGTCGCTGGCGATCTGGCCGCGCAAGGTCGAAATGGCGGCGCCGACATGGGGGTGGATGGCGTTCGTCAACAGGACGACGTAGGTGTCGCTGCCTGGGTCGAGCCAGAGGCTGGTGCCGGTAAAGCCGGTGTGGCCGAAGCTGCCGATGGGGAAGATCTCGCCGCGGGGGCGGGAGAAGGCGGAGTTGATGTCCCAGCCAAGACCGCGGAGCGCAACTCCGGTGGTGGTGTGTCCGTCGGCGGTAAAGATGGTTGCTCCGGGCTGCGCGCTTGCGGGCTGTTGCGGTGAGGTCATGAGCTGCAGGGTGGATTGCCGCAGCGGAAGGTCACCTGTGTTGTGGAGGAGGCGGTCGAGGAGTGCCTCAGCGAAGAGGCTGACGTCATGGGCCGTCGAGAAGACGCCGGCATGACCGGCCACTCCGCCCATGCGGCGTGCGGTGGGGTCATGGACGGTGCCGCGGAGGAGGTGGTTGTAGTCGGGGTTAGTGGCGGCAGAGCCCTGGTCGTCGTAGGCTGTGGGAGCGGTTGCGGGGAGGGTGGCTGCGGGGTTCCAGTGCGGCGGCTCGCAAGCATAGGCACTTTGCGCTGCGCCTCCTGCGGGTTGCGGTGCGCGGCCGATAGCGGACCCGCGGAGTTCGTTAGGGCCGCAAGCCTCGGCCAATGGAAGAAAGCGGGTATGGAGCATGTGGAGCGGGGCGAAGAGATTGCGTGCGGCGTAGACGTCCAGAGGATCTCCGCTAAGTCTCTCGACGAGGGCTCCTAGGACGATGAAGTTGATGTCGGAATAGACGAAGTGTGTTCCTGGAGCAGCATCGAGCCTAGAGGCGAAGGCGCGTCGGAGGGCTTCGGCTTTGTCGGGAGAGACGAGGCCCCAAGGGTCGTCGAGAGGAAGATCGGGCGGAAGGCCGGAGTAGTGGGTGAGGAGTTCACGGACGGTTACATTCTCCTTGCCGTTGACTGCGAAGGCGGGGAGGTACTTGCCGACCGGATCGTCGAGCTGAAGCTTATGTGCCTCGTAGAGTTGCATGATGGCCGGCGCGGTGACGAGCACCTTGGTCATGGAGGCCATGTCGAAGATCGTGTCTTCTGTCATGGGTTCGATCTCCGGCTCGATGGCGCGATCGCCGTAGCTACGCTCGAAGACGACGTGGCCGTCATGGCCGAGGACGACCACCGCGCCGGGAATTTTCTTTGCGGCGATCGCGTCTTCAAGATGCTGCGAAATGCCGACAAATGCAGACGAGGTGGGGGAAGAGGGCGGGGAGGATCGTTCCGATGGGGTCTGTGTTCGCGCTTTCGCAGCAAGGACGGAGACCAGTAGAACCAGGGCGACGCTGACTTTCTTGGTTGTCTTCAATGCGCTGAGCAGACGCAAGGAGAGGCTGGCAACGGATCCGACGGAGAAGGTTAGCAGCGAACCGAGCAACACGTACCAGGTGAAGGCGATATGAGGGAGCAGGATGCCTTTGATGTGGAGGGGTGCGGGATGCAGCCAGAGGAGGAGATTGAAGGCGAAGCCTGCGATCATGCCTAGTATTGCTCCTGTTTGGGTTACGTATTTCGTGAGGGTGCCGAGAAGGAAGACTCCCAGCAGGGCTCCGTAGGCGACCGAGGCGATGGATAGGCCGGTTTCGACGACGTGGCCTTTGCCTCCGGCGTGGATGGAGTAAAGCGCGATCGCGAAGAGGATCAAGGCCCACGCAAGGGTGGACAGGCGGGATACCAAGATGCGTTCGCGGGCCTGGGCGTGTGGGCGGGCATGCATGTAGAAGTCGACCACGGTGGCCGAGGAGAGGGAGTTGAGGGCGGCGGAGAGGTTGGACATGGCCGCGGCCAGGATGGAGGCTACCAGCAGGCCTGCGATGCCGGTAGGCATCTCGCGAACGATGAAGGTGGGGAAGATGCGGTCAGAGCTGGCGAAGCTGGCGGGATGTTGGCCATAGAAGACGTAGAGGCCGGCGCCGATGAGGAGGAAGAGGGAGAATTGCAGGAAGATGACGAGGCCCGAGGAGAGGAGCGCGAGGCGCGATTCGCCAAGGCTGCGGGCAGCGAGCATTCTCTGGACCATGAGTTGATCCGTGCCGTGCGATGCCATGGTGAGGAAGGTGCCACCGAGCAGGCCGGCCCAGAAGGTGTAGGTCTGGGAGAGGTTGAGGGCGAAGTGGAAGACGCGGAACTTGCCTGCAGCGGAGGCGATGGTGTGGATCTCCGGCCAGCCGCCGTGGATGCGCGTGCCGAGGGTGGCGACGGCAACGAGGGTTCCCGCGAGGTAGAGCGCCATCTGCACGACGTCCGTCCAGATGACAGCAGCCAGGCCACCTTCGAAGGTGTAGAGCAGGGTGAGCGCGGAGATGATGGCGATGGAGAAGGTGTCGCCGGTGCCGATGGCGATGCTGACGACGATGGAGATGGCGAAGACGCGTACGCCTTCGGCTGCGGCGCGGGTGAGGAGAAAAAGTCCGGCGGTGACCTTATGCAGAGCAGAACCAAAGCGGCGGTCGATGAGTTGGTACGCGGTGAGCATCTGGCCGCGGAAGTAGCGGGGGAGAAAGATGAGGGCGACGACCACGCGACCCAGCAGATAGCCGAGCACGATCTGCAGGAAGGAGAAGTCGCCCGCGAAGGCTATGCCGGGGACGGAGACGATGGTGAGGGTGGAGGTCTCCGCGGAGACGATGGAGAGCGAGATAGCCCACCAGGGGAGGCTTCGGTCGGCGAGGAAGTAGCTTTGCAGGGAGGATGGCTTGTTCTCTGAATCGGACTTGTGGTGGTTGCGGAAGCGCAGGCCGAAGAGTGTGATTCCGACCAGATAGATGGCGACGAGGGCCAGGTCGAAGGGGCGAAGACGGGTAGCAGCTCCGAGATGAGTTCCGATGCAGAGGGGCAGCAAGGCCGAGGTCTCCTGCGCGCTATCATACCGGGCCAGGGCGCTTGGCCGGTGGGTGCGATGCCGAGTGTTCCTCTGTTCGGTGCCAAGCGAAGGCGCAGCGGCGAATCCTATATTCGAGCAGAAGTCCCACGCGTTAGCGATGCGGTACGGGCAGCCCGAGCTCGGAGGCGGGAGGCAGGGTGTGGTTGTCGGACCATTGGCGCTGCGCGCTGCGGAGCCTGTCGGCTTGGGCGAACCAGAGGCCTATGGTGTAGTCGTAGTGCTCGAGGACAGGTCGCAGGCCGTAAGGTCTGTTGGTGCGGAGCCAGGTCTGCGCATAGAGGTCGCGCAGGAGGGAGTAGGTGTCGCGTATATCGGCGACGCGCCCGTTGACGCCGTTGATGTCGGAGAGTTCACGGCCTACGGCGAGACGCTGCTGCTTGTCGGAGGTGGATTGCATGGCGTAGGCGCGATCGTATCCGGCGACGATCTCGTCGGCGAGCTGGAACTTGAGGCCGATGAAGTCCATGCGGCGCGCGCCGAGTTCGAGGGCGTCCACGGCATCGGATTCACGCAGGCGCGGGTTGGCGGCGCGAGCTGCGGCGATGAGGGTGAGGGCTCGTTCGGCGTGGAGGCGGAGGTCGTGGGTGAAGGGCCGGAGCTTGAGGGCGTAGGTCTGACCGTCTTTGGTGAGGGGATCGAGCCAGAAGAGGCCGTCGGAGCCATCGCCTGTTTTGGCCTGATCGTGAAGCAGAGAGTGGGCAAGCATCATCTCCTTCTGCGCTTCGTCGAGCTTGCCGGTGAGATCGCCATGGAAGACGGCACCGAAGCTGTTCTGGAACTGTGAGATGGAGGACTCGCCGGGCTGCCAGCCCGCGGCGGCTCCGAAGAGGAGGCCATACCAGTCCATGTCTTCCAGGCCTTCGCCATCGTCATTCCAGATGGTGTTGAGCAGGCCTGTCGAACCGAGGCGCTGGCCATCGCGAACGAAGCCTTGAATGTTCAGCAAAGCCATGTTGTTGTTCGGGTAGACGCGCGACCAATTGTTTACGCCACTGGCGACCCAGGTCTCCATGCCGGCCCTAGTGAAGGGGGTGAGGTAGCGATCGAAGCCGTTGGGGTGCGGGTTGTACTCCCAGGCCACGGCGATGGTGGAGTCTTTGAAGTTTTGCGGCAGGGACTGGAGCAGTTCGGGAGAGTTCATGGCGATGTCGCCCCAGAACAGCAGCTTGCGGTTGAGGGGCTTGAGCGCGATGGCAACGCGCTGGAGGAAGTCTAGATAGGCGACGCCCAGGCCGCGGGCGTCGACCTCCTGTTTGGTCTGTCCGGTGCCGAGATCGACAGTCTCGTCGGCACCGACATGAAGGAAGGGGCCGGGATAGAGTCTGGCGAGCTCGGCGAACATTTGCTGGATGAGGAGGAGCGATCCGGGTTGGGAGGGGGCCAGGACGGCACCGTGAGGGGTCTCGGCGAGAGGGGTGTATTGCTCCCAGGTGAGGTTGTGGTGGAGGTGACCGAAGGCCTCCTGATCGGCGACGATGGTGATGTGGTAAGGCGCTGCGTAGGCGACGAGTTCGCGTGCGTCTGAGGCCGAGAGGCTGCCGCCGGGGGGAGCGAAGAGGGGATGGGAGGCGTATTGCTGGGTGTGTTCGAAGTAGGGGGAATAAAGGTTGACTTTGTAGGAGGCCAAGGTGCGGATCTGCTTCTTCTGGAACTCGAGCGTGGGGATGGGGCCGCGGGAGAGATCGTCGCTGACGCCTCGCCACTTCATGGCAGGCCAATCCCTGATGTGGGCTGGGTGGAGGACCGAGACGCCTGCGTCATGCTCGCCGGATAGGGGTGAAGGTGGTGGGCCGATCATCTGCTTCAGGGTCTGCGCACCGTAGAAGAGGCCCTGGGCGGAGGCTGCGGTTACAGCCACCTCCTGTGGGTTGCAGGTGATGGTGTAGCCCTCGGCCAGCATCGCCGGGGTGAAGGCGGAATCGGCGTGAGTGTCTCTGTGGATCAACTGGATGACAAGGCCGCGCGGGTCGTCGGTCTTGACACCGCGCGAGGCCAAGGTTTCGCGAAGGTCGTTCGCGGTGAACTCATCGTCACGATGCGCGGAGCAAGTGGCGCAGGCGATGCGGATGCCGTTGGGGAGCGGTTCGTCCGGGGAGACTTTGATCTCACGCGGCATGGGCAGGAGAGAGAGCCGCTGAGACCGGAGGGTAGAGGCACCTGTGAGGAGCATGAAGCAGAGCATGCAGGCGGTCTTCGAGGAGAAGGACATGCACCTACGGTATATGACCGTGGACGGCAAGGCGATATTGCGGGAGAAGCTGAGGCGCGGGTACGGGCCGGATGGAATTATGCAGCCGATCATGGGAAATTGATTCTCTATTCACAGAGGGTTGTCAGTATGAAAGGACAACAAGCCAAGCGAGCTGCGGATGTATTCGACTGAAACGAGCTGCGGGCGGTTGTGTGCTCCGCATTTTACTTGTCACCTCGAGGATTCATGACGAAACAGCTACAGGCCACGATGGCGGCGATTCTGGTGATGAGCAACATCTCCATGCTCGCCCAGACCAGTTCCACCTCAACGTTTCCCAGGAAAAAGGTTATCAAGAAGAAAGTGCATGTGGAGACGGCGACGGAGCGCGAGATTCGCGAGCTGCGCGAACAGATGCAGGTGCAGCAGGCGGAGATAGAGCAGCTGATAAAGCAGAACTCGGATAAGGACGCCAAGTTGGCCACCGCCGCCCAGGATGCGCAGGCGGCGAATGCTACGGCCGCGGCAGCTACCGCTCAGACGCAAAGTGTCAGTTCGAGTGTGCAAGCGACGCAGGAGTCCGTGACCAACCTGCAGAGCACGGTATCGGAGATGAAGACGACGAACGCCGAATTGACTCAGATGGTAGGAGACAACAAGAGGGAGTTGAACGATAAGATCGAGTCTCCGCTGGCGATTCACTACAAGGGTGTAACGATCACTCCGGGTGGCTTCTTCGCCGCAGAATCGGTGTACCGCACGCGATCGCTGAACTCAGACATCAACACTCCCTTCAATGCGACACCCTTTCCTGGCGCGGCGAATGCTCATGTGAGCGAGTTCAATGCCACAGGACGCCAGAGCCGACTCTCGGGGTTGGTGGAGGGCAAGACGGACAGGTTCAAGCTTACGGGGTATTTCGAGACCGACTTCCTGAACGCGGGTGCGAGCAGCAACAACAATGAAAGCAATAGCTATGCGCTTCGGCAGCGCCAGATCTGGGGACAGGTGGCGACGAACAGCGGATTCAAGTTTACCGGTGGACAGATGTGGTCGCTGGTGACGGAGACCGCCAGGTCCACGGACAACCGGACCGAGGTGCTGCCGAACACGGTAGACCCTCAGTACCACGTCGGCTTTAGCTGGGCGCGCCAGTATGGCGTTCGGCTGCAGCAGATACTGAACCCGCTGGTAACGGTTGCCATGTCGGTGGAAGGCTCACAGACGACCTTTGCGGCAAGCAATGCTCCGACGAACTTTTTTCTAGGGGGGGCCGGAAATGCAGGAGGTCTGTTCAATCCGACGACCAACTACTCCAATAACGTCTCGCCGGACGTAATTGTCAAGGCGGCGTTCGATCCACATTTCGGACACTTTGAAGTGGGTGGGATCGCCAGCTTCTTTCGCGATCGATATTACCCGAACGCTGCGGCGACGACGGCTTCTGCTGCGGGAGCGACGAACGACACCAAGTTCGGAGGCGGCGTGATCGGGAATGCGCGGTTCAACATCAAGCAATACGCGCAGGTAGGATTTCATGCGGTCGCGGGCGACGGGGTGGGACGCTACGGAACGGTGGGGCTGCCGGACACCACGGTGCATCCCGACGGAACGCTCGAGCCGCTGCGTAGCTATCAGGGCCTTTTTTCTCTGGAGACACATCCCAGCAAGAAGCTGGACGTCTACGCCTACATCGGTGGGGAGTACGTGCAGAGAACGAACTACGTGAATGCCAAGGGCGTTCTGGTGGGGTATGCTCCGGTGACGATCAATAATGCTTCCTGCGGCATCGAAAGCATTCCACCGGTGACAGGAGGAAACAACTTTGCGGGTGGCAATCCGTATGCCTCGGGCGGAAGCTGCGGCGCTGCGACGCGCCTGGTGAATGAAGACTCGCTGGGCTACACCTACAAGTTTTACAACGGGCCGAAAGGCCGGGTTCAGTACCAGATTGTTTACAGCTATCTGACCAAGCTGGCTTGGACGGGTGTAGGCGGCGCGCCGAAGGCTACCAACAACATGGTATTTACCAGCTTCAGATACTACCTGCCGTAAGATAATCGCAGAGTTTTGAGACGAGGCGCTCCCCAGAGGGCGCCTCGTTGTTTGTGCTCTTCTTGCTGAGGCAGTGTCAGGGAAACAGTAGAAGGCTGTTCCAGCCTACGCCCGCATGAAGAAACAGGAGCCTATCGTGCAAGCGGTCGGGGCCATCCGCCCAGAATTCAATCTGAGTGGGAAGAAGTAGATAGCCTTTCCAAGAGTCCGGGCGCGGAACCTCGTCAGGGTACTGCCGCTCCAGAACGTGAACGCGCTGCTCGAGAGCTTCGCGGCTTTCAAGCGGACGACTCTGCTGGGAGGCAGCCGCGCCTAGTTGGCTGCGTCGGGAGCGGCTGTGGAAGTAACGGGTGGAGGCAGCGGCGGGAAGCTGCGTGACGGTGCCTTCGATCCTGATCTGCCTGCGGAGCGACTTCCAGTGAAAGCACATGGCGGCTTTGGGGTTTGCGGCTAACTCAAGACCTTTGCGGCTTTCAGCATGGGTGTAGAAGGTGAAGCCGCCATCGACGATACCCTTCATGAGCACCATGCGTAGGGAGGGTGCGCCGCCCGGGGAGGAGGTGGCGAGGGCAGCGGCGTTCGGATCGTTGGGCTCCGACTGTTCCGCGGCACGCATCCAGGAGGCGAAGAGAGAGAGCGGATCGCTGGAGCGCGCGGCTTGCGTCCAGCCTGGTTTCAGCGCGTGCGTCATGCGTCTATCTCTCCCTCAACGTTTGCCGTGAGTTCCACGGCGGGTGGCGTAAGGAGGCCCGCAAAGAGGCTGGTGGAAGCGGTTGCGGGCTGCGGTTCGGCGGCAGCCACGAGCGTGTAGAACTCGTGCGAGCCGAACCGTGCGAACAGATCCTTCGTCCGATCGAGGAGCGGCGACTGGGAGAGGTGCTGCCGGAAGGCCTCTTCCTTCTGACCGGCGACGGAGGAGATGTCGAGCGAGACGGTCCAGGGGATGGGCAGGGGCGGGCGGCGCTCTGGCAGAAAGAAATTCGCACTGAGATGGAAGAGGCGTGTGGGAGTGTGCGGCGCGGCGAGATCGGGATAGCGTTGCTCTCGTCCCGACCAGTGGAAGGCGGCGGAGGTGAACATGGAGACCATCATGTGGTCCGCGTGGCTGTTAAGGCCGCCATCGCCGCCGAAGGTGATGACGACGTCGGGCCGGAAGCGGCGCATTCTTTCGACCAGGCGGCCGGATATGCGAGGGAGGCTCTCGAATTCCAGCCTGCCATCCTCGTAGTCCAGGAGTTCATGATGGCGGACGCCGAGGACGCTGCAGGACGCGGCGAACTCCGCGCGGCGGATGCGGCCGAGCTCCTGGCCGGAGGAGGCATTGCCGCGATGGGTGGCCGCCTGGCCATCGGTGAGGCAGAGCACATAGGTCTCGACGCCTTGCTGGGCCGCCAGCGCGAGGGCTCCGCCGAAGGCGAAACACTCGTCGTCGGGATGGGCTGTGACGCACATCAGCTTCACGTCGGGCTCCTTGGGCTTAGAGGACGGCAGAATCTTCTGCTGCCTGGCGTTGCGGTTTGCCGGCCGAGAGCCAGACTGGGGCGAAGCTTTGCCGGTGCATCTGGGAGGGTCCGAAACAGGCGAGGGCGTGTTTGTGCCGGGGGGTTCCGTAACCTTTATGCGAGGCGAGGCCGTAGGCCGGGTAGAGGGCGTCGAGGCTGCGCAGGAGGGCGTCGCGATGGACCTTGGCGACGACGGAGGCGGCTGCGATGGAGAGGCTCAGCGAGTCACCATAGATGAGCTTGGTCTGGCTGCAGCCATGGTCGAGCCTCATGGCGTCGATGAGCAGATGATCGGGGGCGATCTCAAGGCCCTCAACGGCGTGCTTCATGGCGAGGCGGGTGGCCTGATAGATATTGATTCTGTCGATGGTGGCAGCGTCGATCTCGGCTACGCAGATGGCTAGGGCGATGCGGCGGATCCTACGGTCGAGGCGCTCGCGTTGTTCGCGTGTGAGCTGCTTGGAGTCCTTGAGTCCGGAGCGCGCGAGCGAGGCCATCCTGTGCGGGAGGACGACGGCAGCGGCGACGACGGGTCCGAAGAGGGAGCCGCGGCCTACCTCGTCGACCCCGGCGATGCGGCGGAATCCGCGGTAGCGCAGGGCCTGCTCCGGCGCGTCGCTGCAGACAAGGCGCTGGAGCAGCTGTTGCTTCAGGGTGGATCGGGAGGGCGCTTGCTTGAGGGTTGTGTCAGGGGTACGCAAACTTCACCTCGTTCCATTATGAAGCATGGAGAGGTTTGACTCTCTACGCAACGATGCCGCAGCACACGGCTGCGGCATCGCAGGAGACGTAGAGAGTTACTTGGCGCGCTCGACCTCACGCAGGCGTGCAGCCTTGCCGCGCAGATCGCGGAGATAGAAGAGTTTGGAGCGGCGAACCTCGTAGGAGCGGATCTTCTCGACCTTGTCGACGACCTTGGAGTTGAAGGGGAAGATGCGCTCCACGCCTTGGCCGAAGCTCATCTTACGAACCGTGAAGGTGCCCTGCGCGCCCTGGCGGCAGGCGATAACCATGCCTTCAAAGGCCTGGAGACGCTCTTTCTCGCCTTCTTTGATCTTCACCTGCACACGAACGGTGTCGCCGGGGGCGAAGGCGGGGAGATCGTTTCGCTGCAACTTGGCAGCGAGCTTCTGCATGATTGGATGAATGGACATAACAACTTTCCTGATACAAAATCGAGTCCTCAGTTTACACCAAGTCAGGCACTTGCGTGAGGACCGTAAATGGCTCTCGTCGTTGAGCGAAGTTGAGTGGCGCGCTACCTGGTCCGTATCCAGCCCAGGGTGGCAAGGAAGGCGAGATCGTGAAGGTCGAGGTTCACGCTGTGAAGCAGGTCAGGGCGGTTCTCGAAGGTCTTCTGGAGTGACATTCTGCGCCTCCACTGTCGTATGGCTGCGTGATCGCCTCCGCTGAGGGCCTCCGGGACCCGGTGGCCTTGGTAGATGGCTGGGCGGGTATAGTGCGGGTAATCCAGCAGGCCTTCGGAGGGGAAGGCCGTCTGGGTGGGTGCGGGCAAGCTGCGGGGTGTGGTGTCTTTGGCAAAGCTCTCGTTGCGGCTGGAATCGGCATTGCCGAGAACCCCGGGGAGGAGGCGGATGACGGCATCCAGGATGACGGCGGCGGCGAGTTCTCCGCCCGAGAGAACGTAATCGCCGATCGAGAGTTCGCGGTCGCAGAAGACAGTGTTCACACGCTCGTCCACGCCCTCGTAGCGTCCGCAGACCATTACAAGACGATCCACGGTGCTCAGTTCCTGCGCAACCTGCTGATTGAAGCGCCTGCCCTGGGCGGAGAGCAGGAGGATGGTCTCCTGCTCCGGATCGCGTAACGGCTTGGGCGTGATCTCGAGCGCCGTAAGAGCTGCCCCGATGGGCTCAGGTTTGAGCACCATCCCTTCGCCTCCGCCAAAAGGCCGATCGTCGACGGTGCGGTGCCGGTCCGAGGTGAAGTCGCGCAGATCGGAGGTTCGGATGGTTACTCTTTGCTCTCGTATGGCTCGGCTTAGAACGCCATACTGCAGCGAGCTAGTGAAGAACTCCGGGAAGATGGTCAGGATATCGACGCGCATGGGATGGGGCAGGGGCAGGTGCGGAACACGCGAGGAGTGGATTTCAACGCGCCGAAGCTTCAAGGTCAGTCGTTGAGGCGGAGCAGACCGTCGGGTAAGTGCATGTGGAGTAGCTTGGCGCAGAGGTCTGCTGAGACGATAAAGGCCTTGACGTACGGAATCAAGATCTCGGTTCCGCTCGGGGACCGGACGAGGAGCAGGGGCGCGGCGTCTTCGGCACTCCGTCCGCGGGTGGTCTGCGTGGTGAACTGTACGTCTTCCACCCAACCCGCGAGCGTGCCCTGATCGAAGAGCCGGCAACCGATCAGATCGTGTATGTAGGCAGCTCCATCTTCAAGCGCTGTGCGTGCCTCGTGCGGAATCAGGACATCCTGCCCAAGCAGAGGCTCTGCCGATTCGATGGAGTCGACTCCGGCCAAGGTGAGGACGACGCGTCCGGCGCTTCTACCCAGCGGGAACCAGAAACGGGTAACTCTGTGGAGCGTGGCGTCTTCCGGTGGGCCTTGAAAGCCTTCGGGAGCCAGGTAGACTGCCGGGTCTTCGGAGAAACGGTCGGGGAAGTCCGTCAGCAGGTCGGCCAGGAGTTCACCTTTTCTGCCCTGCGTGCGGACGATGTGAGCGACCACTATCCAGCGGGACGGCGCGGGCATGGGAGGAGACATCCGATCGTCCTCCGGTTCCGACACAAGTTCTCGCAATCGGCCTCCTCGGGCTGGCTCGCTTCACTCGAGGGGAGCGGGCCTAGCGACATTTTCGACGATATCGAGCGAGAAGCGCTGCTTCATCTTCATGCTCGCTGCGCTGAGGATGGTTCGCAGAGAACGTGCCGTGCGACCCTGCTTGCCGATGACCTTGCCTACATCGCTGGCCGCTACATGCAGCCGCAGCACGGTGGATTCTTCGTTATACGAGGTTTCGACAAGAACGGCATCGGGGTAGTCGACCAGTGCGCGTGCTATATCGCTGACGAGACTCACGATGCCTGTACAGTCAGCAACGTGTGAGATATCGGACATTGAACTGCCTCCCGGAAAGAATGCATACCACGCAGCGGATTTGGGGTAGACGGTAGAACCCAAGGCGCGGCTAAGGTCAGCTTGACTTGCATACGATCCAGACCGAACTAGGGATTGTAGCGAGCCATAGCTGCAGCGGATCTTCATCCGTACAGGGAGTGTACTAAAGCAATTCGGGCGCAAACTGAACAAATGGTGTGACTTCGCGAATCTTTGGGAACCTCGAAACTGTTCCCAAAGTTGCGTAAGCGCTAGACCTGAGCAGCAGCCTCTTGCTGGGGAGCCGAGGCCAGGAGCTTTCCGACGCGCTCGGAGAGTTGCGCGCCGTTACCGGTCCAGTACGAGATGCGATCACGCTTCAGGTTGACGGTCGCAGGTGCCGTGCGTGGGTTATAGGTGCCGACCACTTCCACGGAGCGTCCATTGCGGGCACGGTCCTTTTCTATGACGACGACACGGTAGTGCGGCTGTTTGCGCGCTCCGACACGCGCGAGACGAATCATTAACACGGGTAACCTTTCAAGAGCCAAGAAGTAGTTGGGAGAGAGCAGGCGAGGCGAATGAAGCATGCGAGAACCCAACACCTAAGTATGGCGGAATCCTGAATATTCCGCAATGAAGCGTCTTCGACTGGCGGGGCTGGGGGGAGAGACCCGGTGGGAGCTGGTGACAACTTGTGGGGGTCTAGCTGGTCTTTCGGCGGACGGAGTACGCAGGGCGCCAGTCCTCAGGCCGCGGGTGCGAGAGGTGGTCCCAGCCGGGGAACGAGCCTCTGGAAGATGGCGAGAGAGGTGATGTAAGCGAGGGCGGCCAGGGTGAAGATGAGCATGGGGTGCAGAGCGAAGAAGTGCTTGACCAGCCAGGTAAAGGTCGCTCCTCCGAGCGCGCCGGCGGCGCCTCCGATGCCGACCACGGTGGAGACGGCGGTGGAAGGAAACATGTCGGTGGGGGTGGAGAAGATGTTCGCGGACCAGCCCTGGTGGGCGGCGGCCGCGAGCGAGAAGAGCGCGATGGCGGGCCAGGAGTTGGCGGGGAAGAGGGTATGCATGTGGGGAACGAGCACGATGGGAAGCACTCCGACGGCGCAGACCAGCAGGGCGAACTTGCGTCCGCTGTTGACGCTGTGGCCGCGGTTCATACGCCAGCCGGAGAGCGCGCCCCCGAGGACGGAGCCTACGCTCGAGACGGCGTAGACGCAGACGATCTGCCAGTAGGCATGGGCGAGATCGAGGCCGTAGTTCTCGTTGAGGAATTTCGGCAGGTAGAAGAGATAGAACCACCAGATGGGGTCGGTGAGCGCCTTGGCGATCGAGAAAGCGTAGAGGCCGCGGGTGCGGAAGAGCACCGTGTAACGGGGTCCGCTCGAGCTGAGAGCGGTGCGGTCCTGCTGCGTCTGCGGGGCTCCCGGCTGCGTGGCCAGGCGGAGGCGATTGTAGGGAAAGAGCAGCCATACGACCAGCCAGAGCAGACCCATCGAGCCGGTGGTCAGGAAAGCGGCCCTCCATCCGTAACGGTACGTGACGGCGGCGACCAGCGCGGGGGCGATGAAGGCGCTGGCGTTCGAGCCGGAGTTGAAGATGCCCGTAGCCAGCGCGCGCTCCTCGGAGGGGAACCACTCGGTGACGGCCTTGATGGCGGCGGGGAAGTTGCCTGCCTCGCCCAGGCCGAGCATGGCACGCGCCACGCAGAAGCCCAGGACGCTGCGAACCGCCGAGTGGCCGATCGACGAGAGCGCCCAGACGGTGATGGCCAGGGCGTAGCCAAGCTTCGTGCCCAACTTGTCGATCAGGCGGCCGGCCGTGAGCAGTCCTGCTCCGTAGGCGACCTGGAAGCAGATGATGATGTTGCCGTAGTTGTTGTTGAAGACGACCTGGTGGGCGGCGTCCTTCGAAAAGTTCCAACCCATGAAAGGCAGCGCGTGCAGCAGAGGCTCGATCAGCGAGACGACCGACCGGTCCATGTAGTTGATGGTCGTCGCGAGAAAGAGCAGAGCGCAGACCGCCCAGCGGATGTTGGACTTCGGGGCAGAGGCGGTGAAGCCGGATCCGGGATGCGTTGCGTTCTGGGAGGGCATAGGTACGGGGACTCCGGCAAGGGACGGTCAGACCCTGAACCGGCCATGAACCTGGCTCCAAGCACCTTCGCCAGGAGACCAAAGGCTCTCTGTCCATGCTGGATGAGGCTACCTGCTTGCTGGATGAGGATACTTGCTGAAGCTACGCTGATGTCAAGCACCCTCCTTCAAGGCGGGTTGCGATGCGACCGACGCAGCGGCGAACTCCAGGAGAGGAGTGCGTGGCACGCGATATGATCGCTCACGTGAGTGACGCTGGAGAGCAGGCAGGCGAGCCGAGAACGGATGTGGAGCAGATGCTGTTGCGTCTGCGCGAGGGCGATCCGCGGGTGTTGTCGAGGGCGATCTCGATCGTAGAGGACGGCCATGCCACCGCCGCGGGAGTGCTCGCGGCCTGCCGCCGTTGGCGTGGCACGGCTCGCACGGTGGGTGTGACGGGGCCCCCGGGCGCGGGCAAGAGCACGCTGGTGGACCAGATGATCCGCTCGCTGCGAGGAGAAGGCAAGAGAGTGGCAGTGCTGGCAGTGGATCCTTCGAGCCCGCTCACCGGAGGCGCTTTGCTGGGCGACAGGATACGCATGCAGGGCTTCGCGGCGGACCCTGGGGTATTCATCCGCAGCCTGGCGTCGCGAGGGGCCCTGGGCGGCCTGACCAGGACGCTGCGCGATGTCTGCTGCGTCACCGCGGCGGCAGGATTCGACGTGATTCTGGTCGAGACCGTGGGTGTGGGGCAGGAGGGGGTGGACGTCGCCGGACTGGTGGATGTCGCGGTGCTGGTCTTGGTGCCGGGCATGGGGGACGAGGTGCAGAGCTTGAAGGCGGGTGTGATGGAGATCGCGGATGTCTTCGCGATCAACAAGGCGGACCGCGGAGGCGCGGAGCAGGTGGAGGCGCAGGTGCTCGAGACGCAGGGACTGGCGCTCCAGCCTGGAGGGCAGACCGCAAGGGTAGTCAAGACGAGCGCTCTCAGCGGCGCGGGCGTGGCGGAGCTGATGAGCGCAATATGGTCCTGTCATGAGTACAAATTGCGCGCAGACGCACGGTCGTCGAGGGTCGAGCCGGGGCGGCAGGGAACGCGTCTTGACCATCTTGGAGTCGCGGTGAAGAGTCTAGGGAAGGCGCTAAGGTTCTATCATCTGCTCGGTCTCGAGGTAGCGCATGAGGAGACGGTGGAGCATGAGGGCGTGCGCACGGCGATGCTTCCGGTGGGCGAGGGCCGCATCGAGCTGCTCGAGCCTTCGCGGGAGAGCTCGCCGATTGCGCGGTTTTTGGCTCGCCGCGGCGAGGGTCTGCACCATGTCGCGCTTCATGTGGAGAGTGTCGACGGAATGTTCGAAGCGATGCAGCGGGAGGGCGTGCGTCTGGTGAGCGATGAGGTGCGCGTGGGCGCGGGAGGGCACAGGTACTTTTTTGTGCATCCAGAGAGCGCGGGCGGGGTGCTGGTGGAGATCGTCGGCGATGCTGCGGGTGAGATTTGATCCGGCTGCTGCTGGTAGACACCTGTGGCAGCGAAGGCTCGGTCGCTCTCGCAGGGGGTGGCGCGCTGGGCGAAGTTAGCGTGGTTGCATCCGAAGTTCTGCCCGGGAGAAGCTCGTCGGAGCGCCTGGTGCCGGCGGTTCGGCAGATGCTCGAGCGGCAAGGCTGGGGGCTGCGAGAGCTTGCAGGTATTGTGGTGGCGCGGGGACCCGGATCGTTCACGGGGGTGCGTGTGGGGTTGAGTGCGGCGAAGGGTTGGAGCGAGGCGGCGGGTGTGTCTGTGATCGCCTTGTCGCGGTTGCAGGTGATGGCGCGGGCAAACGGCGCGGCGCATGGCTGGGCAGTGCTCGACGCGGCGCGTGGGGAGTACTACGTCGGGGAGTACGTGGGCGAGGAGTGTATTCGGGAGGTCCTTATGAGCGGCGAGGAGTTCCGGCGGGCGGCTGCGGGTGCTCCGCTGGTGGTGTGTGAGGCGAAGACCGCGGAGGCTCTGCGCGATCTGTCGCCGCGAAGGGTGCCGGAACCGCTTGCGGCGGATCTGGTGGCCCTGGGTCTGAGCAGGCTCGAGCGTAGGGAGTTCGAGGATGTGGCGACCCTTGATGCGACGTACCTTAGGCGCATGGAGCAGGAGATCTCGGCGCGGCTGGAGGCGCGGAGGCGGTGAAGCAAGGTGAGACCAAGATTCGCAAGGCTGGGGCTGACGACATTCCGGCCGTGGTGGAACTCGAGCGCGGGATTCCGCTGGCGCCGCACTGGCCGAAGCGGAAGTATGCGGAGATCGGAGCCGTGGAGCCGGCGCAGGCAGCGGTCCGGCGCTGCCTCTTCGTTGCGGTTCGGGAGGATCGTGTACTGGGCTTCGCGGTGGGCGGCGCAACCGTTGCCGGAGGCGAGACGGAGGCTGAACTGGAGAGCGTCGTCGTCGCTCCCGAGGCGCGCCGCAGGGGGTTGGCAAGAGCGCTGTGCCGGGCAGTGCTGGATTGGTCCGGGGAGCAGGGCGCCTCTACGGTGCGACTGGAGGTGCGTGCGGGCAGCGCAGGAGCTATAGCGTTGTACAGGGGTCTCGGATTCAACGAAGTCGCCCTGCGCCCGGCGTACTACAGCTCTCCTCTGGAGGATGCTTTAGGGATGCAGGCGCCCTCGGCTGGCTGTGGAGAACGATGATTGCCTGTCCTCTGAGCGATGTGCTACGGTCTTGGCCATCCCTGAATTGGCGGTGGAGGTGTGCGCATGATGCATGGGCAGGTGTCGGCGATGCCGGAGGTGGTCAGCGGGGCGTCCGCGCAGCGGCTGGCCGAGGAGCACAGCCTGTACGAGAAGCGTCTGCAGACGCTGCTGGCGAAGCGCTCCCTGAGCGAGCAGGAGCGGGTGGAGCAGGTGCAGCTGAAGAAGTGGAAGCTGCGCCTGAAGGATGCGATGGAGCGTATGCAGCGGCAGGCGCGGGCGACTCAGGTGTGAACCGGACAGCGCTGGGGGCGGCGCGTTTGCTAGACTTGGCTTCTGGCCTCCAGCATGCTCAATTCTGAACAGAAGAAGTTCTATTTAACGACTCCGATCTACTATGTCAACGCGCGTCCGCACATCGGGCACGCTTACACGACGATCGTGTGCGACGCAATCGCGCGGCGGCGCCGGTTGCTCGGCGACGATACGTTTTTTTTGACCGGCACGGATGAGCATGGGCAAAAGATCGAGCGTTCGGCGGCGGCGGCCGGGGTGGCTCCGCAACAGTTCGCGGACGAGGTCTCGGCGCAGTTCCGCGTGTTGTGGGACCGCATGGGACTGACGTATGACGATTACATACGGACGACGGAGTCTCGCCATAAGCAGGGCGTCCAAAGGTTGTTTGCGAAGCTGCAGGCCAACGGCGCGATCTATCTCGACACCTACACCGGGCAGTACTGCGTCTCGGACGAGGCGTATGTGGACGGGCCTCCCGGCGTGGTGTGTCCGGACTGCGGCAACGTGACGGAGACGGTGAGTGAATCGAACTTCTACTTCCGTCTCTCGCAGTATCAGGAGCGTCTGCTCGCGGTCATAGAGTCGAACGATCTGCTGATCCAGCCCGAGAGTCGGCGAAACGAGGTGCTGGCGTTTGTGCGGTCGGGGTTGAAGGATCTGAGCATCTCGCGTACCGGTTTCCGGTGGGGAATCCCGGTGGCGGGGGAGGAGCAGCATGTTATCTACGTATGGCTGGATGCGCTGGCGAACTACATGACGGCGATCGGCTACGGGAGCGATGCAGCGGAGGATGTGGCGAGGTTTGAACGCTTCTGGCCAGCGGATCTGCACCTGATCGGCAAGGAGATCAGCCGGTTTCACTGCGTGTACTGGCCGGCGTTTCTGATGGCGGCGGAGCTTCCTCTGCCGCGCGCTGTGGTGGCGAACGGCTGGCTGCTCTTTGAAGAGTCGAAAATGTCCAAGTCGCGCGGCAATGTGGTGCGCACGGAGACGATCCTCGACGCCTTCGGCACGGGTGTGTACGCGAAGCAGTTTCCGCAGGCGACGAAGCGCGAGCAGGATCTGTTCGCGGCCGATGTGCTGCGCTATTTCCTGTTGCGGGAGGTTCCGTTTGGACAGGACGGGAACTTCAGCTTCGACGCGCTGGTGACACGGTATAACGCGGACCTGGCGAACGGGTTTGGCAATCTGGTGAGCCGGACGCTGAACCTGATCGCGCAGAACTTTAGCGGGAGCGAAGCTGGGAGTAAGGCCTTGGGGCATGCGCAGATTCCTCCACTCACCCCGGACAACGAGGAGAGCGCGAAGAGCTACAACCGCGAGCTGCGGCAACAAGCAACCGAGCTAGTAACGTTCTTCGCGCAGACGGAGGACAGCTACGTCTTCAGCACGAAGCTGCAGAAGGTGGCCGAGGTGATCCAGCACGTGGATAGCTTCATGAGCGAGCACAAGCCGTGGGCGGTCGCCGGGCAGATCAAGGACGGGATGGGCACGGTATATCCGAACGCCGAACAGCAGGCGGAGTTCGATGCCCAGACGAAGAATCTGGTGATCCGGCTGGAGCGCATCCTGTACACGGCGGCGGAGGCGATTCGTATCCTTGCGGCGCTGCTCTACCCGGTACTTCCGTATGCGGCGAAGAAGGTGTGGGCGCAGCTTGGCCTGGGAGACATTGAAGCCGCGGCGCAACGCGGCGAACTCAAGAGCTTGCAATGGGGTGGGCTCGAGCCAGGCAGCAGACTGGGCGAGTTGGCTCCTATCTTTCCTCGAGCGGACAAAGGGATGGTTCAGATGATGATCGACATGGAATCCAGCAGCGCGCCGAAGCCCACGTTGACCGATGAGACCCCTGGCCGGACGCAGCCGGGGACGGCGACGCACAGCAGCGCGCCCGATGCGCCTCCACGCACCTCCGGGCTGGCAGAGCAGAACCCTGGGGCGCATGTGGGAGGTTCGGCCGCACCGGTGCCGGAGCTGCCCCAGACCCCTTCGCATACCCAGGCGCCTGCGTCCGCGCCGTTTGCCGCCGATGCCGCCGCTTCGACGATTCCAAATACGCCGCAGATCAGCATCGACGACTTCGTGAAGATCGATCTGCGCGTGGCCAAGATCGTGGTCGCCGAGCGCATCCCAAAGGCCGACAAGCTGCTACGCCTGGAGGTGGACCTGGGCTACGAGAAGAGGCAGATTCTTTCGGGCATCGCCGAGTGGTACACGCCGGAGGAGCTGATCGGACTCCGGATCGTGGTGATCGCGAATCTGGCTCCACGCAAGATGCGCGGCCTCGAGTCGCACGGAATGTTGCTCGCCGCCTCGCACGAAGCCGACGGCCGGCCCAGCCTGACGACGTTCTCGGACGAGGTCGAACTGGGCTCGCGCGTGCGCTAGACTCCCTGCTGGCGCCCGATAGCGATGACGAAGTACCGGGCCGGGGTGTCCCCGACGTTCTTCACGCCGTGCAGGATACCCGAGGAGGCGAAGATGACGCCTCCGGGACCTACCTGCTCCGGCTTTCCGTCGTTGAGGAACTCGAGCGTGCCTTCGCGAATCATCATGAACTCGGAGTGGAGGTGCTGGTGCGGCTGGTGCGGCATGTGGCCGGGCAGCAGGGTGGTCTCGTGCAGTTCGACCGCCTCGCCGGTGGGGAGCAGGCCCGAGACCACCTTGCGGCTCTCGCCGTTGGCGGAGTGGCTCACGGGGAGCTCGCTATAGGGGTAGCTGCGGGACGCGGAGAGAAGCTGCTCGCCGGGAGAAGTGCGAGACGTGGGGTTCTGGGCGGAGCTCGACGCAGCCGACAGCAGGCCCAGGGCGGAGAGCGAGAGACAGAGGTCGCGGCGGTTGAGTTCTTTCATGCAGGAGATGGTACTCCGGCAGCGGCCCGATGGAACAGCTTGGGAACAGTTCGCCCGGGATTCCCAGACTCTAGAATAGGGCTATGGCGCTAATCGATTCTCACGTTCACCTGGATTTCTACACGGAAGACCTGGGCGGAGTGCTGGAGCGCGCCCACGCGGCCGGGGTCGAGACGCTGCTCGCTATCGGGATCGGCAACGGCCCCGAGACCATGCATCGGGCGCTCGAGATTGCGCGGGCGAATCCGCGGATCTACGCGAGCGTTGGAATCCATCCGCAGGAGGCGCACCAGGCAACGGCGGACGCGCTCGATCGGCTGGAGAAGCTGGCGACCGATCCCTTGTGCGTCGCCATCGGCGAGATCGGGCTAGATTACTACCACGCCGAAAATCCTGAGATCGCCGTGCAGAAGAAGACGTTCGTGGCGCAGTTGCAGGTTGCGGCGAGAGTGGGCAAGCCGATCCTGATCCACTGCCGCACCAGCGAGCTCGCGGCGGCTGCGGCGAAAGATAGGTTTGGAGCGGCCGATGCTTGGCAGGACCTGCTGGCGCTGCTGGCGGAGCATTGGCCGGTGGTGGGAGCGGGAAGCTGCGGCGGCGTCATGCATTGCTTTTCGGGTGGGATGGAAGAGGCACGGCGTTCTCTCGAGGCGGGCTTTCACCTCTCCTTCGCAGGCAACCTGACCTATCCTAAGTCTGCGGGAATTCGCCAGGCCGCAGCGGCAGCGCCGGCAGACCGCATCCTGGTGGAGACGGACGCGCCCTTCCTCGCGCCAGTCCCTCTTCGCGGGCGTCAGAATGAACCTGCGCTGCTGCCCTATACGGCGGCGGCCCTGGCGGAGCTACGCCGGATAACCCCCGAGGTGCTTGCGGATCGGACCACGGCCAACTTTCGTCGCCTCTTTCCCGCGGCAGCTGACCGGCGGGGAGCACCGACGATTGCCTACTAGACGGCGGCTGCATCATAGAGCTTTGAGGTGGGTACATGGCATCCGATAACAGTTTCGACGTGGTGAGCAAGGTAGAGCTGCAGGAGGTGAAGAACGCGATCGACCAGGCGACCAAGGAGGTGAACGCCCGCTTCGACCTGAAGAGCTCGAAGTCGAAAATCGACCTCGAAGGCACGGACGCAATCCAGCTGGCGAGCCAGGACGAGTACACGTTGAAGGCGGTCATTGAGATCCTGTCTCAGAAGCTGGTGAAGCGCGGTGTGTCGCTCAAGAACCTGGAGTTCGAGAAGCTGGAGCCCGCGTCGAACTCATCCGTGCGCCAGAAGATCAAGCTGGTGCAGGGAATTCCGTCCGACAAGGCGAAGGCCATCGTAGCGGCCATCAAGGACTCGAAGAAGAAGGCGCAGGCGAGCATCCAGGGGGACACGGTGCGCGTGGTGAGCAAGGACCGCGACGTGCTGCAGGAGGTTATGGCTCTGCTGCGGGGGAAGGATATCGGGGTGGAGTTGCAGTTCACGAACTTCCGGTCGAGCTGAGACCGGGCCGTATACTCTCGCCCTTGCCCGATACCCGGATCGTTGCGCGCCGGCACCCCGGGCTGCAGTAGACTGGAAGAAGATATGAAACAAACTGCAACGCGAAGAAATCCTTATCCAATGATCGTCGCCGCTGTCGTGATCCTCGCGACCGTGGGCTGGCTCGCGCTCACCGGCGTGCGAGACAACAAGAGCTACTACGTGACCATCGGCGAGCTCCATGCCATGGGCCCGAAGGCCTACACGCGGCACCTGCGCGTGGCGGGCAACGTAGCTCCGGGGAGCATTCATCGTGTCGGGACTAGCGCGAACTTCGCGCTGCTCGAGCAGGGCAGGCTGCTCGAGGTGAGCTACCAAGGCACGGAGCCTCCGCCGGATACGTTCAAGGACGATGCGCAAGCGCTTGCCGTGGGAACCTACGGCCGCGATGGGGTCTTCCATGCGACCGAGCTGCAGGCCAAGTGCGCAAGCAAGTACGCTCCCGCCCAGACCGCGCCGGGCGCCTCCGGCAACGTCGCCGCGTCGCGGCCGGAGCAGCCGCGGATGTAGGCTCAGACCGCCCTCGGCCCACCGAGGCGCGAGTGCGAGTCGAACGAATCTCTGCCTCTACCCCAGGAGGACGTTCTCTTGAACCTGTTTCGATTTGCCGCCTCGGTCCTGCTGACCGGAGGCTCCGCGCTCTCAGCCCAGCAGCCGTTGCCGGCCGCAGATCGCCAGCTCGCGCATGACATCTTCCAGCAGCTTATCGAGATCAACACGACGGACTCGGTGGGTAGCACGACGGTCGCGGCGGAGGCCATGCGCGAACGTCTGCTGGGCGCAGGCTTCCCGGCCGGCGACCTGGTGGTGGTCGGGCCCAAGACGCGCAAGGAGAATCTGGTAGCACGCTATCGCGGCCGGGCGGGGAGCGCGCTGAAGCCCATCCTGATCCTCTGTCACGTGGACGTGGTGGAGGCGAAGCGCTCCGACTGGACTACGGACCCGTTCCACTTCACCGAGCAGGATGGCTACTTCTACGGTCGCGGAACCCAGGATATGAAGGACGCGGATGCGATCGTAGTGACGAACTTCATACGGCTCAAACGCGAGGGCTATGTGCCGGACCGCGACATCATCCTGGCGCTCACGGCGGACGAGGAGGGTGGAGCCTCGAATGGGGTCTCGTGGCTGCTGGCCAATCGCCGAGATCTGATCGCCGCGGCCTATGTGCTGAACCCGGACGCAGGCGGCATCGTCTCCGAAAAAAACAAGCCGGTCAGCATGGCAGTTGAGGCTACGGAGAAACTCTACGCAGACTATGTTTTTGCGACGCAGAATCCGGGCGGTCACAGCTCCGTGCCCACACCGCAGAATGCCATCTACGAACTTGCGAACGCGCTGGGCCGGGTGGAGCGCTCGCCCTTCCCGTTCGAGTTGAACGAGGTCACGCGCGCCTACTACGAGCGCATGGTGAAGATCGAGACGGGGGAACGCGCCGCCGAGATTGCCGCCATGCTGCGTGGCGGCAGCTCGACCGCGGACGGGCGGCAGGCGATCGCCGCGCTCTCGAAGGACCCGGTCGACAACTCCACCCTGCGAACCACCTGCGTGGCCACGATGATCGCGGGGGGACACGCGCCGAACGCGCTGCCGGGGTCGGCGGAGGCGAACGTGAACTGCCGCATTCTGCCAGGCCACTCGCAGGAGGAGGTTCGCCAGGAGCTCATCCGCATCGCCGCGGACCCGCGCGTAACGGTGAGCTACAAGACCGATGCGGGCGAGATCCTCGGGCCGGGCTCGTCGAAGAAGGCGATGGCGCCCCCTCCTCTACGGCCGGACGTCTTCGACCCGCTCCAGCGCGTGGTGGAGAAGTTGTGGCCGGGGCTGCCGGTCGTGCCGGAGATGGAGACCGGAGCCTCGGACAGTATCTTCACGATGAGTGCGGGACTGCCCAGCTACGGAATCAGCGGAGTGGCTATCGACCGCGGCGACATCCGCGCGCATGGACGCGACGAGCGTGTCTCGCAGGAGAGCTTCTACACGGGCGTGGTCTTCTACTACGACTTCCTGAAGGCGTTGACGAAGGAGTAAGCGGATCATGCGTAGCGCAGCCCGAGAGCCGAAGGAGGAGGTGAAGGCAGCCGAGTTGCACCTCGTGTCCAAGCTCTTCGGCACCTTCGCGGCGCTGCGAAATCTGCGTGTAAGCTTCGAACCGGGAAGCTGCACCGCGCTGCTGGGCGAGAACGGTGCGGGCAAGTCGACTCTGCTACGCGTGGTGGCGGGGCTTACGTCGCCCACGCGGGGTACGGTCGAGGTCTATGGCTCCGACCCGCGGCAGCAGCGGCACCGCATGGCCTACATGAGCCACGCGCCCATGCTCTACGACGAGATGACCGCGATGGAGAACCTGAACTACTTCGCCAAGCTGCATAAGGACGGAGGGTGCGCCTGCGTGGGGTCGCCTGAGATGGCGCTCAGGGCGGTGGGTCTCGACCCCTCGCTGACACGGACGGTAGGGCAGTACTCGCAGGGAATGCGGCAGCGGACTTCGCTCGCCCGCGTGCTGCAGACGGACCCGGAGCTTCTGCTGCTGGACGAGCCGTTCTCGAATCTGGACGCAGCGTCGGCGCAGCAAATGATCGAGCTGCTGGCGGACTTCCGCACCTGGCCGGTGGCGGGCGGAGGGAAGAGAACCATCCTGCTGACGACCCACCAGATCGCGCTGATCGATACGCTGGCGGACCGCAAGGTGACGCTGGGACAAGGCCAGATCGTCGCGGACACGCTCGCCGAGGCCGCCGCTTGAAGCGTGGTCCCGCGAAGACGAACGCCGCGCGCAGGCTGGAAGAGCTGGGCATCGAGTTCGAGCTCCGCACCTATGAGGTCGATCCCGAAGACCTGACGGCGATCTCTGTAGCGGCGAAGATTGGGATGCCGCTCGAACAGGTCTTCAAGACGCTGCTGACGGCTGCGGCTGGGGGCGAGCACCTCTTCGCCGTGGTGCCGGGAGATGCGGAGCTCGACCTGAAAAAACTGGCGCAGGCCGCGCGCGTGAAGAAGGTGGAACTGGCCCCCTTGAAAGACGTCGAGCCTCTGACCGGCTATGTGCGTGGCGGGGTCACGGTGATGGGAGCGCGCAAGGCGTTTCCGGTCTATGCGGACCAGACGCTCGAACTCTTCGAGGTTATTTCGGTCTCCGCGGGGCAGCGCGGGCTGCAGCTTCTGCTGGCTCCTGCGGACTATCTGCGGGCTACCGGTGCTATCGTGACCGACCTGGCGAAGGCGATGGATCGAGAGGGGCACGCGCGATGAGCTATCTGCGCCACGTCCTCGAGCATCTGGGCAAGGACCTGCGGCTGGAGTGGAGGTCGCGGGATTCGATCAACGGCATGCTGTTCTTTTCGCTCCTCGTGGTCGTGGTGTTTTCGATCGCGTTCGATCCGACCGGGTATCCGACGACCGCCCGGCAGATCGCCGGAGGCATCCTCTGGGTGGCGATCCTGTTCGCGTCGGTCACGGCCCTGAACCAGGCGTGGACGCGCGAGCAGCGTAACCAGGTGCTCGACGCGCAGCGGATGGCGCCTTCGCCGCCCTCAACGCTGTTCCTGGGCAAGGTTCTGGCGAACTTCCTCTTCGTCCTGGCCGTCGAGGCTGTGCTTTCGCCCGTCTTCATCGTCTTTTACAACCTGCATGTCCTGGGCAACCTCTGGCTTCTGCTGCTTGTGCTTCCGCTCGGGACCTGGGCGCTGGTGGTGAACGGCACCTTCTTCGCGGCGCTCGGCCTGCGAACACGCAACCGGGAGCTTCTCCTGCCTCTGCTTCTTCTGCCCATCTCGCTGCCGGCGCTGCTGGCCATGGTGCAGGCCACGACGGGAATCTTGACCGCGGACCTGGACCCCCTGCAGATCGATACCTGGGTCGAACAGCTTGCCGGTTACGACATCATCTTCACGACCCTCTGCCTGCTGCTGTTTTCGACCGTTCTACACGCGGAGTAGCGGCGCGGCGCCGGACCGGTTTAGACTATGTAGACCATGGTCGAGCATCCTCCTCACGCACGCAGCGCAGCCCTTAGCCCTCTGGTCTGGGTGTGGCTGGCGGCGACCTTGGCGGTGCTGGCGGTCGGCTTCCGGGATGCCATCTTCGTCGCTCCCACGGAAGCCACCATGGGCAATGTGCAGAGAATCTTCTACTACCACGTGCCGTCGGCGATGCTGGGGCTGGTTTTTCCCTATGTGAACTTCGGCGCGTCGATCGCCTTCCTGCTGCTGCGCCGCCGCAATCCCCTCGCCGCGCTGACGGCCGACGCGCTGGCCGTGGCGGCCGCGGAGGTCACCGTGGTCTTCACCTCCATCTGCCTGGCTACCGGAATGCTCTGGGGACGCGCGAGCTGGGGCATCTGGTGGGCCTGGGATGCGCGACTCACGACGCTGCTGCTGCTGTGGCTGCTCTATGTCGCCTATCTGATGGCCCGCCGCCTTTCGATGAGCGGCCAGACCTCCACCCTGGGCGCTGTGCTCTCCGTCTTCGCCGCTGTGGACGTGCCGATCGTCTACATGTCCATCCGCTGGTGGCGCACGCAGCATCCCGCTCCGGTCTTTGGCGGAGGCGCCGACTCGGGTATCGACAAGAGCATGATGCCTGCCTTCCTCTGGAACGTCGCGGGCTGGACGATGTGGGGCATCTTCATCCTCCTCTTCCGTTTCGCCCTCGAGCGCCGCCGTCAGATCGCGGAGCAGGAGGCTGCCCTGAGCGCCATCGAGGCCTCTCTCGAGATCGCGCAATGACCTGGCACACCTTGTTCGACCTGCGCACCATGGAACATCGCCATCTCGTGATCGCCTACGCCACCGTGTGGCTCATCCAGGGAGGCTATCTCGCGCGCACTGCCTGGGGATGGTTCCGCATCTCGCGTCCGCGCCCCTGACGTCCGCGCAGCCTGGCTCCGCGGCGCGCCTTGCCCCAGTATGCAGACCGCCGATAGACTCGCCAGCAGTGTCTTCTTCCCGAACGCATCCTGCCTCGAACCTCTGCGCTTGCGGCCTGGGCGCCCTGGCGGTCTTGAGCCTGCTCGCCGGCTGCCGCCGCAACGCCTTCCCCGATGTGCCTGAGGGCTACCGCGAGTTCGCCTACGTCACCAACGGCGCCGCCAACACCGTCAGCGTGCTGGACCTCGTCTACCTGCGCCAGGACCGCACGCTTCAAGTGGGCATCCAGCCCAGCGGCGTCGCAGCCAACCCTCTCCGCGACGAGGTCTACGTCGTCAACACCGCGTCCGGCAGCGTCTCCGTCATCGATACCGCTGCGAATCGCGTCGTCGCCACCATTCCCGTCCACAGGGCCCCCTACTTCATCAGTGTAGAGCCGGACGGCCGCCGCGCCTTCGTAGCCAATTCCGGCTCGAATACGGTCAGCGTCCTCGACCTGGACAGCCGCCGCGAGATCGCCGTTGCCGGTACCGGAGAACAGCCCGGCCTGGCCCGTATCTCCCCCGACGGCCGTTCGCTCGTCGTCACCAACCGTGGCAGCGGCAGCGTCTCCATCTTCGCCGTCGCGCCGTACAGCAGGGAAGCCCATCCCCTGACCCTGCGCGCCGCCTTCTCCGGATGCCCCGGAGCCACCGATGCCGTCATCCTCCAAGACTCCAGCAAAGCCTTCGTCGCGTGTTCTTCCGGGCACCAGGTCCTCGCTATCGGACTCGCCGCCGCGCCCAACTCCTGGGCCGCGAAGCACGACAGCGCCCTGACCGCCGACCGCCAGCTGGCGCTGCTCGACGTGGGCTCCACGCCCGTCCACTTGGCCCTAAAGCCGGACGGAGGCGAGGTCTTCGTCTCGAACTTCGGCTCCAACTCCATCTCCGAGATCGCCACCTCGACCAACGAAGTCGGTGGCACCTACACCATCGGCAGCAAGCCCGCCGGAGCCATCGTCAGCAAAGACGACAGCACCCTCTGGGTGGCGAACTTCGGCGCCGACTCCGTAAGCCTCTACAGCATCGACGACGGCAAGCTGGTGGGCAGCGTACACACAGGATCGTTCCCCGACCAGCTAACCTTCTCCGCCGACGAGCACCTCCTGCTCGCCACCGACGCGCGCTCCGGCGACGTCTCCGTCATCCGCACCCAGGGTCGCCTCGGCCCCGCGCTCTTCACCATCCTGCCCGCGGGCGCCTCCCCCAACGGCCTCGCCATCAAGACCATGGGGCCGAAGCCGCGCTGACCCTGCCAAGCCAACGCACGCCGGCTATCCCGCCGCAGCCAACATCACATCCACCCGTGCATCTCCATCCAGGCCGCGACCAGCGTAGGCAAAACCTCCAGCTCCGCGAGCCCCTTCAGGTTCTGGCCCATGCCCGTCCCGTGCGGCCCACGCTCGAAGATGTGCAGCTCCGCCGGAGCCCCCGCCCGCTTCATGGCGTCGTAGTACGCGGTCGCGTTCAGAGGATTCACCGTCTGGTCCGCGCTGGTCGAGTAGATGAAGCTCGGCGAGGTGTCCCGCGTGACATGCGGAGCCACCGAGACCTGCTCCATCCTCTCCGCGCCCGGAGCCGGTCCCAGCAGGCCTTCCATGTTGGTGGTTCGTGGAACCGACGGATCCATGCTCAGCCGCGCATACGACAGGATGGCGAAGTCCGGCCGGTCGCTCACCCGGTCGACCGCATCCACGGCATCGCGCAACCCGTCGTCGTGAATCGCCGCCAGGTATCCGGCCAGGTGTCCTCCCGCCGAGAAACCCCACACCCCAATCTTGTTCTTCGCCACGCCCAGATCCGCCGCGTGGCTCCGCACATACCGCACCGCCCGCGCACCGTCGTCGAGCGGCACCGGGAAGCGATAGCGCGGCCCCACGCGATACTGCAGCACGAACGCCTCGACGCCGTGAGCGCTCAGCCAGCGCGCCTCCGCTCCGCCTTCCTTCTCCGTCACCAGGGTCCTGTACCCTCCGCCCGGCATCACGATCACCGCCGACTTCGTGGTGTCCCGCCCCGCCGCCGGATACACCCACAGCCTGGGCACGTCTTCCTCCTCCACGCCCACCGCCCCCGGAGCTCCTCCCGGCCACAGCACGATCGTCCGCGCGAAGCCGGCGGGAGGCTTGGTGGGCGCAACAGGTTTTCCCGACTGGGCACGTCCGCCGATCAGACCCAACGCTGCAAAACCCGCCAGAGTAAAGAGCGTTTTTCTCATGGAGCTTGCAGCATACACCTACCGCCACGGCGATTCGCCACCCTGTCTCTCGGCCCGGCAACTCTACCCTCCGGAACTCGTCTAACCGGACATGGCCCACACCGGCACCATGCACTGCAAAATTCCAGCCGTCGCCCGCGCGTCTCTGTTGTCCCTGCTCGCGCTCCCATCGCTGCTCGCGCAAGCGCAGGACAAGCCCGTGCTGCATACGGCCGAAAAGACCGCGCCTTCCTCTACCCCCTCGACGACCGTCATCGCTCCGGTGGAGGTGCGCGACAAGAAGGGCGCCCCCGTTCCGGCGCTGACCAAGAGCGATCTGGTGCTTCAGGTGGATGGCAAGCCGCAGCCCATCGCCTCCCTCGCTCCTGCCTCCACCCTGCCGCTTACGGTGGGTCTGGTGGTCGATACCGCGCCTGCCCAGAGCGGCAATGTGGACAGCGTGCGCTTCGCCAGCGAGACCTTCGCCGATTCGATCACCGGCAGCGCAACCTCCGGCGCGCCCGCGACCGTCTTCGTGATGCAGTACGGACGTCAGGTGGAGTTGCTCGAAGATCCGACAGCCTCCCGCGCGAAGCTGCAGGCCGCGCTGGGGGATCTCGGCACCGCCGGCAAGACACCGCCACCCTCCGACAGCCCGGACGACAGCTCCACCGGCAGTGGAAACGGCAGCAGCGGGTCTAGCACCGGGTCGGGCAACGGAGGAACGGGAAACGGAAACGGCCCCGGCAAGAAGAGCGCATCCAAGCCCGGCGGAGTGCTCTTCGACGCCACCTTCCTGGCCGCGGACGACGTGCTCGCCAAGCGCCAGGGACGACGCGTGCTGGTCCTCGTCTCGGACGGCCTCGACAGCGCCAGCAAGGAGACCGCCGAC
>CAXTPY010000007.1:0-30768 GCA_964246195.1 uncultured Acidobacteriaceae bacterium | reverse complement strand
GGGTGGGGCACGGGGCTTGGAGCAGATTTGTAGATGGTGGTAAGAACAGACCACGGCAGGAGGACCGCAGACCTGCCCGGATTCCGGCCTTGGACTGGGCTTTTGGGAGAGGCCTAGAAGGGCAGGTGGAAGACGATGCCGGAGCTTACGCTTTCGACGGGGAAGTTGCCGGAGTTGGTTCCTGTGCCACGGACGGCGCCGATGCCGAGTTCGAGGACGCGAATGTCCATGAAGGGGAGCACCTGGACGTCCAGCCCGGCGAAGCCCTCGTACTGCAGGGCGTTGCTGTAGGTGACGCCGAGGGCGTAGTTCTTGCCGAAGTCGGTGCGGGCTAGGCCGACGGAGCCCTGGACGTAGGGGTGAAGGGGAGCTAGGGGAGTGTGAAAGACGCCGCGTACGCCGACCAGGGCGGAGTTGAGGTGGCCTCCGGCGCCGATGAAGTTGGGCTGGACGCCGCGCTTGCTTGAGGTGACTGCGCCGCGCGCGTCGATGCCGAGGCGGACGGGGCCGTAGGTGCGGAGGTTGTAATAGACGCCGCCGCCGCCGCCCAGGGCCGAGAAGCTGCCGTTCGAGGTGGAGCTGTTGGTGCCGGTGTAGGGGATGCCGCTGATACGGTTTCCTGTGAAGGTCCCATAGATTCCAAGCTGCGCGTGCGCTACGGCGGAGGCGAGGGTGAAGAGCGCCAGGAAGGAGGCCAGGGAGAGCGAAATCTTGCGGAGTTTCATCTCCGGTTAGTTTACCCGAGTGCGCAGGGTGGAGAGGGCAGGCCGCGGCCTCTCCGGGCCGGTTCGGGGGAGAGTGAAGCGTGGGGGGGAGTCTGCTCGGGTCGATTTGACCTTGAACCGCAGACTCCTTAGGGTTAAGGATGTGCTGATCACTCCGCTTCAACTACAGGACGGGCCGCTTCACTTCGACGAGACTATCGCTCCCGGAGCGCTGGACTTCACTTTAGACCTGCGCCAGGCGACCCCTGTGGCGGTGACGGGGGAGGCCGACCTGATCGTGGAGCACCGCGACACCCATGAGACGGTGGAGGACATTCGCGTGCGGGCGGCTTATCGGGGGGAGTTCGAGGTGCTGTGCGCGCGCTGCGTGGAGCCTGTGCCGATGCCGATGGCGGGCGACTTCGACCTGCTCTTCCGTCCGGAGGGGGCGGACGCGGAGGCGGGGGAGCGCGCGATCACGCTGGATGAGACTGAAATCGGGTACTATGGAAAGGCTGGGCTTTTGCTCGAGGATGTGGTCCGGGAGCAGGTGCTGCTCTCCTTACCGGGACGCACCCTGTGCCGGCCGGATTGCAAGGGGCTGTGCCCGCGCTGCGGGCAGAACCTGAACCAGTCCGGGTGTGCCTGCGAGCGGGCTCCGTCGGACACGCGGTGGAATGCGCTCGCGGGTCTGGCGGGAAAGCTGACTTAGTAGGCTCCAGCAGCAGGAAGCGAAGATCAGGTTTTGCTTTGTCCCGCCTTTTCATGCGGCACCATCACGCGACTCAATGCAGCGGTCAAGCGGCGAAGGGGACAAGGCCAATTGAAAGGACTGCCATGCCGAATCCGAAACGCCGCCACTCCAAACAGCGCACAGCCAAGCGCCGCAGCCATGATTTTCTGACGCCGACCGGACTTTCCGAGTGCCCGAACTGCCACGAGCGCAAGCTTCCGCACCGCGCCTGCCGCAAGTGCGGGATGTACAAGGGCCGCGAAGTACTCGCCGTCAAGGAAGCCAGTTAGCACCTTCACCTCCAGCTCTGCTGGGCAAGGCCGATGCCTACCGACATCGTTGTAGACGCCATGGGCTCCGACGCGGCCCCAGCACCCGAGGTGCTTGGGGCGATACTAGCGTGCCGCGAACTGGATGTGCGCGTCCACCTGGCGGGGCCGGAGCACGTTATCCGGCCAGTGCTTCGGGAGGCTCTCGGGGGGCAGCATCTGCCTGTCTTCGTGCTTCCTGCCAGCGAGTGGATCACGATGGAGGAGAAGGCGGCGCTGGCGGTGCGCTCGAAGCGCGACTCCTCGATGCGCGTGGGGCTGAAGATGGTGCGGGAGGAGCGTGCGGCCGGCTTCCTGACGGCGGGCAATACGGGGGCCGCGATGGCGACGGCCAAGATGGTGCTGGGCATGCTGAAGGGCGTGGACCGGCCGGCGCTCGCGGCCACGCTGCCTACTACCGCGGGGACTCCGTCGCTTCTGCTGGATGTCGGCGCCAACGTAGATTGCGAAGTTGAGAACCTTCTGCAGTTCGCGATCATGGGCCATTTCTTTGCGAAGAATGTCTTGAAGATCGAGAGGCCTCGCGTCGGCCTGCTCTCGATCGGTGAAGAGGATGGCAAAGGCAATGCCCTGACCCGGGATACGCTTCCCCTGCTGCGTGGCCTTCCGCAGATACACTGCATCGGCAACGTCGAAGGCCGCGACCTGTACAACGGCAGCGTCGACGTGACGGTCTGCGACGGCTTTATCGGGAACGTGGCGCTGAAGGCCTCGGAAGGGATCGGGAAGCTGGTCAGCGTATCGTTGCGCGAGTCGCTCAGCTCCACCTTCACGGCGCAGGTGGGCGCGCTGCTCTCGCATAATGCTTTCATCGATTTCAAGCGGCGGCTGGACTACAGCGAGTATGGCGGCGCGCCTCTGCTGGGAGTGCGCGGGGTCTGCATCGTGGGCCATGGGTCGTCGAACGAGAAGGCCATCATGAACGGGATACGGGTTGCGGCAGAGATCGCCGAGGCCGAGGTGAACGGGAGCATCGAAGCTGCGCTGGCCACCTGAGACGCCGACGCAGGTCCGCGCTAGACGTTGAACTTGAAGAACAGGATGTCGCCGTCCTTCACGACGTACTCCTTGCCTTCGGAGCGGTAGAGGCCCTTCTCCTTGACCGCCTGCTCGCTGCCTAGCGCGAAGAGATCGTCGCAGTGATAGGCCTCGGCGCGGATGAAGCCGCGCTCGAAGTCGGAGTGGATGACGCCGGCGGCTCCGGGGGCTTTGGTGCCACGGCGAATGGTCCAGGCGCGCACCTCCTGCACGCCTGCGGTGAAGTACGTGATCAGGTCGAGCAGCCTGTAGGCGGAGTGGATGAGGCGGTCGAGTCCGGGTTCGGCGAGCCCGATGTCCTGGAGGAATTCGGTGCGTTCGGCTGGTTCGAGCTGCGCGATCTCAGCCTCCATGGCGCCGCAGATGCGGACGACTTGGGCATCCTCTTCCGCGGCTCGCTTTTCCACGGCCGCGGTGTGGGCGTTGCCCTCCGCGATCGCTGCCTCGTCCACGTTCGCGACGTAGAGCTGGGGCTTCGAGGTGATGAGGAAGAGTTCGCGCGCGAGCAGTTTTTCATCGTCGGTGAGATCGGCGGTGCGGGCCGGCTTGCCCGCGTTCAGGACGGTGAGCAGCTTCTGCAGCATGGCTGCCTCGGCCTTCACCTTGTTGTCGCTGGAGGCCTTCGCGGCACGCTCCACTTTGGTGTTTCGCTTCTCGACCGTGTCCAGGTCGGCGAGCAGAAGCTCGGTGTTGATGATGTCTATATCGTGCAGAGGATTCACTCCGCCGGCGACATGCACGACCTCGGGATCGTCGAAGCAGCGGACCACATGGCAGATGGCGTCGGTGGAGCGGATGTGGCCGAGAAACTGGTTGCCTAGGCCTTCGCCTTTGCTTGCCCCCTCGACCAGCCCGGCGATGTCGATGAACTCCATCGTGGTAGGCACGGTACGGTGGGGCTTGACGAAGGCGGTGATCTTGTCCAGCCGCGGGTCCGGCAGCGTGACCACACCGGTGTTGGGGTCGATGGTGCAGAAGGGATAGTTCGCGGCCTGGGCCTTCGCCGAGGTCAACGCGTTGAAGATCGTGGATTTTCCTACGTTGGGCAGTCCAACGATTCCGCAGTTCAAGGCCATGTTGTACGGGTTCCTCGGGACGACGCTGCATGCTGCGTCGAGATCGTTCTATCTCCTCCAGAATACCTGCTTGCGAACTGCCGGACATGCCGTGGTGATACGCGGAGCTTGCCGCGGCAGCCATCTGCGTCTAGGCTTGGGGTGACACACGGGGTGAGGGATGATGGAACGGATGCGGATGTTCTGTGTAGTGGGCGTCGTGGGCGGATTGACTGGCCTGTGGATGGCGGGAGCAGCGATGGCGCAGATGGCAGGCGGCGCGGCGGGTCCGGCGTCCGAGGTGCAGCGCAGCTACGCAGGCGTGAAGGCCAACGTGCTGAAGGCAGCGGACAACATGCCCGCGGGGGACTATCAGTTCAAGCCCGTACCCGATATCCGTGCCTACGCTCGCGTCGTGAACCACATTACCGAGGCGCAGTTACATAGTTGCGGAGCGATCAATCACACGGCGATGGAGGCTCTGCCGAAGGTGCCGGCCGACAGCGCCGATAAGGCGGCGATCGTGGAAGCGCTGAAGGGCTCCTTTGCGGAGTGCGACAAGGCCTTCGCCTCGGCCACGGACGCAACCCTCGGGGATATGGTCGATTTAGGCAAGATGAAGCGCTCGCGTATCGGCCTGCTCTGGGGAACCGTGTCCCACGACAACGAACAGTACGCGACTCTCGCGCTTTATTTACGGCTGAAGGGAGTTGCGCCGCCGAGCGTGGAGAGGTAGGGCGGCAGCTTTTCGGCTGCACGGGATCAGGGATAGATGCGGTTCAAGGTCCGCGCGAAGGGGATCGTCTCGCGGACGTGATCGAGGCCGCAGATCCAGGCTACGACGCGTTCGATTCCCATGCCGAAGCCGGCGTGGGGGACGCTTCCGTAGAGGCGCAGGTCGAGGTACCACTGGAAAGCATCGAGCGGCAGATGGTGCTCTTCGATGCGGGCTTTCAGCAGGTCGTAGCTGTCCACGCGTTGCGAGCCTCCGATGATTTCGCCGTAGCCCTCGGGGGCGAGGACGTCCACGCAGAGCGCCAGGCTCGTGTCTTCAGGATCGGGTTGCATGTAGAAGGCCTTGATCGCCGCGGGGTAGCGGTGGACCATGACCGGCCGATCGAACTGGCTCGAGATGTAGGTCTCGTCGGGCGAGCCGAAGTCATCACCGTGCTGGTGGCGATTCTCGATGAGGCCCTGGCTAAAGGCGCGTTCGAGCATGGCGTGGGCTTCGTCGTAGCTCAGGCGCGGGAAGGGCGCGCGGATGGTCTCGAGCTTGGACACGTCGCGCCCGATCACCTTCAGGTCCGCGCGATGCGCTTCGAGCACACGCGAGACGATATGCGAGAGGAAGTTCTCGGCGAGCACCAGCAGGTCTTCGAGCCCGGCGTAGGCCATCTCGGGCTCAATCATCCAGAACTCGGTGAGGTGGCGGCGCGTCTTCGACTTCTCCGCGCGAAACGTCGGTCCGAAGCTGTACACCTTGCCCAACGCCAGCGCCGTCGCCTCGATGTAGAGTTGGCCGGACTGCGTCAGGTACGCCTTGCCATCGTCGAAGTAGTCCATCTCGAAGAGTTCGCTGGTTCCTTCGCAGGCGTTCGGCGTCAGGATGGGGGGGTCGGTGCGGACGAAGCCGTTGGTATCGAAGTACTCGGCCGCGGCACGCATGATCGACGCGCGCACGCGCAGGATGGCCGACTGGCGCGGGGTGCGCAACCAGAGGTGGCGGTGCTCCATCAGGAAGTCGACGCCGTGCTCCTTGAGCGTGATGGGGAAGGGTTGGTCCGCGCCGACCGCGGAGATGACGTCGATACTCTCTACGTCCAGCTCGTATCCGGAAGGCGCGCGCGCGTCCGCCCGCACCTTGCCGGTTACGGTCAGACTCGACTCCAGCTGCAGCTCTTTCAGGGTGCTGAAGACCTGCTCCGGCACCGCCGCCTTGGGCACGATTCCCTGGATGGTACCCGTTCCATCGCGGAAGATAGGGAAGAGCAGCTTGCCGCTCGCACGCAGGTTGTACAGCCAGCCCCGTAGTGTCACGGTCTGGCCTTCGTGCGCCGCCAGCGAAGCGATGGTGGCGACCGGTGGTTGATTTGTGCTTGTAGTAATTACAGACTCTGGCATGCCGCTTCTTTCTGTTCTCAATTTGGTTACAATACTTTCGTTACGGAGTAGCGCTGGGTACCTGCTGCCGGTCATCCTGCAATCTCGCCAGGGCTGAAAACACCGTGGACAGCTTCCTGGCCGCGGACTCCGGCGTCTCATTCAGTTCATGCGCGACCTCGATGACGCAGGCCGTGGCCTCGGGGAGTGAATCGAACATTGCGCCGACACGGGAAAGATCGAGTCCCGTTCCGGCCGCTGCGCTCTCCGGCCACAGGTGTTCGTCACGCAGGCCGTTGTTATCGTGAAGGTGAACCTGGGCGATGCGGGGCAGGAGCGACTTCGCGGCGGCTTCAAGGCCGCCTTCCTCCAGGTGCGCATGACCCAGGTCGAGGCATACGCCAACCTCGTCGAAGTGGCCTGTGACCAGGATCTCCAGTAGATGTTCCGGGGTGGCGACCTCGTTGGGCAGATTCTCCAGCAGCAGCTTGACCCCGAGCGGTTGGGCAAAGGCCTTCAGGTGCTCGATGGCCGTCAACGAGTGATCGAGCGCACGCTGATTCCAGCGGTCGCCAGAGAGGCCCAGGTGAAGCACCATGGCGGCGAAGGGTATCTGCTCGGCTGACTCCAACACGCGCTTCGCCTCGTCGATCGCTTCTATTCGCCGCATCTTTTCGGGTTCGATCAGGTTCAGATTCGGCGCGGCATGGCGCGACCAGACAGCATCCGCCGACAAGGGCTGGTGGAGCGTGACGCGCACCCCGGCATCGCGGACCCAGCCTGCGATCTCTCGCACTGCTCCGCGGTCTGCGTAGTCGAAGTGGTGCCTCGCCGCAAAGATCTCGATCGTGGGCGCACCGAACGGCGCGCAGGCTCTTACCATGGCGTCGAGTAGAGGCGGACGGAGACGCTGCGGCAGGAAAGCGTAGGTAGAAAATCCAGGTTGCATGCTTTCTTTAAACTATCCCAGATTGCGCGGCTGTACTCGAAACGCTCAAGCGGCAGCGCGTCCGGTCACGGCCATAAATGCTCTTCGCAGGCCGGCTATGTCCTCCTCGAAGCTCCACTGCCGTATGCGTTCGAGCGCAGCCTCGCCCATGGTCTGTGCTAGGCCCGGAGTCCACAGAATGCGTTCGAGAGCCGACGTGAGCGCATCGATGTCTCCGGTTGGATACACCAGACCTTGCACGCCGTCGCGGACCAGGTCTGGGTGACAGCCCACGCTATCGGTCACGATCACCGCCCGACCTGCATTCATCGCCTCGTTCACGATCAGGCCCCAAGGCTCATGACGCGAGGGCAGCACGAAGACCGTCGCGAGGTCGAAGAAGCGCGGCAGTTGGGACTGGTTGCGGAATCCGCAGAAGCGGATGCCTTCCATTCCTTCGGCGCGCTGCTGGAGGGATGCGCGCTGCTCTCCATCGCCCACGATCACCAGGTAGGGACGGGCCGGTACACTCCTGGCTTCGACCAATCGCCGGTAAGCCTCGATCAGATGGTCGCAGTGCTTTCGCTCCTGCAGCTTCGAAGCAAATAAGATGACGGGACGAGACGCATCGAGGCCGAGTTCCGCCTGCAACTCTCCACGGCGCAAAGCTGCCTGCCGACTACGCTGCTGGAAGTATGCGTTGTCCACCGCATAGGGCACCAGGAACTGGGGCACGCGATCTGCAAAGTAGTGCGTCCAGTATTCAGAGTTGAATGTCCCAATGGGCAACACGCCATTCACCATCGTAGCCAGCCAGTTGAAGAAGATTCGCTTGCCCGCGAGCTTCACGGGGCTGCGTTCACGGTCTTGCAGCCACGACTCCGCCCGCAGCAGAACTGGAATGCCGAGCGCCTTGGCAGCCACCATCGCCTGCAGCGAATTCACGGAAGCGTAGCCGTGCATCCAGAGCACATCGAAGGGCTGTCCATCGACTCCACGCTGAAGGCGGCCCAGCAAGCCGCGGCTCCATGGACTGGTTGGGCCGATCGTTCGGGTGTCGCGGCGCACCGGCAGAAACTCCGAGCGATAGCCATCGAGCAGAGGCACGTCCCACGCGACCGGCACCCCGAAGCCCTCATCCTGGTACGAGCGCACCGAGAGGTCCGAGCCGTAGAGCACCGTCAGATCGATGCCTGGCTCCTCGGCCAGGCGACGCAGCAGAGGCACCTGATATTGGATGGGATGGCTGACGAGATACGCTACACGGAGGGAACGCTGCACATCTGCATTTTACTTTGGGGTTGTGCTTTGTCGCGCAGACGCGTTACAGCTCGGCGGGCTTGTCGACCTGGCTCTGGTAGACCTCTTCGACGCGCTCGAGGGTATCGATCTCCTGCAGTGGCTTGTCCGTGCGCAGCCGCAGAATCCTGGGGAAGCGGAGAGCGAATCCGCTCGCATGACGTTCGCTGCGCATAACGTTGTTGAACGCGACCTCGAGTATCACCAGAGGCTCGACGGTGCGGAAGTGTCCGTAGTCCTCGAGAGTGTGCTGCATCAGGAACTCCGACAACGCGGCGATTTCGGGGTCTGTCAACCCGCTGTAGGCCTTGCCAACGTTGCGCAACTCGCCTGTTTGGGCGCGCACGGCGAAGGTGTAGTCGCTGAGGATTCCGGCGCGGCGGCCATGGCCATACTCCGCTCCGGTGATCGCGACGTCGAGCGTCGCGAGCTCGCGTTTGAGCTTCACCCAGGCGAGGCCGCGGCGGCCTGGCTGATAGGTGGACCCGGCCGCTTTGAGCATCACGCCTTCGTTGGCGCGGGCGCGCGCGTCGGCGTAGGCTCGGTCGATCTCCTCCGCCTTCTCGACCAGCCGGGCCGGGGAGAGCAGCAGTCGGGGTAGAGCTGGGGCGTGTTCAGGGAGCTCCGGCTCCGCAGAGAAGATTGTTCCTTGCGCTGTTACCTTCTTTGGGGCGGGCCCTTTCAGCGGAGCCACGGTGGCCTCTGCCACCGTCTCCGCCAACGTCTCGAGCAGACGTCTACGCTCCCGCAGCGGGCGCTCCAGGGTCAGTTCTCCGTTGGCGTACATCACGTCGAAGGCCATGAAGATTACCGGTACTCGTCGCCTCCATTCGTCGCTGACCTGCTTGCGTCCAATCCTCTGCCCGAGCACCGCGAACGGGAGAGCGCGCGCTATGGCGCCGTCTTCCTCGCGGTGGGCGTAGTCCCAACCTAGAATCTCACCGTCCAGGATGATGGCTCCGGCCGCTGTGCCGCTTACTCTCGCGAAGGCCTCGACCAGCTCCGGGAAGCTCTCCGTAATGTCCTCGCGATTGCGCGAGTAGATGGCCACACGTTCGGGCTGCTCGGGGTCGCCGCAGTGTAGCTGCGCGCGCATGCCGTCGTACTTATCCTCGAGGAAAGCCTCTACTCCGTGGACGGTGGAAGAGGGGGAGGACGTTGCAGCCAGAGCCGCGTCCTCGTCCTCAGTCTCCGCTTCAGCGATGGGCTCCTCACGAACGGGCTTCCTTCGCCGGGTGGCAGGCTTCGGGGTTTTCATGGGTTTCGCGGTGAAGCGTTCCACGGCCTCTTCGGGGGTCTCGACGGGACTCGCCAGCATAAATCCCAAGGGATGAAACAGACGCATCCGCGCCTCCGACAAGGTGCGGTCGAAGGCGCGTCGGCAGACGTCGGCGAGGTCTGCCTCGAGCATTACCGCGTGGCGCACGGCTTGCACCTCGGCGTCCGCGGCGGCGGCGATCGCCTCCTCCACCAGGCTTTGCTTGACGCCGATCCGCATGTCTCCGAGCATGAGCTTGACTAGATACTTCGCCTCCACGGGTGCTGCTCTGCGCAGCAGGCTCTCCACCAGCGCGCCTCGGATGGCTGTTGTCTTGGCCGCGGCCATGGCGGCGAAGGCCTGCGCGACCTCGGCCAGGGTCAGGCCCGGGCCTTGGGCGGTGCGTTGCGCGAGCAGATCGGAGGTCGCCGCTCCCATATCTCCATGCCGTCTGTAGGCCGCTCTCAGCGCCACGTCGTCCTGTCCGGTCACGGCCTTTACGGCGCGGCCGAGCAGCGCGCCGCCTGCGTTGAGCTTTCGGGCATCGGCCTCGGCAAAGGGAAGTCCGGCCAGGTACAACGCGAAGCGCCCGACATCTTCTCCTCCAGGATCTTCCGCCTCGGTCGACACCAATGCCTCTGCGATGGCGGCGCGTTTCTTCAGACGGCTGCCCTCCGCAGCCATCGCGTCCGCCAGAACCGCCAGCCTGCGAAAGTCGGCCATAGGCTTCGTCTCCTGCCCTTCTCCCACAAGGGATGCAGAAACTCCGCTGTTCGCATGCCTCGGCCTCGGAGTACGATAAAAACGACATGCAGGCCGCGCACAACCCGGTGGCTTTCTCCCGTGGAGGACCTGGGGCTGCGCCCGCGCGCCGCGACTTTGCTTAGCTGCCCCACCCAGCAGGCTATCCGCTCGAATGCCAAGCTCACGACCTTCAGGTTTCGCCTTCCGAAAGAGGATGACACGCCATGTTCGACCGCCTCGACCAGCTGGATACACGCTACGAAGACCTTGGGCGCCAGCTCTCCGATCCCACGCTGGTGAACGACCAGAAGAGATTCCAGACCATCGCGAAGCAGCACCGGGATCTGCAGCCGGTGGTCGAGAAGTTCCGTGACTTCCGGCATCTTCAGCAGAGCCTTGCGGACGCGAAATCGATGCTCACCGAGCCGGATGCCGAGATCAGGGAGATGGCCCAGGCGGAGCTCGCGGTGCTCGAGCCGCGCCTGCACGCCGCGGAAGAAGAACTGAAGATTTTGCTGCTCCCGAAGGACCCCAACGACGACAAGAACATCATCATCGAGCTTCGCGCGGGCACGGGGGGCGACGAGGCGGCCATCTTCGTCTCCGAGATGTTCCGCATGTATCTGCGATTCGCCGAGCAGCACAAGTGGAAGGTCGAGGTGCTCTCCACCTCCGAGACGGGCATTGGCGGGGGCTTGAAGGACGTCACCGCGATCTTCGAGGGGGACAAGGTTTATTCGCAGATGAAGTACGAGTCTGGCGTGCATCGGGTGCAGCGTGTTCCGGCGACGGAGACACAGGGCCGCGTCCACACGTCCGCGATCACGGTGGCGGTGCTGCCCGAGGCCGAAGAGGTGGACATTAAGATCGAAGCGAAGGATCTTCGCATCGACACCTTCTGCTCCTCCGGGCCGGGCGGCCAGTCGGTGAACACGACCTACTCGGCGGTGCGCATCACGCATCTTCCCACCAACACCGTGGTGAGCTGTCAGGATGAGAAGTCGCAGATCAAGAATCGAGAAAAGGGTATGCGCGTTCTGCGCGCGCGCCTGTATGAGGTGGAGGCCGAACGCATTCACCAGTTGCAGGCGAAGGACCGCAAACAGCAGGTTGGCTCCGGCGATCGCTCGGAGAAGATCCGTACGTACAACTTCCCGCAGAATCGGTTGACGGATCATCGCATCGGGCTGACGAACCATCAGCTCAACATGGTGATGGAGGGCATGCTGCAGCCGACGATCGACGCATTGATCGCGCACAACACCGCGGAGAAGCTGAAGGCAGAGACTACCGCTGTTTGAGACGGCTTGGAGTCCGGACGCAGAAGGAGCGGAGATAAAAGGCCGCCGCCGGCGGTCGGTCCTGTGCGCCGGGGGCTTGGTGCGATAGCATGGCCGTGACCGCACAGGAACGGTTCGACCGCCATGAAGCCCTCCGTCGCGCTGCTACTCTTGCTGCTCTCTGTCGCGGCCCGCTGTCTTTCTCAGAGCACCCCGCCAGGAGCGCGCTTCGTAGGCTCGGCGCAGTGCGAGAGGTGCCATGAGACGATCTACGCCTCCTGGAAGCAGACGCGCATGGCCAACGTCGTTCGCGACCCCAAACAGCATCCGGAAGCCGTGCTTGCGGACTTTGCGCACCCCAATCCGCTGGTGACGTTCACCCTCGACCAGGTTGCTTTCGTTTACGGCAGCCGCTACAAGCAGCGTTTTTTCACCAGACTCGGCGACGATTATTTCGTTCAGCCGGCGCAGTGGGATGTGGTCAACAAGAGGTGGCTTCCCTTTCATGTTCCCGATACTGGAGCCGACTGGTGGACGGCGCACTATCCTTCCGCCAACCAGGAACGCCCGACGGGGCCCCTCTGCGACGGTTGCCATTCCGTCAACTACAACATCGCAACCCACACGGTGACGGAGTGGAACGTGGGCTGCGAAAAGTGCCACGGTCCCGGGAGCGAGCACGTCGCTCACCCCTCCACCACCAACATCGTCAATTCCGACCGCCTCGATGTAAACCTTGCGAACGACACCTGCATCCAGTGCCACTCGCAGGGCCAGCCCAAGGCGAATCCCATTACCGCCCCGGGCAGCTCCCAGGCGCGCTTCTACGACTGGCCCGTAGACTTCCTGCCCGGCGAGAGGCTCTCGGATACCTGGAAGCTTGAAGATCACCGTCTTGGCGAGACGAACTTCTACTACTTCGCCGACTCCACCGCGCACAAGAACCGCATGCAAGGCAACGACTACATCCAGTCCCTCATGGCGCACCGCGACGTGCGCTGCTCCAGCTGCCACGACGTGCATAGCAACAAGAATCCCTCGAACCTCCTCGGGAGGGGCAACACCCTCTGCCTCGATTGTCATCGCGGGCGGGACGTACCCGGCCCCGGGACCACGCAGAGCCTCGCCGCCCACACCCACCACGCGGAGGGCAGCGCGGGAAGCGAGTGTGCCGCCTGCCACATGCCTCAGATCGAAACCACGCTGCCCGGCGTCAACGTGGCGGCACACACCTTCAAGTTCATCTCGCCCGCTTTGACCGCCCAGTTCAACGAGCCGAACGCCTGCAATCAATGCCATAAGGACAAGACTGCGGCATGGAGCCTGGCGCAGCTTGCAAGCTGGAAGAGCATCACTCCCTGGCTCAATATCCAGTGACTCCGGGAATCTACAGGGTTGCTTTCGCGCCACCTGCAGATGGAGCGCACATGCTTTTAGCTCGGGACTTCCCGTGCCCCATGCCTCCCACATGCTGTGCCGCCAGATGAGATGATGGAGGAGAGAACTGTCATGCCTCGATCCGGTCCCATTTCGCTGAGCCTTCCCCCTTTCGCTGGCGTCACCCGCAAGATCATCCTCGCCAACGTCGCCGTCTTCTTCGCGTTCGGACTGCTCGGCTGGCTCTCACCCGGTATCTTCGCCTTTCTGCGCGTCCACATGATGCTGGAGCCTTTGGCGGTCTTTCGCGGGGAGGTGTGGCAGCTGTTCACCTACTCCTTCGTGAACGACGGGATTCTCAGCATTCTCTTCGGGATGCTCACGCTCTGGTTCACGGGATCCCTGCTGGAGGGCGCGTACGGTGCTCGTTGGGTGGGGGAGCTCTACTTCTCTTCGGTGGTGGGGGGCGCCCTGATCGCCTGCATGGTCTCCTTGACGCGGGTACTGCATCTGCGGCCGGATGTGGGCGCGGTGGGAGCATGGGCCGGCATCTTTGGCCTGATGGTGGCCATTGCGATGCGCTTCGGCGACCAGGAGTTCCTGCTCTGGTTCGTGCTGCGATTGAAGGCGAAGTACATGGTGACGATCTACATCCTGATCGCCGTGGCCATCCTGCTGAAGAACAACAATGCCTTCGACGCGCTGCTGCAGCTCGCCGGCGCGCTCTCCGGGTTCCTGTACGTCCGCTACGCACCCCGCCAAGGCCTGGCCTTCGGCCTTGGAGAGCAGTACTTCGCACTGCGTAACGAGTACTTCCGGCGGAAGCGCCGCCGCGCTGCGCGCAAGTTCGAGGTCTACATGCGTAAGCAGAACCGCGAGGTCCACTTCGACCAGGATGGCCGCTACGTGGATCCAGACGAGACGCGTAGGAAGGATGCTGCCGGCAGCGGCGGAGCGCGACCGAATGGATCTGGTAAAGAACCCGCCGGCAAACGCTGGATGAACTAGCTTGCGTACCCCCCCCGCGCGCGGGCTGCTGCGGGGGGAAGTGTTGGAGTTCCCGGGAAGAACACGGACAACCTGCTTAGCATACTTCCGCTCCAATGCAGAGGAGCTCCGCTCCAGAAAAGGAAATCGAAACTCATGGCAAAACAGGCGCACGAAGAAGCAGCAAAGCACCATACGCAGGCCGCAGCGAAGCACAGCGTCGCGGCGGAGAAGCATGGCAAGGGCGAGCACGCGGAAGCGCATAAGGCTTCAGAAGAAGCCCACAGCCACTCTACCGCTGCCCATGGCAAGTCCACGGATGCTCACGCCAAGTCGAAGAGTTCCTCCAAATAACTCCACGACACAGCTTATAAAGCTCGCAAAAAGTGGACGAGCTTCCGAGGCGCCGCGACCTTACGGTGCCTCGAACTCTTTAAAGACCACGGCTCTCCTTCGCAGAACATCTTGATGGGCCGCCGCAATCCCCTCTAAGTGGTATCGCTGTCGACGCGCGAAGAAGGCCCCTGACGGTATCCTACAGAGAGACCGAGAGTACTCTTGCCGTCTCCACCGTCCGAAAGAAAAACGCAGAGGCGATGTATCCGTTGAAACTTGACGTAATCGTTCCGACCTACAACCGTAGCGTTCTGCTGCAGCGTACCCTCGCCAGTTTACTTCGTGCTCCCATACCGGCAGGTCTGCAGGTTTCGATCATCGTCGTAGACAACAACAGTAAGGACGACACCGCCGAGGTCGTCGCCTCGTGGCAGGCGCGGAGGGAGGAGCAGGGAGGACAGCCGGACCGCGCCTTGGTGTATGTGAAGGAGACGGCGCAGGGGCTCTCGAATGCGCGCAACGGAGGGATTCGCAGCGGGAACGGCGACCTGATCGGGTTCATCGATGACGACGAAGAGATCGAGGCTGGTTGGTACCAGGCCGTAGCACGCGAGTTTGCCGACTCCGCCATTCAGTTCATCGGAGGCCCTTATCTTGCGAACTATGCCGCTCCTGTGCCGGACTGGCTGCCGCCCGGCTACCACGCTGTCATCGGCGTCGTGGACCCGAAGCCGCGCACCGCCTTTGTTACTGGATTCTCCGGCAACCTGATGGGGGGCAACGCAGTGATCCGCCGCAGCGTTTTTGAGCAGGTTGGCCTGTACTCCCCGAAGCTCGGTCGAAGCGGCAAGGGCCTTCTGTCCGAGGAGGACGCGGAGTTCTATCGCCGCCTGCTCGCTGCGGGGCTGCTCGGATTCCATGTTCCGGACCTGATCATCTTCCACCACATCCCCGCCGATCGGCTGACACGTTCCTACCATCGCCGCTGGTGTTTCTGGCGCGCCGTCTCGCAGGGCGTCTTAGATAGGAGCAGCCAGCAGCCCGTGCCGTATGCCCTGGGCGTCCCCCGCTACATGCTGGGGCGTGCGCTGAGAGGGTTGGGCTCGCTGCCGCGCAGGTCGTTCTCGTCGAAGAACAAGGGGCCCCTCTTCGCCGAAGAGCTCGCGATCTGGGATCTTGCCGGCTTCTTTTACGGCAGACACCTGATCGACATCGACCGCCTTTATACCGCCAAGGGTTGAGACGGCAGGCGCCGCTTCAGAATCTCCTCCTGCACATCCCTGCGGAAGACCACCAGCACGCAGACGACGAACACCGGCAGGGTGAGCAGGACCTCCGCGAAGTACTCCAGCAGCGTGCGCGGATGGGTGTGCTTGTCGACGAAATAACTGGCGGCAGCGAAGGGTAGGGAACAGAGACTGATCTTGGTCCAGCCCTCCCACAGAAATCGCGAGCCAGAGACTCCGATAGCCTTCTTCACGTACCTCGGCCAGAAGGTCAGGTGAACGATCGCCATAGAGATCGCCGTGCCCCAAGCTACCCCATAGATCCCCACCCGCTGAACCAGAAAGATGCTGAGTCCGAGGTTTAAGACGGCCTCGACGATCGCCCAACGCGCTGCGGGCTTGTGCTTGTCGATCGCCATCACGATCGCGCCGGCGGTCGAGTCCGCAACGCCAAAGAACTGGCTAATCATGAGGATCTGCAGCACCGTCCCTGAGATCTCGCTGTACTTGGGACCCATCCAGAGTCCGATGAAGGTCTTGCCGCGAAACAGAAGGGTGAGGCTGATCGGAAGCGCTAGTGCCAGGGTGGCCTGGGTCCCGCGCAGGAGGAGCTTCTGCAGCTGCGCCGTGCTGCCTGAAGCTTCGAGATTGCTGGCGAGAGGGGTAAAGGTCGTCGAAAGCGCAGTGACGACCTGGGCGGCATAGGCCGAGAGGCTGCCCCCGATGGAGTAGAACGCGACCACGCTGGCCGACAGAAATGCGCCGATCACCAGATTGTCCGTGTTGATGATGATCTGCACCGCGATGATCCAGAGAAAGGTCGTGAAGCTGTACGACCAGATCTTCTTGAGCGTCTCCATCTCGGGCTTCGCGATACGCACGCGGGCCGGAGGAAAGAGTCTGCAGGCAACCCCCGTCGTCAGCAGACCGCTGAAGGTGACGACAAGCAGCTCCCAGACCGCGAGTGCGACCAGCCCGTGGCCGCTATGCAGGATCAACAGCACACCGGCGGCACGCGCCAGTGTTTGGGTCATGGTGATCGAACTCAGCACGTCGAAACGGTGAATGGCAGAGAGCGCCGCTCCGAACACTCCCGCGATCAGGGTGATGGCGACCCCGAGAGCACACAGCAGCACCGTGATCTGTCCGGCGCGCATCATCTCCGAAGGAATCTTGAACCAGTGTGGGAACGCCACGGCGAGCACCACGCTGAGCACCGCCACAGCAAAGGCCAGCAGCAGGCGGAACCAGAGCGCAGCGCCGATCGCGCTTTGCACATCCTGCAGGTTGTTCTGCGCTTGCGCCTTCGACACAAACCGGATGACCGCGCTGCGCATCCCCATGTCCAGGAGGTTCAAGTACGAGACGGTGGACACAGCCAGGATCCAGACGCCGTACGCTGTCGAGCCGAGGCTCTTCACCACGAACGGTGTAAGAAAAAATGGGACGACCATGCCGATCGCCATGGCTACCCAGTTCATCGTTACGTTGAAGGCAAAACGTCGTCGTGTGGTCATGGCGATCTTGCGCTGTTGCGGCAGACTTCGATGGTATCAGCGCGTACCCTGCGGAGCGGCGCGAGTGTGCTTCCCTAGCTTGGGCGGCCCTGCAGCTATTGCGAGAGATCGTCTCTCACAATAGCTGTCGGCCCGCGTCGTGCCTATGGCGTTCCTACCGAACGTGCTGCGTGGAAGCGCTTTACCCGACCGACCCGGTTCAGCGGCAGTTCGAGAACCGCGAGTTGTACTGCGATGTCCCTGTCAGCGACGTCATCTCCGCTGCGGCCTGCTGTGTAGTGTCTGTTGCTCCCAGGTTCAGAAGCGACGTCCGGGGAACGACGTAACCAACATCGGGAAGATAGGAGAACCGCACCGGCATCTCGCACATGGACGAAGGCACCAAGAGTCCCGCCACTTCGCTGCTCTTCAGAACCCACGAAGTGGGATCGAAGGGAATGGTTGAGGTTGTAACCAGGTCCGCGCTGTTGAATCCATCCAGGTGCGCTGCCAGGTTGGTTGCGTTCTGGTACGAAGCTCCCGATGTCGAGACGTTCCAGCCGGTACCTGCGCCGCCTGCCATGGAGTCGCTGCCCCAGCCGCTGGGCAGCAGATTTCTTCCGGAGACGCCGATGAAGGCGGCTGTGTCGTTCCATTGGAATGCAGGCACTGTGGTCGAGTCCATCCAGATAATGTTGCTGAAGCTCTGGACCGTTTGGAACTCCACCTGGGTGTTCTTGCTAGCCGGGCCGTTCGCCGTATCGAAGAAGGTGAGCGTCTGCCCGGTGCAACTCGCGCATGCCTCTTGGCGGAAGGTGTTGTTATACCAGAACAGATTTCCCTTCGGCCCGGCCTCACCCGCGTCCCCATCGGCGCCGAACCTTATCGGAGTCAACGAAGCGCTGTTCAGGTAGATGTTGCCATACACGTAGTGCGAGTTCCAGGCTTCCTGCTCTGCCGCGACACGGTCCGCGGGATAGGCCTCTTCCGCATGAGCGGCGAAGTGGGAAGACGAGCCTCCATCCAGCAGACCGGAGAAGGACATGTAGGTGGAAGCCGAGGGAATATCTCCGAGATCGAGCTGCTTGGCCACGCCATCGCCGAAGTAGTTATACCGGACGATACCCTGCAGTCCGCGCGCGTCGAGGTTGGCTCCCAGGGTATTTGCTACCGGGGCGTCGATGCGGTTGAACTGGACCACCTCGCCCCAGGCCTGCAACGACATCTGGTGCGCGGTTGAACTGCTGGCGGACCCGTTGCCGTGCACGTGGTTGCCCTCCCAAAGGAGATTCATATCCGTTCCGCCCCAACCCTTGGCTGGGTCGAACCGGCTCGCGGCCCCTATTCCGCAGAGGCTCAGATCGTTGCCCAGGAGCGCGACGTTCTGTGCCTCCGCCACATAGATGCACGCCGAGGCGTCGGACCACGCTGCGGGCACGCCGCTGGGTGCTGTGTAGGATTGTCCTGCGCTGGCGTTTCTGATCTGCAGACCTTCCACGGTGAGGTACGCCGGACCGCTGAAGCTCGGGTAGTCCTGGTAACCATTGGCACTCTCCAGGGTGACCACGCCCAGTCCGGCGGAAGCGCCGGGAATGTCGGCTCGTCCTGTTGCCTTCGCGCCGTCTAGGATGGGCAGCTCTCCCATATTGTTAGCGACCCCGCAGAGGCGTATCGGCTGGTCGGCCGTGCCTGCCTGCGAGAGTTGAATGTACTCGCGGTAGACGGTCGGGTTGAGACCGCTGGTGTCTTCATTATGCACTCGTATGGTTGACCCGGGCGCAATGGAAAGGAAGGACAGATCCTGCAAACGTTTGATCGCTTGCGAGGGACCGACGTTGTAGACGGTGCCCAGCATTGCCGGGTCGACACTGCAATCGATCGGCTCGGTGGCGTTTCGCGTAACCACGTAGGGCAGCTTGTTTCCGCTGACGAAGACGGTCGCATACGCCGACTTGGTGGGATCGGCCGTGCTCGTGGCTACCAGCTTGTAACGCCCTGGAATCGAGGCTACAAACACGGTGTCGCGCGAGGTCGTATCGCCCAGCTTTCCATCGCCTCCATTGGGCTGCGAAGCTATGGTCCAATGGACGTTCTGGTTCACGGAACCGAGCACAAGCGACTGCAGATCTTCCGGCTGATTCGCATATAGCGCGCGATAGAAGGGAACTACCGCCACCTGCACGGGGGGATCGCAGACGTTGAAGGTAACATCGGTCTTCGCGGTGGGGTCGTCCGCAGAGGCCGCCTCAATCGTGAACTGTGTACTCGAGTGGACCTGGTAGCTTGGCGCAGAGCCCGTGATGGCGCAGCTTGTGCCAGCCGCTGGAGCCGTCACGTCTACCCAGGACCCGGTCGTCGAACTGAGCGTTCCTGCGCCGGACTTGACCGTCCAGGTGACGTCGTTCGTCGTGCCTTGGACGACGGTGGCGAAGAGTCTTCTGACGGAGGAGGGAAGCACGTTGAAGCCATACTCAGGCTGCCCCACGCTGATTGAGATTCCTCCAGTTCCGGGGGTGGTGGGTGAGCTAGGGCCGGGTACAGGGAGGGTTGGAGGAGCAGGAGTCTGAACCGGAGTTGGAATGGGGCTCGTGGGTCCGGCCGTGCTCGGCAGAGGCTCAACCGCAACCACCAGGGTGGCAGAGGTAGCAGGCGCGTAGTTCACGTCGCCGTCATAGCCGACACGAACCTGGTCCGTGCCGTTCGCCAATCCGGCGGTGGTATAGATTGCCGTGCCGGTTGAATTCAACACGACCGTGGCCAATGGCAATCCACCCGCCACGAAGACGACTGAGCCTGTGGGGGTCACACCGGCCGTTCCGCTTACGGTTGCGCTGAACGTAACTGCTTGGCCACTAACGATGGTAGCCGAGCTTGCCACGAGTCCCACAAGCGGAGCTGAGAGTGCGGGAGCCAGGGGTGACACACCGAACTGAATCGCTCCCATGCTGGGGGGGGAACCGTAGGAGTTCCCCACGTTGTCGAGCGTCAATCCGGCGATCGAGATGCCAGCCGCCTTCAATGGGCTCGATACACTTAGATCGAAGTTGAAGTTATCGAGGATCTGTTCGTTAGATATCGTCAATGGAGGCTCGCCCACAAGCTTGGGGTCGGCACATATCTCGCCGGCTAGAAGCGCACCGCATCCGTTTCTGAACCCGATATACGAGTTGTGATCCCGCGTAGCCCAGCCTCCATTGGCGGGCATGTAAGACTGTTCCAGGTAGAACAAGCCTGGAGCCTGCCCCACATTATAGTTAGTGTTCGTAATGCCTACATTGATATTGTTCTGGAAGACGGTGGACGTGTTGCCACAGGAGTCCCACCCGCCCGCACACTCGAGGTCATAGCTAACCGCACCATAGCCGACGTACGTATTATTTCTAAAAGTATCGGCCCCGGCACCATCAAATGCCACGGGTATACCATCGCCCGCAGCCCGGCATAGAGATACACCGGGAACGATTGCGCTGGCTGGCTCATCTCCGAACAACTGCCCGATACGTAGGCAGTTATGCAAGGTCAAGTTGTTCTCGAATAGCACGTTCATTCCCGAGCCTATCTTGAACTGCTGACCATCGTTCCCATAGCTGGTGGAGTTAGTTACCTGAAGCGAGTGCATTCCGGAATGAAGCAGATCCAAGCCATCTTGAAAGTTATAACGCCACAAATCATGATCGAAGACCCAATCACCGGTGGTGCTCGCCGTACCGAATCCGTCCCCATAGGAACCCGTACTCTGATCCCGACATTCTATGTAGGGGTAATTATGTACGACTGGGTACTCCTCCACGCAGCCTGTAAACTCTGTGGTGGAGTTCGTCAGAGTAAAGCCTCCAGCGACCGAAATATTGCCGCTGTACCAGGGGTTGTCATCCATGTTGATTCCCGCGTCCGGCATGCCTCTGATATGGATATGGTCTGCTACGACACCCAATCCCACAGCGCCATGCCACCCGTCGCTATCGAGACCGTGAATGAAGAGGTCCGTGAGGTTTGACGATGCCGTAAGTGCCGATGCGAGCACACCGTAGGTACCATAGTTAGCATTCCCGGGTGTGCCGCAGTTGTGGGTATAGTTCCCATTGCCCGAGCAGGCGGCTTGGTCGGTGACTTCAAAACAAGCTACATCCACAAACTGCGAATCCTTTAGGTTGAAGACGGTGTTCGCGCCGTAGCTCCCGTAAAGCAAGGTTTTGGCTGAATCGGAATGACAACTTGCGTAATTCTCGCCCAAGATGCGTGTATGTTGGCTTGCGGTTCCGGATGGGACGCTAGGCATGTAGCAGTTGCCATGGTCCCCAGCACAATTTGTGGGATCATACGTACCAGTAGACCTCGCGCCAGTCAAGTAGCCCGCTGGATTCTGCCGCACGATGACAGTATCTCCTCCAGCTATCACCCATTGGCGCAACTGATAGGTCTGATCATCGGACCATAGATTTCTGAAATTATTGAAGGCGCACGGTTGATTCACACCACTTCCAGGATAGTCGGCGTCGTGCTTGCCGTCGCACTGGCCGTTCGGGGTATTTGAGGCGTTGGTGTATGGAGTGCCACCTTGAGGACGGATGTACCAGGTTTGATGGCTGGTCCCCCCGGCGACTACGGCAAGGTTGATGAAGTTTCCAGGAGATTGCCACCCAGCGATTGCAGATCTACCGAAGGCACCGTTGCCCGAATTACCGCACGTGATAGTAACCAAACCGGGCGCCACCCCGGTAACGTCCCCTAGCGTATTAACTGTGGCTATGGCTTGGTTCGAAGAGGTCCAGGTACACTGAACGTTGAAGGGCGAACCCGTCGGTTGTCCTCCCGACGCATCGTCGTTAATAACGAAGCCCATTCCGAGGGCGATGGTAGCTCCCACGGCCAGGCTATTTCCTCCAGTGTAATGCGCCACATCGGGTGTGATGTACTGGTAATAAACATCGCCAGGATGCTGTCCGAAGACTCCAGCCTTGGCGTACATTCCGCCTGCAGAGGCTATCTCGAAGGCATAGCCGTTGTATTCACCGTTCCTATCTGGGTCCGATATCCAGGTAGCCAGACCTGTCTTACTCGTTGTCATCGACGAGCGGGTGCTGGACCACACCACGCCTCCAGCGGCTGTACAGTCGTCGGTAGAAGAGTCGGAGTAGGTGCAGACAGCCTTAAATTGCTGGCTTGATCCGGTCTGCAAGACTGCTCCCTGAGGTGAAATTCCGACGTTCTTAAGAGTTTTCCCGAACGCAATAGATGAAGTCAAGAGTAGCAAGACAAAACAGAACTGCTTCATGCGGCTCACAATCTCCCCACTAGTGGCTGGGGTGCGCCAAGTCAAGATTCGGTACAGCAGATGGGTACGATCGGAGATAGCTTTGCTACTGTCCAAGCATCGCCTGGAGCTAGCCGAGCCGAAATCCCACAAAAGAACGGATCTAACCCGAAAGGGGTAGTAGAACCTGCTCCTGCGTCTCCGCATGAATGGGTACTAAGCTATGTGGGGAGGGCCTTGAGGCCCTGATCGTGTGGAAGGTATGGCGTGGTGGATCCGAGAGCCTGACACCCCGTAGTGCTATTGCCTGCTGCAGTCCTTGCTGTGCGCCTAATGGCGCAGGCCGGAGAGCACCAGGGTTGCTCGATCACAATGAACCAGTGAGAGCCGAAGCAGAGAAATGCACAAGCCCGACAACCGTGCAAGGGACGTTCTGGAAGAGCGTTGCGATTGCAGAAAGAAAGACAGGCGATGTGCTCAGGGTTTTACGTAGCCTATCATAAGCGCGTTACGACGTTAGGCTCAGGTAGCTTTGCCTGGTCTGGCTGGCAATGTTCAACCAGGTTTCATCTCCAAAGTCCATTTCGCGAACACTGCATGCTATCTGACTTCTGCGATCCGTGTCTTGAAGAAGGTCAGCAATGGCCTGGGAAAGCGCGGCACTGTCCCCTGAAGGAACGAGCACAGAGTTCTGTCCCGCCGTGAGCAGTTCGCGAAATACGGGTAGATCCGATGCAACGATTACCTTGTTGAAAGCTAGACCCGTGGCCAGGGCGCCACTTGTGGTTATGTTCCGGTATGGATATACAACCAGATCCGCAGCCCGGTAGATCGCGACCAGGCGGTCCGTCGAAATGAAAGTGAGTTCGAGCTTCACCCTCCTTAACTGCAACCGCTGCACCTGATCCCGCACCTCTTTTAAAATAACTGGAGAACCTGTTCCGGCGATCAATAGCCATGCACCCGGAACCTTCGTCTCTACCTCCCGCCAAGCTTCAAGGAGCAAATCGACACCCTTGTACGGGAAGATGATTCCCTGCCAGAGCACAAGCAGCGCATTCTCTTCAGGCACCAGTTCTTTTACCGTGGCAGCCTCAGCCTTATCTACAGCACGGTCGTAGAAGAACGGCCCATGCGGAATCACACTAACCTTACTCCTCGGCACAGAAAACTCATCCTGCAGCCTAGCCCGGACATGTTCCGAATGGCAAATTATCCCATCGACAAAGGCGTAAAGCTCGGCAAACTGGGAACGATACAAGTCTCCCGTATCGTGCGGCAGAAGATCATGCACGGTAAGCATGATCTTAGAGCCCCGCAACCGGCATAGATGCAAGAAAAAACAATCGAGGGGAACGCGGGAGGTCAACAGCGGGAGGTACTGAACGTGAATGACTTCTGGTGGACTGAAGAGAAACCTGACGCTGAGGGCCGCAAGATTGACCATTCCCTCCAGCAACTTTAGTACGCGCCTCGGAAGGCGAGGCATATCGAACCTACCGACGATATTTGATATACCGGGTTGAAGTGGGATTTTGTAACGTGTGAAGCAGCGTCTATCTAGGTAGTAAGTAATCGAGCCTACCGTGACGTTCTCTCCAAGGGAGAGAAGCGCCTTAGAAAGATAAGCCGTGTAGTAAGGGACTGTCGCGAATAGGTCCATCATGAAGATGGAAGGACGGCCAACCACCGAACGACGAGGAGAGAGCCTCAAGAGGTAGCTCCATTCGCGCGTCCAAACAAAACTCCCTCGTAGAATTCGATATACCTGGATGCCATTCGGTCCGCAGAAAACTCCTGCCGCACTTTTTCTTTGCCTTGCGCCGCAAGCCTCTGGCGAAGAGCCCCGTCTGCAAGCAATTGAAGGATAGCTGCGCTTAGACCTTGAATATCTTCCGCAGAAATGAGCCTTCCCGTACTTCCGTCCTGTACAAGCTGCGAGACATCGCCGACGTCCGTTACGACCAACGCGCAACCACTCGCCATCCCTTCCAGAATTGACATAGGCAAACCCTCTGATCGCGACGCGCACGCCAGAATATCCAACGACGCATAGATCTTGGACACATCAGAACGTCTGCCTAGAAGTTTAAAGCTGTCCTGCATTCCATGCACAGCCGCCATACGTTCGAGGTTCTCTCGATCTGGCCCATCGCCCGCCAGGATGAACCTGGCCCCAGGCACCTCCTTCAAAACAATAGCCGCAGCCAACAAGAATATATCGGGACCCTTTTCCTTGGATAGCCGGCCGACCTGTCCCACAATCATCTCCTTCTTCCAATCGAACTCCTGCCTGAGCACCGGAGCAACGCCCTCGAAGAGCGAGGTGTCGATCCCATTCCGTATGTAAGAGATCCTGGAGCTGCTTACTCCTGACTTCATAAGACGTTGGCGAACCTCGTCCGACACGGCCACCACGCCATCGAAGGAGCGCAGCGCGATCCGGTCCATCGCGTTGTACGCTCTTACGGTCTTGTTGCTGTCGATCCAGTTATGACACGTCGAAACCAGTCGCACTGCGGTCCCGTGTCTAGCAAAATAACTATAAATATCCGACTTATACCCATGAGCATGCACTATCTCCGTGTTAGTCTCCCGGACTAACTCCCGAATTCTGCCTGGCACGGCTAGATCCACCTGCCCTACACACTGAACCTGATACGCCTCGATACCTTCCTTCCGCGCCGCTTCAAACAGGTGCAGATTGGGATCGGGCTGATTTGCAAACACTCCTATTTTGCTCGAATGCCCCATCCGGTTCAGCGCGCGCGAAAGGTTCAGGATCACCGCCTCCGCGCCGTACATGCCTCCGCTGCTGATCACGTGCAGGATATTCATTCTTCCGCCACTCCCGCGGGTGCCGCCTGCCGGTTCAGCACGGCCCAGAGCCTCGCGTAGAGCCCATCCCCCAGCACGCCCTTCAGCGCAGCCTTGATCCTGTGCTGACGCTGCAGTGACGCCAGTCGCCCACTCTCCGGACGCATCACCTCGGCAATCCAATCGACGCCAGCACGCGAGCGAATATTCAGCCGCCCGACCACAGACTCCGTATCCGAAGACATCGCCTCCGGCACCGACGTATAGATCCGCGTATAACCCGCCTCGCGGCACGCCCGCAGAACACGCGCGTTACTCCGTCCACCGGGAAGCGACAACGTAGTGACCGCCGCGCCGATCTCATCCTCGATCTTCAAGCGCGCCCCCACCAGCTCTTGATTGAGCTCCTTCTCCGTGCAATGGGTCAGCAGCTTATGCGACCACCCATGCGCCCCGATCGCCTGCCCGCTTGCATTCAAAGACCGCACCTGCGCCCAATCCATGAACTCCCGCTTCACCCCAATCCATCCCGCGGTGAGGAAGAACCGCGCCGCCAGACCGTGCGCCGTCAAGCTCGGCGATGCATATTGCCAGTTGCTGACGTGTCCATCGTCGAACGTAATCTCCGGCCGGAGATACCTCTCCGGCTCCGTTCGCAGCCTCGCATACAGTCGGAGATGTTCGTCGAGTTCGGACGCGCTCACCGCGTACGTATAGGAGCCCGGCACCTGCGTTACCTCGTGATACAGCAGGTGAAAAATCTTCGCTCGCGGCTTTCCTCGGGCAGGATAGACTTCAGGGGGCACCACGGATCCTCAATGACAACGGGGTTGCTATAGTTGGTCTGGCGTGGCGTAAGAGCGCGCCTAGCCAGAGTTTACAGAAGGGTACAGTAAAACGTGAACGCGGTGGAGCAGGGAAAGCACAACGGCGGCAAGCTCGTCAGCGTTATCGTGCCCGCCTATAACGTCGCCGGCTACATCGCCGAGACGCTCGATTCGGTCTTTGCACAGACCTTCCAAAACTTCGAATTGATCCTCGTCAACGACGGTTCGCCCGATAGCGCCGAGCTCGAGCGTGTGCTCGCACCGTACCGCGACCGCCTCGTGTACATCGTCCAGCAGAACAAAGGCATCAGCGGAGCGCGCAACGCCGGCATCGCAGCCGCGACCGGCGAGTTCATCGCCTTCCTCGACGGAGACGATGCCTGGATGCCCCGCTATCTCGAAGTGCAGTTGGCCTTCCTCGACGCCCATCCCGAGTACGACCTCGTCTATTGCAACGCCGTCTTCTTCGGCAACTCGCCCGAGGCAGGCACCCTCTTCATGAACCTGTGCCCCTCCCGCGGCGAAGCCGACTTCGACGCCCTGGTCCGGCGAGACTGCCACGTCTTCACCTCCGTGCTGGCCAGGCGCCGCATGGTTCAGAGCGTAGGCGGGTTTGACGAATCGCTGGGCTTCTGCGAAGACTTCGACCTCTGGCTCCGATTCGCCGCAGCCGGGCACCGCATCGGATACCACCGCGAGATCCTCGTTCGCTACCGCAAACACGGCACCAGCCTCTCCGCCAACCGCATCCGCATGACCGAGTTCGGAGTCAAGGTCCTCTCGAAGCACCTAGCCGTCTGTCCTCCGGGCTCCGCCAGGCTGTCGCTCGTCCAGCAGGCCCTCGCCAGCAAGCATGCCGAGCTCGATCTGCGGCGCGGCAAGCAGGCACTCGCCCAGGGCGACACAGCCTCCGCCCTGCATCAGATCGGCTCCGCAAACCGCTTCTACCGAAGCACGAAGCTGACCTTGACTCTGCTCCTCCTCCGCTGGGCTCCGCGTCTTCTTCGCAGCCTCTATCTCCGCCACGACTCCTCCGTGCAGCCGGCCAGTAAGGCGGCCTCCTGATGTCGCATTTCGGAGCGGATATAGCGAGGTATCGCGCTAAGGGTTCGAGCGGTATCTATCTCTGGTCCAACCCGGCCGTATGGGCCATCGCGTCCTACCGTCTCGGCAACTGGCTCTACCGCGAGCCCCCGAACCTTCTCCTCCGCATACCCCTCAAGCTGCTCTCGTTCGCCGCCAGTAAGTTCTGCGAAGTCTTCATGGAGATGTGCCTGGACCCCTGCGCCACCATCGGAGACGGCCTCTACATCGGACACATCGGAGGCGTACACATCAACCCCGGCGCCGTGGTCGGCCGCGACTGCGACATCGCTCACCGCGTCACCATCGGAACCTCCGCCATGGGACGCCAAGGCGCTCCCATCGTAGGCCACAACGTTTACATTGGAACGGGAGCCTCCTTGATTGGAAAGATAAAAATAGGCGACGGAGCCAAGATCGCCTCGAACACACTGGTCATGAACAATGTTCCCGCGGGCGCGACGGTCATGGGCGTACCCGGGCGCGTCGTCATGCGTGCGGCCCCGGTCGCTGCAAACCCTGCATCCACCCCAACGGAGATTGCCGAATGATCGCGGACGAAAGCCGCCAGGCGGCTCGCAGCCTGCTCCGCAAGGCAGCCGAGGAGCTAGACCCCACGGCCGCCCTCGCCGCCATGCGCAGCCTCGCCGTGGCGGACGCCAAGCCGCACGATATCGCCTTCTGCGCCGGGTTTCTCCCCCGCCTCTCCCCGGCCCTCGCCGCCCGCTCCGGGGCCCAAACCCTGCGCATCTTCCTCGTCCGCAGCGTAACCGTCGAGCCCTTCGTACCCTACCTCAAGGTCGAGGCCGCGCTCGCCGGCTTCCTCCTCGAGATCAAGATCGGCGGCTTCGGCTCCTACGCCGACGACCTGCTGAACCCCGCGAGCGAGCTCCTCGCTTGGGCTCCCGACGTCGTTCTCGTCCTCCTCGACCTCGAAGACATCGCCGGAGCCCTGCCCGATCTCTGCGCCTCAGGCACGGGGGCTGGCGTCGCCGAAGAGGTGGATGCCGCCGCGCAAAGGTTTGGCCAGCTCCTCTCTCCTCTGCGCCAGAGAAGCTCCGCCCGCGTCATCGTGCAGGGGCTCGTCGCGCCCGACACAGGTTCGCTCGGTGACGTCGCCGAAGCCAACCTGCCGCACAGCCTGCGCCACGCCGTCGCCACCCTGAATCTTCGCATCGCGGAGTTTTGCCGCCAGCAGACCGACTTCCTCTTCTTCGACGCCGACCATCTCGCCGCCCGCCACGGCCGCGCACGCTGGCGCGACGACCGGCTCTTCCTCTCCTCCCGCCTTCCCATCGCCGCCTCCGCCTTCGGCCCGTATACCCGTGGCCTGGTGCGCTTTCTCTCCGCCCTCTACCGCCCCTCGCGCAAGGTCCTCTGCACCGACCTCGACAATACCCTCTGGGGAGGCATACTCGGCGAGGACGGGGTCGACGGCATCGTCACCGGAAGCACCTTTCCCGGCACCTCCTACCTCCTCTACCAGCGCTTCCTGAAGCAGCTCTCCAGCCGCGGCATCCTGCTGGCCATCGTCTCGAAGAACAACGAGGCCGACGTCCGCGAAGCCTTCGAGCGCCGCGCCGCCGACCTCGCCGTAACCCTCGACGACTTCGTCGCCCACAAGGTCAACTGGAACGACAAGGCGCAATCCATCCGCGAGCTCGCCGAGACCCTCTCCCTCGGCCTCGATTCCTTCGTCTTTGTCGACGACAATCCCGTCGAGTGCGAGGCCATCCGCCAACACCTGCCCAGTGTTGCGGTCCTCGCCGTACCGATCGAGGAGCCCTGGACCCTCCCTTGCCTGCTCGCCAGGCAGCCCTTCTTCGACACCCTCGCCGTCACCCGCGACGACACCCACCGCCTCCACGAATACAAGGCCCAGGCGCAGCGCGAGGAACTCGCCACCTCCTCCGGCAGCCGCGACGAGTTCCTCGCCTCCCTCGACATCGTCTGCACCTTCTCGAGCGCGCTCGACGCGCCTCTGGCCCGCGCCGTCCAGCTGCTCGCCAAGACCAACCAGTTCAACCTCACCACCCGCCGCCACTCCGCCGCCGACATCCAGCACTTCGCCTCCACCCCCGGCGGCCAGGCGCTCGTCGTCCGTGTCCGCGACCGCTTCGGCGACGCCGGCGTCGTAGGGCTCGCCTTGGCCACCACCTCCTCCGGGCGCTGCCTCATCGACTCCTTCCTGCTCTCCTGCCGCGTCATTGGCCGCGGCATCGAGACGGCGCTGCTAGCCCGCATCGCCCAGAACGCCGCAGCCTCCGGCGCGACCACTCTCGCCGGCGAGTTCCTGCCGTCCAAGAAGAACGCTCTCTGTGCCGGCTTCTACCCCCAGCACGGCTTCGAACCGGCCAGCCCCAACAACGCAGCAGGCGCAGACCAGCCGGTCCTCTACGAGCTGAACCTCGCCTCTGCCATGCCTCAGACCCCGCATTGGATACGCATCGAGGAGATCCCACCCCATGAGCCCAGAACAGATACCCACATCGCTTCGTAGACTCATCGCCGACGTACTCGACATCTCCCCCGAGGAGGTCACCAGCGACCTCAAGGTGGGCTCCGTCGAGGCCTGGGACTCCTTCGGCCATCTCCAGCTCATCCTCGCCATCGAGGGCGAGTACGGCGTCCAGTTCGACCCCCAGAGAATCCCCGAACTCACCTCCGTCGCGCTGATCCATCAGGAGTTGCTAAAAAAGGGAGCCTCGCTGTAGCGCCTCAGAATTTGTAGAAAAAACTGCCCTTTCGGCCGGAGCCGCGCGGCCTATCGCGCGGGCGGAGTGGAGAGACCCTTGCATTCCGCCTTGGCTTTTGTCTTTCCGCCGATCGACCGCCGGTCCAAATCTCAGTTCTCAAACAAGTTCTCAAGGCGCTCGAGCGGTAGCCCGTCAGGGCTGGTATTGAAACGCCCCGATATCGAGCGGCCCCGCCGGGCGAGGCTTTCCATCGAAGTCCTGCGTCAATCCCTGCACAGGAACCCCCGCCCCCCGGGCCGGGCTGCCGCTGGTCAGGTGGAAGTTGATCGCATCCAGACTCGCCTCCCCCTTCCACACCGGCATGTCTACAATCTTCGGATCGATACACCTCTCCGCCACGCCCGTCGGACAGTTCCGCATCGCGTAGTAGATGTTATGGTCCTTCGCTGCGAACGGCTGCTTGGCCAGGTTGGTCGTATAGAAGATCGCCGCCGGCTCTCCCGACGCAGGATTCTTATACCCGATATTCAGGTTGTTCTGGTAGACGATATTCCCCCGCGTGCATGTACCCGCGCAGCTTAGGTCGTAACTGGTCGAGCCATACCCCGCGAAGCTGTTGTTCTTCAACACGTAGTTCCCGGCGTCCGCGATCGTCATCGCAATCCCGTCGCCTCCCGCCCGGCAGAACAGCGAAAGGTAACGGTTATACCCCTCGGGCGCCCCCGGCATCGCCGCCGACATACGGCTGCAGTTGTGTACCGTCCAGTTGTTCTCGAAGACCACGTTCTTCATCGCGCCCATCTTCCACTGCTGCCCCATGTTCCCGTAGGAATCCGAGTTGGTCACCGTGATCTCGCTCCCCCCTACGTGCAGCAAGTCGAACCCATCCTGGGTGTTGTACCGGAACAGGCAGTGATCGCAGGTAAAGCTCAGCTCCGTATCCGGTGTCCCGATCCCATCCCCATACCCTCCATGATCCTGGTCGAAGCATCTCCACGCCGGGATGGAATGCGTAATCGGGTACTCCTCGTTGCACCCGTTCCACTCCACTGTGAGATAGGACGCATGCACGATCGATCCGGCCGCGCTCCGCGTCCCCCGGCCATCGTCGAAGTCCCATCCCGCACCGGCGTTGAACGCGACGCTAACGTGATCCGCCGTCACCGCCCCCCCGATCGCCCCGATAATCCCCCGCGATGTG
>CAXTPY010000006.1:0-32351 GCA_964246195.1 uncultured Acidobacteriaceae bacterium | reverse complement strand
GCCCCAAGCCGCCATCCACAAACCGACACAAACCAATACCTTACGCATCGCTCTCCAATTCCTTCCGTCCCGCAAGCTGAAGTTCCCAACCCGCACTCCCGCCCCCGCCTTCACAGCGGAGAAAGAGGAGATTGCGCGTGAGACTCCAGATTGAGGCCCCCACATTGCACCCCAATGAACCGCGCATGAACGTTCCGTGACATCCCTCGGCGCGAAGACGGAGCATTCAGCCCGACGCGAAGCATCCGCTCGACCGCGAGCATGCGGACTCGCCTGCGTATCCGCTCTTAAAACGCCGGTTGTGTATCGAGGGCCTCCTTTGTCGAGGGCCAAGATGCCAGCTTCAGGAACACGACCGAAACGAACCTGTCTGGGTAAACCCTGCCCCGCACTCGCCTGGTTCCTGTCGAAGAAGCTCCCCAGAGCCTTCAGATAACGCCCTGCCCTCGGGAACGCCCCCGCAGCCCATCTCTCGAGAAGCTCGTCATCTCGACCGCAGTCGTGCGGCGCGATCGCGCCGCCGAGTGGAGAGACCCCCCGAGTCTCGCCTTTGCCTTTGTCTTTCGAGTCCCTATCGAGGGCCCAGCCGGAGGTTTCTGGACAGGCTCTCAGAGAGCCGGCAGCCTAGCCCCGCGCCTCTCGCTCCCTTTCGAGCCTCTCCACCGCGGCACCCACGCGCAGCAGGGTCCCCTCGTCGAAGTGCTTCGCCATAAGCTGCACCCCGATGGGTAGCCCCGCCTCGGTCTCGCCGCACGGCACGCTCATCGCGCAGATCCCCGCCAGGCTCGCCGCCACCGAGTAAATGTCTTCCAGATACATCTGCAGGGGGTCGTCCGTCTTCTCCCCCAGCCTAAAGGGAGGCGTAGGCGTCACTGGCGCCACCAGCACGTCGCACTCGGCGAACGCCTGCAGGAAGTCCCGCGTCACCAGCGTGCGCACCTGCTGCGCCTTCCTGTAGTACGCGTCGTAGTACCCCGCCGACAGCACATACGTCCCCAGCAGGATCCTCCTCTTCACCTCCGGCCCGAAGCCCTGCTCGCGGGTCTCCTGGAACATCTCCGCCAGCGTCTGCACCCCCTGCGCCCGGGCCCCGAACCGCACCCCATCGAACCGCGACAGGTTCGAGGAGGCCTCCGCCGTCGCGATCACGTAGTAGGTGGGCACGGCGTACTTCGTATGCGGTAAGTTGACCGGCTTTACCACGCATTTTTCCATCTTGAGACCGTCTAAAACGCGCTCGATCGCGGCCCGTATCTCCGCGTCCAGGCCCTCCCCGAAGTACTCCGCCGGCACCCCGATGCGCAATCCTGCCACCGGCTTTTCCGTCTCCGCAACGTACCCCCCAACCTCTTCCGCGGACGAGGTGGCGTCCATAACATCCTGCCCTGCAAGCACTTCGAGCATCAGTGCGGCATCCTTCACGGTCCTAGCCAGAGGCCCCACACGGTCGAGCGAAGAGGCGAACGCGATCAATCCATACCGCGACACCCGCCCATAGGTAGGCAAAACCCCCACCACTCCACAAAACGCCGCGGGTTGACGGATGGAACCGCCCGTATCCGTGCCCAGCGAAGCCACCACAAACTCGGCCGCCACCGCCGCTGCGGAACCTCCGCTCGAACCTCCCGGAACCCTATCCAAGGCGCGTGGATTCAACACGTTACCGTAAGCCGAGTTCTCGTTCGAAGAGCCCATCGCAAACTCATCGCAGTTCAACTTCCCCAGCAAAACCGCTCCCGCGGCCTCCAGCCGGGCCACCGCCGTAGCGTCGTAAGGCGGACAATACCCCTTTAGAATCAACGATCCAGCCGTCGCCGGAGCGCCCCGCATAGCCAAAACATCCTTGATCCCCACCGGAACCCCAGCCAGCGGCCCAACCCTCTCTCCACGCTCCATGGCGGCATCCACGCGAGCCGCCTGCTCCATCGCCCTGTCTCGCGCCAAGCTCAAGAAAGCATGGATGTTACGCCCCGAAGCAAGGTCATCGGCAGCGATCGAAGAGAGCTTCTGCTCCGCCAATTGCACCGCCGTAACCGTCCGCGAACGCACCGCCGCAACCGTCTCAAAAATCGTCGAACCCGCCAAAACCAACTCCCTATCGCGCCTTTTTCTAAGCCTCTACCGCGTCTTCGCTTTAGGCCTAAGTCCTTACCGATCAATCACTTTTGGCACCTTGAAGAACCTCCGGTCCGCCCCGTCGGCCTCGCGCAAAACCGCTCCGCGATCAAGCGATGCCCGCACCTCATCCCGCCGCAATCCTTCTCCATGCACCGCCACCCCGCCGCCGCTGACTTCGCCCACCTGCGCCATAGCCTCCACGCTGCTCGTATCTAACTCATTCAATTGGGAGATGTGTTCGAGGATCGCATTCAAATCGCGTTGCATCCTGGGCTCTTCCTGCGCTGTCAACCGCAGATTTGCCAGCTCCGCCACGCGCCGAACATCGCTCAATCCCACCTTGCCTTCAGTCATCCCGTCTCATTCCCCGCGCCCTTGCGTAGCCACGTGAAGATTGGCCCGCACCTCGAAGTGTATCTCGCGCACGGGCACTTCCGCGACCTTGCCCAACTCGACGGCAAGCTGCTCGCGGATGGATGCCATCTGCCGTCTCCAGAGCTCATCGCTGACGCTTATGCGCACCACCCCCTCGTTGTAGCCCGTCACTAGCCCATGCTTGGACATAGCCTTACCGCAGACGAGCGGCCATGCGGCGGCCAAGCGGTCTTCCGCTTCCAGGCTATGCAGAGCTTTCGCCAATACGGTTTTTAGGATGGCGCGCACCGCTTCCAACTCAGTCCTCCGTCACCGCCGAAAGTCGATCCTCAGGCAGCATCACTGCCTCCGCCCCTGGAACGCGGGCAGCAACGAATTCGCGCAGCTTGCGCAGGAAGACCGTAGTGTCAAACTCCGCCGCCCACCTCTGCAACGTCTCGGGTTGAAACCACCCGGCCTCTTGGGCCGACTCAAACCTCTGAATGCCGTCCACCACCGAGTCGGCCGTCTGCTGCTTAAAGTATATTCCAGTAAACTCTTTTTCATCAATGGTTTGGGATTCTTCCGAGAAGCCTCGAACGGTCTCCAGACTGCCTCCGGCGCCAAAGGCGATCACAGGCGTGCCGCAGGCCTGGGCCTCCAAAGGGACCATCCCAAAGTCCTCCTCCGCGGCGAAGACCAGGGCACGGCACTCCGAGTACTCCCGCCACAATGCCTCGGCGGGCAAGACTCCAAGGAACGTCACATGGGGCCCTGCCAGCCTCTTGAGCCGGGCCTCCTCTGGGCCACTTCCCACGATGCGCAAGGTACGCCCGAGACGATGGCAGGCCTGAATGACGATCTCGGTCTTCTTATAGCTCACCAGCCGACCCACGCAGAGCAGGTGCGCGAACCGCCGAGGAGCCTGGCTTGCGCGAAAGAGGTCGATCGGAGGATAGAGCACCGTGCTCTCACGCCCGTAGCAACGCTCGATGCGGTTGGCGACGTAGCGTGAATTGGCGAGAAACCAGTCCACCCGCTGGGCGGCGCGCGCATCCCAGGCGCGCAGCCTTCCCGCCGCGGCGGTAAAGGCGGCACGCGTAAGCGGCCCCATGGCGGCTCGATAGCTTTCAAACTCGTCCCAGAGATACCGCATGGGAGAGTGACAGTAGCAGATGTGCAGAGCGCCGGGGTCTTTGCGTATACCCTTCACCGGCCCACTATCGGATGAGACGATCAGGTCGAAGCCGCGCAGGTCCAGCGACTCCGTTGCGGCCGGGTAGAAGGGCATCATGTGCCTGTGGAATCTCTGCGCCAGGGGAAGTTTCTGGAGAAAGGAGGTACGTATTTCGCGCCGTCGCAGTACGTCTGTCAGTCCGGCTTCATTGGACAGCAAGGTGAACAGGATGGCCTGGGGAAAGAGTGCGGCGATACATTCGGCTACACGCTCTCCACCCCCGCGGGTGACGAACCAATGATGAACGATAGCGACTCGCAACCTGAAGCCCCCTCCAGCAGCCGGATCGCGGGTCCGAATGCGGCCTAGAACGCTCCATCCTGATTCGCGACCGAAGCGAAGGTCCTGGCCAGAATCGCGATATCTCCTGCCAAGGACCACTGGGCGACGTATTTGCAGTCCAGGAGAACACGCTGGGAGTAGGTCAGCTTGCTGCGTCCGGAGACCTGCCAGAGACCGGTTATGCCTGGCTTCACTCTACAGTAGCAATCGAACTGGTCGGCGTATTTCTCCACCTCCGCGGCCACGATCGGACGGGGGCCGACGAGGCTCATCTGTCCGCGGAATACGTTCCAGATCTGTGGAAGCTCATCGAGGCTGTAGCAGCGGAGGAAGCGGCCTATCCGGGTGACGCGCGGATCGTGCTTCAGTTTGTGGGTCCGCTTCCACTCGGCTCGGGCTCGCGGATGCTGGTCGAGATAACGATCGAGCACCTCGGCGGAGTTGACGCGCATTGTTCTAAATTTCCACATGGAAAAGAAGGCTCCGTTCCTGCGGATTCTTCTGTGGGAATAGAAGATGGGGCCGGGCGAACTCACAAACACCAAAGCGGCGACGATGAGGAGAAGAGGCAGGAGCAGGGGGAACAACAGGAAAGTCAAGGTTAGATCGAGGCTACGCTTCACCACCTTGTAACGAAATAGCTCTGCGGGCAGGGGATCCCGGCGTCGTGATGCGGCAGGCCTGAATGTCTGAAAGTCTGAATAGGAGTACCCCTGGTCGTACGTCGAGACGCTTGCCTCTGGAGAATGGGAATGATCCATCGAGCTCATCCGAATCTGTCCCGCTCAGCCTCCGGTCCGCTGGAGCACCGCCGTGACTGCTGTAAACGTGCGCACACGCGGTACAACTCTGTCGATGGAAGCCCAGCTTCGGGCTGGCAACAACTCCGCCGATCGCCTCTGGTTGCTCTTCAACCCGGCCCATACAGGCGCTGGATCAACCCTCTCGGCTGCGTTAGGAATCTCTTTGGATCCTTATAGCCGCCATAACCGCCGAGTACTGCCAAGAACGTCGGGAGGTTGTATTGAGTGCAACTTTTTTCTCTGTTTCAGCGACCAGTCTACAAGGAGCCTCCATATTTTGCCATGCCGTTTCCTACAACTCTCGTGGGGGGTGCAACGGCTGCAGGAATGGTTCCGGGCAACAGACGTCTCCCTTACCATGAAGGAATGGAACTGGTACCGTTGGCCCTTAGAGACGTCGCCCTGCTTCAACCCAGGCAGATTGCGGACGATCGCGGATGGTTTGCTGAATTCTTCAATGGCAGGAGCTTTGCTGCCCTGGGTCTCCCAACGCACTTTGCGCAGGACAATCAGTCCTATTCGAAGAGGGGCGTTCTACGCGGCCTTCATTATCAGCTCGGGCGTCCACAGGGCAAGCTGGTTCGTGTGCTATCAGGACATATCTGGGATGTTGCCGTCGATCTGCGGTCGGGTTCGTCAGACTTCGGCCGCTGGGCTGGATTCCACCTCAAGGCCGACCCGCCTGAGATGCTTTGGATACCGGAGGGCTTCGCTCATGGTTTTCTTGTGCTCTCGGAAGCGGCCGAGGTGCTCTACAAGACCACAGACTTCTATGATCCTGCCGGGGAGCGCTGCATTCGCTGGGATGACTCGACATTGAACATAGCGTGGCCTCTGGAGCAGCTTTCTGGCGCGCTCCTGATCAGCGAGAAAGACAGCCAGGGCGAGCTATTTACCGCGGCCGAGCTTCCTGAATAGACTCAACCCTCGGCCGAAAGCCAGGCTTCGACGTCGGCGAGGGCACGCACGGAGCGATACCTTCCGGGACAAGGTTGCTTCTCGATGTCGCCCATGAGGAAGGCTTCGCGTAGGCCTGCTGTGTTGGCGGCGGCTATGTCGCTGCATCGGTCTCCCACAAGAACACTTTGCTGAAGCTCCAGTCCGAACTGGGCGGCGCCTCGACGGAGCATGCCGATACCGGGCTTGCGATCGGCATGATCCTGTTTGTAGCGTCCCACGCCGTGTTGCGGGTGAAAAGGGCAGTAGTACACTGCGTCCAGTTTGACGGAGCGCAGTTCGAACTGCTGTTGCATCCAATCCGTCAGGATGTGGAAGTCGGCTTCGGTATAGAGACCTCTCGCAATGCCGGCCTGGTTGGTCACGACGATGAGCCGGTACTGCAGAGCCTGGGCCGTTCGGCAGAGATCGAAGATGCCCGGCACAAAACGTACATCGTCGGCCCGGTACAAGTATCCGACCTCCTCGTTGATGATTCCATCGCGATCCAGGAATAAGGCTCTTGCGCTCATCTCTTCGGGGCCTCGATGCTGGAGGGCGTCACGATCGAGAAGGCCTGCAAAGCCCCGCCTTTGCGCTCCGCAAGAAGTGCTTCGACCTGGTGTAGCACCATCTGCAACGTGATCTCCTGCATACATCCGTTGTCACGGCATGGGGCAAACTGCCGGCCGTCGTAGCAGGGACGACAAGCGAAGTGCTCGCCTCCCCAGATTGCGCGTGCGCCTGGGCGCCGGGGCAGGAAATTGCCCGGGTCGGTGGGTCCAAACAGACCCAGGAGAGATGCCTTGCTGAGGCCGGCAAGGTGCAAGGGGCCGGTGTCATGCGATACGACGACATCGCAGGTATCACATACCGCGATGACGTCAGGAAGGCTCAGCGTTCCCACCAGGTCGGTTACGGGCAGCCTGGCAAACTGCGGCTTCACCCAGAGGTCCTCCGGACCACCGAGCAGAAGGACCTCGTACCCTCGGCGCAGCAGCACCTCAGCAAGATCGACATAGCGTTCCGCAGGCCACCTGCGCAAGGTTTGCTGACGAAGCATATTGCTAGCTCCGCCCGGCACCAATGCGACCCGTACAGGCGCTATTTTCTCTCGGACAAGCGTGCTCGGCAGCACCTCTGGACGCAGGGGACTCCTGCTCTCGCTTCGGCAGGAATCCTCTTCCTCCAGCAGAATACGAGCGTATTCATCCGTGTGTTGACGAGTTGCAAGCAATGCACCGGAACGCTCGCTCCTGGAAAGATGAAGCTTCCGAGGAGACCTGACCACGGAGGTCAATAGCCGGTAGCGCGCGTCGTAGTAGAGGGTTGCACAGATCTCATAGCGCGTCCCTAAGAGGACCTTCCACAATCGCGCGAGCGTCCGCAATCGCTCTACGCGGCTGCCTTTCAGCAGCGCACGATCGTCCACGACGATGACATGGACCCATGGATAACAGCGCAGCAGGGGAGCTACCACGGGACCACAGAGCCAATCTATCTCAAATCCTCTGCGATGCACTTCCTGTATCGCAGGGAGCGCCATGATGACATCTCCGATGGCCCCCAATTTCACGATCAACGCTCGCTTCGTCATGGCTGCCGCTCATTCTCCTCGCGGTAGGCGGTTCTACGTCCGCGTAACCAGTCGCCAACGCCAAGACACACTGCCTTGATGCCTCTCACTTCACCGTAGAGGAGCCGCTTTCCGATCTTCGATACTACGAACAGGGTTCTAGCGAGTGCAGGATTTTCGGCGTGCGCTCCAAGAAAGAGCAAACCCGATCGGGTGACGATCCGCTCCATCTTCGGCGATTTTCTCTGCCTTACACTGCCCCCCTCTTTGTGCAGGATAGCTGTTTGCGCCGCCACGACGGGCCTCCAACCGGCGCGCCAGGCACGAAGACAAAAATCGGCATCCTCGAAATACATAAAGTAACCTTCATCCAACAGTCCTATGTGGTCAAAGACCTCAGCACGAATGAGCGCACTGGCAAAGGTCAGATAGCTGGTGCGCTTCAGTACATGGGGAGAGATATAGTGCCGCACGAATCCTATCCAGGTGAGTACCTCCCCCCCACCCCAAGCTTGCACCTGCGACGGATCCTGCATGTACCTAAGCACAGCGCCCACGACTCCTACGTCGTGCGGTTTACTCGCCTCCAACAAATACACCAGAGTATCAGGTGGGACGAGAGTGTCGTTGTTTAGAAGCCAGATAAAATCAGCTCGCTGTTCCAGTGCTTCTTTAATTCCCAGGTTGCAGCCCGCTGCGAAGCCATCATTTGCCGGCGCTCGGATAAGCAGTACCTCAGGATATTCCTCAGTGATGCGCGACACTGAATCATCGCTCGAACAATTGTCAACCACGATAACCCGCAAGGGACTATATTGCTGCTCGCGAAGAGAATGGAGACAGCGGACCGTGTCCCTCCAGCCGTTCCAGTTCAGGATGACACAGCACACGCGAGAGGGGCCGGACGAAGCTTCTGCCAAAACTCTCATGCTCCAGCTTCTCTCTTCTCTCAAACGATAAAACCCGCTGCTCAGACGCGCTTTCGCCAAAAGCTGCGTACCGATACAACATAAACCATCTTACTGAGGAAGACGCCAGCCTGACACCAAAGCCTCGCAGCTGGCAGAGGAAGCTTGAGTACAGGATAGACGAAAAGCCAAAAGCGGAAATTCCTTCCAGCCGAACGCCTAAGATCGATCTCCGCCTCCTCTAGACCAAGCTCCTGGCGGGCAGAGCCGCGAAGCTCCAAAATCATGGGAGGGAACCATCGTCGAACAGCGAAGTTGCAGATACAGTCAACCAACCTTGGACGGTCCGGCAGACAGCGCGTAGAGACAGTCCTGAGCCTTTCTCCAAACACCTTCCCGATGTGGTAGCCCGCGGCATTTCCTTGCCGAGCGGCGATGACACGCTTCCAAAGGACTAGCGATCGCCTGTGGTTACGCAGCAGTGGCAGCGACCAACTAAGTTGAATCAGATTTGTTCCCGCGAACAACTGTATGGATTCATGGGGCACCTCTAGAAAGCGGTCCCGATTGATAATTATGCCACTGATAAAGGTGAGCATCACGTTCGTGATAAGGACAAATTGCAACGCGCTTTCAATCGTGTGGTACTCACGGCCAAGCGGATCCTGCTTGCGCTCCTCCTCCCAATCTCTCTGAAAGCCATAGCTGGTGAGATACACAAGGTCGAGTTCATCTTGTTCCAGGTGATTCAATATCTTTTCGAGGCCGCCCGGCAACACTATGTCATCATCTCCTAAGAGCCAGAAGTACTTGCCGCGTGCCAGCTCGAAGCAGGTGATGAAGTTTGCGTCCGAGCCGACGTTGTCAGCGTGGCAATGATAGCTGATACAGGCATTTTTGCCTTGGAAGTACCGCACGATGTCCTTGGTATCGTCGGGCGAAGCGTTATCGCTGATCAGTAACTCGACTCTGTTCCTTTCGTCGATTTGTGGTATCAATACGGCGAGCAGTTGATTGAGCAGCGCACTCCGGTTATAAGTTGGAATCGCGATGGTCAATAAAGGCCGCTCATGCCGCATGCCATTCGCTCCGGTATTTGGCGAAGGTCCACGTTCCCAAGCCCACTCCGATCACGGCAGTCAGGGCGCAAAAACCTGCGGTGATGCCGATTGCGCCGAAGTAGCGGCCTAAAAAGTAGGTCGAGGCTCCAGCGCATATAGCCCCCAGCACGGAATTCAGCAGAAACTTCTCCTGTTTATGTGCTCGGAGATAGAGCGCTTCGGCAGCTACGATCTGGTTCATGTTCATCGCGAGCAGCAAGAGGCCAAAGGGTAAGGGACGCAGCAGACGGTGTCCCAGCTTGGCTCCTCGCGCTTGCAGATAGAAGGCGCCTAGCCAGACCACGACGGAGCCGATCAGGCAAAGCACTGTAGATTGCGTCAGAGCGGCAAAGAACATGCGATCCAATCTTTCAAACTCCCGCCGTGCAATGAGACTACCGAAAGGCGCCGCCTTCGTGCTAACCCACGCAATCGCAATTGCGTACAGTGCATTGCTGATGCTCAGCGACATACCCATCTGTCCTGCAACCACCGGTCCCCAGTAGGCGAAGAGAACCGGATTGAACAGTTGGAAGATGAAGAAGCCGCAGGAGTAACTTACGGCGATCCTCCATTGGAACGGCCACACCTCCTTCCACCAATCAATCCGAAGGTCGCCAGCCTTATGGCGCAACAGGGATAACAGTAGAGGCCTGCGCATCGCCAGAAAGGCAATACCGGCAATCGCTTGGCCAGTGACCATCATAGCTGGAGCAAACAAACCATGGTGGCTTGCAAGCGCGCCCCAAGCCAGTAAGCTTCCGCAGACAGCCTGCCACAAACGTGTGCGAGCTACGTTCGAGATGAAGCCGCATCCCTCAAGAAACGAAAAAATAGGATCAATCTGAAAATTGATTCCGGCGGCCAGAACCAACAAACACCAGGGTATCAACCAGTATATGTGTACCCCTTGCGTTTGGTTCTTGGAGAAGAAATACACACCGGCGGGAACCAGGCACAGCACCATCAAAACAGCAGCAGCGCTGTACCATCGCACAGATCTTTGAAGCACAGAGGCTAGTCTGGCTTGCGCCCTCTCACTTCCAGATACGGTTCCCGCGCCGGATATTTTCAAGTGCGCACATTCGTGAGTGGCGAGTTGCAAGATTACGACAGAAAAACCCAACTCAAAGACCAATTGCATGGCCACAAGGCTTCCGAAAGTGAAGTAATAGCCTTGTTCTGCAGATGTCAGCGAACGCGCGATCAACGCAACGGTGACCAAGCCTGCCAAGCCGGCCCAGCCTCGGGCCAGAACAGTGAATGCGATAGCTCTATCCAGACCTAGAAAGCTGAACATCCTTCGCGTCCAAGTATGAAGCTGATCCGAGCCTTGTACTCGCAAGTCCGTCGACACGCTACCCATCTTTACCGCGAGAGTCTGAGCTGCCAGGACGGTGATCTAGCCTGTAGAACAGCCATAGCATCAAGAATATCAGTAACGGCCAAATAGGACGAACCCTGCTAGACAACTTCCATCTCGGTTGCACTCTGCTGAGCGAACCGATCAGCAGAGAGGAAAGCATGCTGATGATCAGGCGCCTCAATCAGTTCGACAACAAAGCGCAGAGGCGTTAGCCAGAACTGAACACGTCTTCCGCCATACGCTACTGCTGGCTGGGGTACACCCGCAGCCACACAACCTTCGGCACGCAATCTTTCCCCTTCTGCATCCAGATCGCCAGTCAGGTAGGCCACATGGTTGAGAATATTCTTGCCCGTTCGGAGCGCTCCATCCACCGGGCTGTTATCGCCCAGGGGTGCCACCAGTTCATAACAGGGTCCATTCTTGCCAATGCCAAACTGCACGAAGACGCCAATACCCTCGTCAGCGAACGTGGCCGTCCAGTATTCGATGCTAACGAGAGAGCCCAGCAATTCCCTCCCTTGCTTCAGGTCCCTGACAAAGATACCCACGTGATCAAAACGCATCGTGCTCATAACTCCTGCAGAACCTTCCTTGTTCAGGAAGGAGGAACGTATCCTTAGTACACTGGCTCATCAAGTAGTTTAAATAAATACTGCCCGTAGGTACTCTTGGATGCTTTCTCCGCCATAAGACGAAGCTCCTGCTCAGAGATGTACCCCAGCCTATACGCGATCTCCTCTGGGCAAGCCACCTTCAATCCCTGCCTCTTCTCAATAGTCTGGATGAACAGAGATGCCTCAAGCAGCGAATCATGCGTCCCGGTATCCAGCCATGCCATTCCGCGGCCCATTATCTGAGTCCGAAGTTGCCCCCGTTTCAAATACCAGACGTTCACATCTGTAATCTCCAACTCACCCCTGGGTGATGGCTTCAGGCCCTCGGCAATATCTACAACCTGTTGGTCATAGAAATAGACTCCTGTTACTGCATAGCGCGATTTTGGATTAACTGGCTTCTCCTCAATGGAGATAACTCGCCTGTGCATATCGAACTCCACGACTCCATATCGCTCCGGATCCAACACAGGATAGGCGAACACGGTAGCACCCTCTCGGTATGCAGCAGCCTCCCTCAACGCCTTCGCAAAATCATGCCCATAAAATATGTTATCTCCCAGCACTAGACAGCAGCCTTGACCTGCAAGGAACTTCTTTCCAATTATAAAGGCCTGAGCAAGCCCGTCCGGAGACTTTTGAACACCATACTCCAGGCTAATGCCCCATTGCGATCCGTGGCCAAGCAACTGTCGGAATCGAGGCGTATCTTCCGGAGTGGAGATCACTAACACCTCTTGGATGCCAGCTAGCATCAGCACGGAAAGTGGATAATAGATCATTGGTTTGTCGTAAACGGGAAGAAGTTGTTTACTAACGGCTGATGTTACCGGGTGCAACCGCGTGCCTGCCCCCCCCGCAAGCAGAATGCCCTTCATTTCCTCTCCTCATAATTTCGCCGAATCCAATCTCGATATTCTCCGCTAATTATCTCTTGCAGCCATTTACCATGCTGCAGGTACCAGATTACAGTCTTCCGCAACCCCGTCTCGAAGGTCTCCTTCGGTCGCCAGCCTAGTTTTTCTTCTATCTTTCGTGCATCAATCGCGTAACGACGGTCATGCCCTGGACGGTCCGGCACATGCTCGACAAGTTGTAGGTGAGGTCTGAACCTCGAAGCTGGAAGTAATTCATCCAGAAGCTCACAGATCAATGTTACTACCTCAATGTTTGTTCGCTGATTGCTTCCTCCTATATTGTAGGCCTCTCCGGTCTCACCCTGCATAAGCACTGCGCGAATCGCACTGCAATGGTCGCCCACATACAGCCAGTCGCGGATCTGCAGTCCATCTCCATAAACCGGAATCGATCTTCCAGCCAGCGCGTTCGCAATCACTAAAGGGATCAGCTTTTCAGGGAATTGATATGGGCCATAGTTGTTCGAACAATTTGTTATTAGGCCTGGCAGATCATAAGTCTGAACCCACGCTCGCACAAGATGGTCGCTCGCCGCCTTTGAAGCTGCGTAGGGCGAGTTAGGAGCATAGGGGCTCTCTTCGTGAGAGGGTGATGCGCCGGTAGTCAGCGCGCCATAGACCTCATCCGTCGATACGTGCAGAAATCGAAACGCACGACGTTCGGCCGCCGACATGCCATTGCAGTATGCCAGAGTAGACTGTAACAAAGTAAAGGTTCCTTCGATATTCGTACGCAGGAAATCCTTTGGACTGGAGATCGAACGATCTACGTGCGTCTCCGCTGCGAAGTTCACAACCCATTGCGGCTCATATTCCTCCATCAGTTGGAGGACCATCTCCGCATCACAGATGTCGCCTTGTACAAAGGTATAATCGGTGCGGTGGCAGACTGATGTAAGATTGGTGAGGTTGCCGGCGTACGTCAATTTATCCAGATTCACTAGCGATGTGCCTCCTGCAGCAAACCATTCCAAGATAAAGTTGGTTCCGATGAACCCAGCACCTCCCGTCACAAGCACTACCCCTTGCATACCTGCTCCCCCGTGCTACCTTCGTCCTATACAGTCCACACTATTCTTCGTGACTACAATTTCGACTTGGTTATTGCGTCGTCGTCTCCCGAAACATTGCGGTTGGAAAAATTGATTCTTTGAAACAATTCCTTTCGAGGCTTCTGTAGTACTGCAGACGAGTGGCAGGCTCGACATGCGCATAGCGCTGTAACAATCCCGGTAGAGCCGAACTCCGAACTACTACTTCCGGAGTCTCTGCCACTCGCTCAAACTGCCAAAGGTTGCAGATACACAAAGTTAATGAGCAAAACGCAGCTATACCTAGGAAACGCGGGGCGGTTTCCACTATGAGAAACATAGATAGACATGCTGCTATCAGAGTTAGGCGTGATCCGGGATCCGAGGTTCCTAGTATTGACTGCGGAGCTAGAGTGCCGATGAGCAAAAGCGAACCAATCAAGACCCAGACGTACCGTAGTTGTGGCTTCAACCTCCAATCGAGCCGAACCGCCTTGAAAGCACCAAAGACGAGTGCAATGCCAATTATAAAAGACAGGGTTGCGAGGGATACCATTATGTATCTGCCGAGTAATACATACGTGAACGAATTGCCATTGGAGGAGACGACGTTCACGTACCCTAGGGTCTTAACATACGATTGCAGCTTGAACAGAACATACGCAAAAGAACCATATCGATACTGCCCGGCCATACCGATTGGGCTATCGGATGGACCTGCTCGAAAGCGTGCTGTCGCATACCAGCCGGTAAGTGCTACTGCGGGGAACAGCGGAAACAAATGTTTGATACTTCGACGTTGCACAGTGAAGCAAAGTTGAAGAAGCATTCCGCATGCGCATGCCTCCATGTGCGTAAAGTACAGCAAGACTAAGAGCGCATTTAGATGCCAACCTTTGCGCTGTCCCTTGAGCAACAACGATAGCATGATCAGGAGCAGACACATCCCTATCTCGAAGTTGATGTGCCCATACCAGAAATCTAGGTTCAGAAAGACGCTGCCAGGCAGAAGGAACCAGAGCAGGGTGGAACGCACGTCCAGCGCGCGGGAAAGTCTTCGCACTGCCTCCCCAGAAAGTGCAAAGTAACACAGTATCCAGATCTTGCCAGCCCATTGCCACGAGACCACAGTCGCTAGAAGTCCTATTCCAAGGGTGGTCAGAGAATTCGGCACGGGATATAGCCTCAAGGAATATCCCTGTACAGGCAGGTGCATAAAGACCCTCTGAAGCAGCACGCCCTGATATACCCAGTCCGGATAGTCAACAAAGGCCGGAGGAGTTGCTGATCGGAGAATCACACCGGCGTAAAGCAGGAGTAGCAAACCATAAACAGATGGGCCAATATTTGTTGGAACTCGAACTTGCCGACGCCAGCGAGAATCTGGAGGGATGACGCGTTGCAGTACACCTTTCTTGTCCCAGCGCCCCGCCAAAGAGCGAGGTGGTGCATATCGACCTTCAGACAAAGAGTCGTCGCTCATCTACGCTTCACATAAATATTTAAGATATTTCCACGCACCACGCTCGTGTTGACCAGTCTTAGCATGATTCGATCCTCCATGCCTGGGCAATATAAGACAAACCGGGGTTCAAGTTTTGGCAGCTGAATGGAATGATTAAAGCATAAATAGATATCGGCATCTTGGGCTTTCGTAAGCGTTGTAGAGAAGGCACCTTGGTAGAAGTGCGGATGTGCAAACCATAAGCTATAGTCCCCATAGATTCTGAGGTCAGTGTCGTCAAAGTGCTCTTTCTGGGAGACTGCACGGATACTTGCCGAGACCTCTTGGATATCGCGCTCTCTATATCCTTGTCCCCGGTTAAGATACCCGAGCACTGCGTATTGTGACCCAAAGTACAGCATCAACGTTAGGGTGGTGAACTGCGTGCTTTTGATCGCTCCAAACGACTCTAAAGCCACGATTACCAGAAACGGATACAAAAATATCATGTAAGCCGTATTCCCGTGTGGCATCAAGCAGGAAATCACCACAATCAGGAAGGCGCTTGCACCCGCGTATGGGTGCTGCAGGTAAATCTTCTTACGAAGATAGAGCACAGTACCTACGAGTACGACCAGCAGTTCTGGAATGTGCCGCAAGCGGTCTTCGAAGTATGCGGCTACAAATCCTCCCCTCTCTCCTCCGCCGGCATGCAACAGAGTTTTAATTTCCGCGCTGCTTTGGAACAGCCTAGCATGTAAAACTCCATACAGGAGGGCGGCGACCGCAGTCCCGCAGATCAGCCGAACCAACTTGTTGAGGTTCATTTTCTCTCTCGTAGCGGCCAGAATCAACAGCGGGACAACTCCAGCCAACGCTATCGGCTGCGCTTCGATAGCAAGCGAACCGATGAGCATCCCCCAGAAGAATTCTCCGTAGGAGATAAGCAGTAGCCCTGCCGAGAGGAGAGAAAAGCTGAAACATTCATAGCGGAACCTGTTTGCCGCGGCTACGAAGGGCTCAGAGAGACCCGTTGCCACCAGAAATATCACTACAAAGCTGGGTCCATAGCCGAGTCTTCTCAACTTAGCGCACCAGAGGCCCAGTGAGACCGCTATGAACGATGATGAGAGTACAGCTGCGGGCCACTGTCTCCATCCAAACCGACTTAGAACTGTGCATTGAAAGAACGCGGGTATTCGCCCAAAATATTGGGTTCCATCCATGCCTAATGGAAATGGAACCTTCATGAACTCATCTCTATAAACATGTTCAACACATGCGTTGTAGGAGAACGAGAGGAACCATGGATTATCAATATCGTACGGCCGGTACCTGAGAAACATTATGAGATAGAAACTATAGATGCAGCCGAGTACAAGAAATTCAAGCCGCCTCAGCTTTAAACCTTTTACTAGAGACGGTACGATAAGCCGTAGCGGCCGCTCGTCGCATAGGTTTGACGCTTCGGAAGGTCGGTATCCTAGGTTCACGCCCGACTCCCTTCTGCTTGGGAAATCCTTGATCTCGAGAATCCCATGCCAAGGCTCAGACCTACTACCACCCAGGGATAGGTTAAGTTTAGGTGGGCTCCAAACCAGTTCGCCAGGATTTGAATGCCAGCCATGTTCATGATCCAGATGTCAGCGCCGTGTCTAAAAAGCAGATACATCGGTTTTAGCTCCGCCCAGGTAAGATACAGCCAAAGCGGAAGACCAAGTTCGACCATGTAATCAAGTGGGCCTAGACTGGGTGAGTCAAGGTCGCCTAACGAAAATGCGCTTCCCCTTCGATATTCAGGGTCGTCGCGAACCAGAGGGTAATTCCCCCAACCTATTCCAAGGAAGGGATGTGCTATCAGCATCCTAGGGCCCAGGACGGCTCCCGCAACTCGCCCCATTACCAGATTGGGATCGTCGCTATGGTATCGACTCAGCACTTGGTATTGCGCTGCACCTTGAAAGTACACGCTGACACCACGTTGCAGATTGAATATGTTTGCTAGAAGCATGGCTGCAACGCCCATAGCGGCCAGGACTCCCAATCGATTCCACCCGTGCAGCAGGAGAACTATGTTGAGCAAGCCAAGTAGCATAAGGGCGAGCAACGCAGCTTTTGACTGAGAGCCCAGAAGACAGAAAGCGAACAATCCCATGCTGAAGTTGAATTGGCGCCGAGAGATCCATCCTCGACGTCGCATCGCAAGAGTTACTAGACACACACTGATGAGGTAGGTTCCGTAGGATCCCGCCTCATTGTTAAACCCTCGCAACCTATGACTCTCCGTATAGGCGCCCCAGTTCAGATGAAAAATGAGGTTCAAGGGGAGGCTCAGCAATGCATATATAGCTCCCGCCACACCTGTCCAATAGTAGGTCTTCGCCGCCACCTTGCAGATCCGTTCATCTTCACGATAAAGGCTGGCCAGATACAACATGTAGAAGACGTCGAGGAATAACTCGGCCATCCTAGCAATCGTCAAAAGCAGAGGTTTCTTAAAAACACTTTGTCCAACGAGATAAAAGTTGTTGCGAAGGGCTAGGACGCCGAGCAGTAAAGCTAGCGCAAGAAAAATTCCGTATGTCAATCCAATGCTGAGAAAGGGCCGAAATGCTCTAAACCAGAGATTTTTATAGAAGAAAATGCCAAGCAGCACAAGGAAGTCCATTGCCAGGATGAGTTCCAAGTACTGAATATCACCGAACTTCAAGAGAATGGTCGCAGACAAGGAGCCGACGAGCAGCGCAAGCACATATTCCCGGAGCTTCATCATCCGCTGCACAGTGTCGACCGCGGGACCTGTCACGTCGCTCATTTTGCTCCAGATATCTCCGAATCTTGAGTAAGTTCACGCAATCTCCGCGGAATCTGAGCTGCTTGCGCTAAGGAGAAAAGTCCTCCACCCGCCGCTCCCAGAATAAGACCGAATAACGCAAAGAGCTTTCTGGGAGGCCAGGATTTCTCTTCTGGCAGAACGGCGCGGTCCACCACCTCAATGGGCGGAGTGTATGATTCATCGACGCGAGCGTTTTCATATTGGCGGGACAATATCTGGAACAGCGCCTGATGAAACTGTACCTCGCGCGTCCTGCGTTCCACTTGCAGGGTTAGTTCGGGAAGCTGGGCTGCCGTCTTCACTCCTCCTGGGCCGCCTCCCGTCTCAGCCCGCATCCCTGCCAGTTGAGCTTGCAGGCTGGCTATCTCCGACTTGACCTGTACCACCTGTGAGTTCTCTTCCGTGTTGCCAGTGCGCAAAGCGGCAAGCTGCACGGTCAGATCGGCAATCTCTTGCTTCAATTGCGCCTGGGCGTTCACTCCCAATCGCACCTGCGCCTCTGGAAGCACCATGCCTGTCTTCTGCTCAGCCTCCTTCAACTCTTCCTCAGCCTGTGAGAGTCGGTTCTTCTCCTCCTCGAGCGGCCCTGCGAAGTACTCCCAGCGGTGCTTACCTTCAGACACCGAGATAGACTCGCTCATCCGATAGAGTGCATTGAGATATTCATTGGATATACGGAGCGCAGTCTCCGGCTCGTTCGCCCGGACAGTAACGGTAATAAACTGATCTTTATCGACTCGGATGGACGACATAGCCCCAAGCGCCGCACGAGCCTGCGAGTTAGTACGGGAATGAAAATATGATTTCAAATTCTGATGAGCGATAACGTCGTCCGCAACGGTGCGGCTGGTTGCAAATCCGAGATACACATCCCCGTCGTTCCGGGTTGCGAATAATGCAACGCCGGATGTCTTCGGCTGCGGCGGCAGCAATCTTGCGGTCGCGTCGTACTTAGGTTGAAAGAGCAAGGCTGCGGCTATGCCGAGCGCACATCCGGCTACGGCTCCCAAGAGCACCTTGCCGCGCTGTTTCCAAGCGAATCGAACCGGTCCGCGCAGGTCGATCAAAGCGTACCGCCGCTCCTCATAGCGCATGTAGGCTTCAGGAGAACTGGCATCTACCCTGGCTTCTTCAACTCTCACTGTACCGAGCCTCCCTTCGCCGACTCCATCAGAGAGCCTTCTTTGCCATCGTTGTTACAGCGTGGACGTGCTGGTCCGGTCGCATCGAAAGCCGCCAAGTTAGAGACCGACAAGATTGATTGCGGCGATCCCAAGCCCGAGTTGTCCAACAATGTTAGAGAGATCTACTATATTCCGCAGGATCGCACGCTTGTTAAGCTGCAGTGGCACAACCACCGTGTCACCTGGGAAGATTTTGGCCTTAGGAACATTGCCATATTGATCGCTGTACACAGAACCGTCCGCGCGCAAGACAAACGTGCGCTTGCGATCAGCCTCTCTGGTAGGGCCTCCGGCCTCTTTCACGTAATCTTTCGCGTGCCGCCCTCGCTCAAAGACAAAAGCGTTAGCGCTGTAGACTTGCCCGGCTACTTCCACGCTGGACGGCACCCGGGGGACGACAAACCGGTCTCCGTCCTCTAGCGCTAGATCCGGCACGTCTCCTATGCCGTGGCTGTCGGGCTTCAGCTGGAGCACGATCCTGCCGGTAGGTTGAACACGCCGCAATCTTGAGATCGCAGTCTGAGCTTGAATACTTCCCGCGGTCGCCCCGGTTACATCCTGTGGATTCAATGCGCGCGCACTCGCCCCAGATTGCTGGGCCGCGACCTCCGCCTCCAACTGATCCGCGTACTCGTTCAGACGCTGCTGTTCCACTCGCCGGGTAGACTGACGCGTAAACTCCGATGCGTAAAGGTAGGCATCCGGTGTGAATCCACCTGCGCGTGCCAACAACTGCCTGAGCTTCTCTCCGGGCTGCACGCTGTAAATACCCGCCGAGATAAACTCTCCTTCCAGCCGAACGAACCGCGTCTGCTCCGAGGCAGGTACCCGCAGATCTGCCGTCGAGAAGATAAGTACCACATCGCCAGGCTGCAGGACTAGATCTTGCGAAGCATCATGATCGAGCACCACCTTTCCCAGGTTGAAAGGAATTAAAGTAGTTTTAAGAGTATCTTTATTCTGGCGCTCGATAACTGCATAACCCCAATCGATATCCGGTGCACTCAACAGAACGTCATTGGCTGCGCGGAAGACTCCACTACCTTCCGTCAGCGCGGTCCCCACGGAGCTACCGCCTTGGCTTGTTGTATTCACTCCGCTTCGCGTGCGGTCCGAAGAGTTCCCACCTACGCCATCTCGCACCTGCAGGGAACCGTCATCGGCGGAATTGTTTGCTTGCCCAGGGGAGCTTACTGGCCCTTGTCCAGTAGCCGGCACCTGCTGCATCCCTTGCTGCATCTGCGTATCTAATCGCGCCTGCGTAGGCGGCTCAGGCATGTAATCGGTGGGCATTTGTCCCAACCGATTTCTCCTCCGCCAATAATCCCTGGTTAGCAAAGCCTCTCGGTCTGGAATAAGGTCGCTGACCCGCATTCCCTCATGCCATACATATCTGCCGGGATTGGCGACGTTGCCCCGCAATGTAACTGAGTTCTTGAATCTATCGACCACCGAACGAACAGACAGGATGTCACCATCCTGCACGGGCTCGCCCTCAGCTTTGTTCAAGTCGATATCCGCGCTCGTCAGCACCGCACGATCAACGATTCTATCTACACGCACCTCTGAACCGGCAGCGACATTCGTTCGTCCTCCCGCAAGCATCAGCACATCTTTGACCGTGGCCGCGCCATCCTTACGAAGCGCGCCCCCGGGCAACTCATAGATAGCCGGGTTGTGAACGCTGCCGATCACCGCTACCTGCGGACCCACCGGCGGTATGAAGATCACATCTCCCGGCTGAAGCGTCACGTCTTTGCTCTTGTCTCCATGCAGCAGCAGATCGTATAGGTCGAAGTGCACCAGGGTCTCTGCGCCGCGCTTCACTTGTATATCTCGAAGGCTACCTTGCGGCAGCGGTCCCCCGGAAGCGAAGAGCCCGTTCAGCAATGTGCTCATGGAGCTGATGGAGTAGCTGCCAGGCTGCCGTGCCTGGCCGACCACGAACACCTGGATCGTCCTTAGCTGGCCCATCGAAACGTTCAGGTGGAAGTTCCTGTAGACCCGGCCGAGCTCCGACCGCAGCCTCTCGGGCAACTGGTCAAAGCGTGTTCCCGCAACCTGTACCGTGCCCACCTGCGGAATCGAGATGGCTCCCGTTCGATCGACCGTAAACGTTCCCTGCTGGTTGACCTGTCCCCACACCTGGATCTGCAACTGATCGCCCGGACCGATCACATACTCCGGACCCACCGGAACATCGCTCACCGGAGCGAAGGTCGTTGGCAGATCCGCCGAGAAGATCGCGGCCCCGAAGATAGGCAACCGCCTCCCCGTCGTGGAGGCAACCATCAATTGAAACTCGGTGGGTGCAGGTTGAGCCAGCCGCGAACGCATCTGCAGCGGCTGCGTGCCCTGCCCTCCGTCCTGATTGATACCCGTCTGCTGCTGCATCGTGTTCTGGCTAGGCGTCTGCATCCTTCGCTGAGGAGAGTTGGTTCTGCCAGTGTCCTGCGAGGTGGCGGGGGCGGTCGGCCACGCCGTCGTATCGCCCCAGCCCGTCTGCGGCGTCAGCGTACCACTCTGCAAAGGGTCGGTATTGTTGTAGCTCGATGGAAGCACAGGTTGAGTGACCGGAGCGTTTGGATCTATAGCCTGCGAGAACCCTGGAACCGCAACCAACCACAGGATGAGCAAGTGAGGAGTCAACCTGCGCCAACCGTATCTTTGGCTCAACCTTGCCATGCTTTGCATCTGCCGTAATATCACTTTACGATCGTCACCTTGTACTTGCGAACATGCATTCCCAGATCGCCAGCCGAGTTCGCGTACGTCAATTCGCCCGGAGAGTACAGCTTACCGCAGTTCGATAGAAAACATCCTAACCCAAGGCAACCCCGAGAGTTCGATTGCGCTCCAAAGCCCAGTCGCACAGGAGAACTCGATGTCCGATCCTTCCGCAGCCAAGGAGCCGCAGCACCCCTCTTCCTCCACGCCTCCCAATGAGACGGAAGCAGCCGTACAGCCCTCCGGCCCAAGCGGCGGCAACCCCGGTACAGCCGGCCCCGGACAGACGGCCGCCCGTTCAGCAACGCCAGAGAATAAAGCCGGCACCTTGAATCCATCCGCTCCCGGGGAGACCGGAACCACGCCGCCAGGAACAAAGTAGGCTGGTACCCACCTCCTGCAGTAGACTAAGCTCGGACGAGAGCGCTGATTTTTCTAAGCTGCGAAATTCGCACAAACTCTTTGGCCCAAGATTACTACAGCGCGCAGGGCCTATAGCTCAATTGGTCAGAGCAGCGGACTCATAATCCGTTGGTTCCAGGTTCAAGTCCTGGTGGGCCCACCAACCAAGTCATTGTGTGCGCCACGCCTCACCATGTCTTCTTGATCTGCGTATCCACCGCGAAGCCTCCCGTCTGATCTCGCGTGGCACTCACAGCAAAGCGCGGCGTCAACTGGTACTGACCCATGATCGTCTGGTTCTGCGTGGACGCCACATTGCTAGAAAAGGTCACAAATAGATTTCCGGTGACGCGCTGTTGAATCGTAATATTGGCGCCCGCAGGGCCTTGACTGCTCCCACCTGCAAGTACCGGATTGATCGAAAGCTGCGAGATACCCGCAATTTTAGAAAAGCGGCTCGTGACCTGACTGCTCACCTGAGAAGCAATCAGCGACTCGGCTGCCTGGTTGGCAGGCGTCGAAGGGTTGGCGGCGTTCGCTTCCGTCGTCTGGCCGAACGCAAGCAGATTGATGATATCCGCGGAAGGTAGCGCGGGATCGGAGCTGTAATTGGTGCGCAGCTGCGAGATAGGTCCGTTGAATCGCATGTAGATGCTGTACTGCTGGATTGAGGTATTCAGCGCCAGATTTACGACCGGTTCCGTCTCCGATGGATTGACGAACTCTACCATTCCTCCGTTCAATACAAAGCGGTCTCCATTGAAGATCACGTCCCCTGAATTCAGATTGACTCTACCGAGAATGACCGGCTGAGCTGCCGTCCCCCGCAGCTGTAAATTAGCCGAACCGTCTACCGTAAGCGTTCTACTCACCAGACTCAAGTTATTGCTTGACCGCACGCCAACATTGAGATTTAGATTCTGGCTGAAACCTACCGTAGGTGGTGACGCGATCCCACCCGAAAATTGGCTGATGAAATTCGTAAGATCGAAAGCCGGGGTGAAAGAGAGATCCGCAATCTCAAGCGAGCCTCCGAGTATCGCACTCTCCGTCGTGCCCGCCAGCCTCAGGTTGCTGTTCAGCGTCTCACGAACACCTTGCGGATACAGCAATCGCACTCCATTCGTTGCCAATCCAAGATCGAACTGAATACTGGGACGATAGACGACCCCACCTTGCGCCGTGAGCTTGCCTCCGCCCACAGTGCCCTCGAAGCTAGTGATATCAAGGCGGCTCTTCGTTAAAGTGAGAACTCCGTTGCCATGCTGCAATCCAAGCGGCAGGTCGCCAGACGCGTAGTTGGCGTCGACGATCCGTATCTGTCCGGCCAGGTTGGGATCGTTCGATGCTCCACTAGAATGTATGTCGAATTGCACCTTCCCTGAACTCCTGATGTCGGGATTGAACAATTGCGCCAGGTTCATATCCACAGTGCCCAGCAGCAAGACAGACATTGCATCCTTATTGATGGTGGAGAGCGAGCCTTGAAATTGCAGATCGGTATCTGTGCCGCGTATCGCGGAACGCTGCAGCACGGCCACACCGTCTTTGTAATCGATATGGATCGGAGACGCTGCCGCCAGCTTCACCGTGTTGCCATACGCGAGCGTCAGAGTAGGAACCGAAACGTGCACTTCAAGAAGGTTCTTATTCTTGAGCGGCCCCCGCAGCGTCGCGTGAATCTCCGTCTGTCCGGTAAGATTCGCGGCCTGCGCTGGAGCATAAATAGCCAGCAACGGCTGCAACGGAATCAGCTGCGTATCGAGAGTTACGTCCGCCATGTACTCGCCGGAGAGAGCCACCTTCGCGTTCGCCTTCAGGGACGTGTTGATGGCCGAAGAGACCAGGCTAGCCGTCGCGACATGATTGGCGACGTTCATCCCGAGGTCCAGACCCGTGAAGGTCTGATCCTGTATGTCCAGCCGCGGAATCTGGACAGTAGCTTGAAGCTGCGGATTGTCGAAGCTGCCCTGCCCGGCCGCATGCAGGTTCACGACCCCCTTCGCTCCAAGATTTCTTGTCTTCACCGCCTGCAGCTCGTCCAGCCGAAATCCCGCGGCATCCACCTGCGCTGTGTACGTTCTCTGCTGCGGCCGGACGCTCACAGTGCCCTGCAGCTTCCCTGCCGCCATCTGCAGGCCGAGGTTCGCCTGCATCTGCTGGCCTGTGCCTGAAAAGGTCAGCCTGACCGATTGGATAGGCTCCTGATAGGCCGTAACATGCGTCAGAGATACATCGCCCTGGCCTACAGGATTGAGCTCTGTTCCATGCAGTCGCACGGTTGCATTCAGGGTGCCGTCCACCGGGATCTGAGACCCTGCAAGCTTCTTCAGCTCTGCCACACCCAACTGCGACGCGGCCAGATCGAGCTTCACTTCACTCGTCTTCGTAAAGGCCCAGTGACTCAATCCCGTGCTTGCATTGAACGTGATCTTTCCTTGCGAGGCCGGCTCCAGGTCCGCATTCTGCAAACTCGCAAAGCTCGGATCGGCAACGATGTTGGTCCGGAGCACGCGCCAGGCTGTCCCCTCAACCTGCAGATTGGAAGCTGTTAGTAAACCCGCCAGACGCGGAGCCGACGTCGAACCCTGCACCGTGCCCTGGAACGAAGCCGTACCGGAGAGCCCGAGCGGCTGCGCCGGATGACCCCCCACGGGCGCGCGGAAGAGGTCGGCCACCGTCTCGAGCTCAGCCAAATCGTTCGCCTGAAAGTTCACGTCCAGGCTCGACCTGTCGCTGACCGCACCCTCCAATGTCAGCGTCGTCTGTGGCGTCCGCACGTAGCTCTTCGCCAGGGACAGCATCTTGCCGCGCGCACTATAGTCTCCCTCGATCTGGCTCTCCACAGGCAACACAGTGGGAGCGCTCCCATCCAGCGGCCTCCCCGTCACGCTCCCACGAACCGTCGCATTCGCATGCGCGACCAGGTCATCCAGAGTCTTCCCCCAAGAGGCCTTTGTGTCCGCGTTGAGCACGCCATTCAAGGCGATGTTCTTTGGGATGGAAGCCGCAGGCATGGTCTCCTTCAAGGCCGCTAAAGAGATGCCTCGCGCAGATGCATCCACAACCGTATGCGAGTTCCCGCCGATGCCCGTCATCGTTCCTTTGGCATTCAACTCGCCACCCAATAGCCCCGCGCGGAGGTCCTGCACAGTAGCCTTGCCGCCAGCCATCGAATAGTGGCCGAGAAGATTGGCGATGCGCACGCGAAGCGTCGGTGTCCGCACGTCCAGCTGCTGGCTGGTCAGGTCGCCCGCGAGCACAATGTCATCCAGCAGCGGCTGATTGCCGTTGTCCTGGTACTGAACCGACCCTCGCAGCTGAACGAATCCCACCGGCACCGAAGGGTTCCCGAGCACATCCCTAATTTGCTGTCCATCGAGAGAAGCATCATAGGTCGCTTGAACCGCAGGGTGGCTGTAATCGTTTAATGTAGCGTTGAGAAGTACCTGCGAGCTTCCGCTGCTTAGCTTGGTATTGCTTAGATGAAAGGTACTGCGAGTCGCATCGAACTGCGCGTCAAGGCTATGCGGAAAAGTCTGTAGTGTTCCCGAAACCAAGTGCCCGTCCTTGTAGCTCAAGCTTCCAGAATATTTTTGCTGCAGCGTGTCGAAGGCTGCGCGAAACTCCACATCGTGCAGGTCCGCGCCCAGTATGCTCTTGCGATTGTTGTAGTAGACCTCTCCGCTTTTGAGGAGCGCGTGCCGCACACCCAGGTCAAATAGATTGGTATTGCTGCTGCCGCCGCTGCTCTTTAGCGTAGGAATATTCGTGACGCCCTGCGCGTCGGTAAAGACTTTCACAACCGGAGAATCGATCTCGAAGGTATCGAGATACCACTTGCGCCGCAGCACGGATACCACGCGAATACCAACCTCCGCATGCTGGACCTGTAACAACGGAGGATTCGGGTACGGCTCCGCTCCATGCACCGTCAGCCCATACAAGTCCAAGCTGAGATTCGACAGGTGCAAGGTGAAGTTCTCAAGTTGAACCTTGGTCCCTAGAGTTTCGCTTGCGCGCCTGTCGATCGAACTCAACACATAGGAATGAACGCGCACGCTGTGCAGCAGGATAGTTACCGCAAGGGCCGCCAGAACGACCAGCCCCGCAGCACCGGCCGCGATCCAGCCCACTATCACGAGCAATAATGCGTGTCGCCTGGTCCGCTTTCCCTCCGGCTCACTTCCAACGCCTGGTACTGACTTAGCCATATCGAAACAACCTCAAAATGCCTGCCCGATGCTGATGAAGTATTGCGTCGCCTGGATCCCCGCAATTGGATTCAGGTTGCGCCCGAGATCGATTCGAACCGGACCGACCGGCGTCGCATACCGCAGCCCTACACCTACGTTATTGGAGTAAAGCGACGTGAACTCGTGAAATCCAACCAGCGGAAAAACATTGCCGCCGTCATAGAACGCGACCATTCCCAGTCCCTGCTTGATGGGTAGCGGAATGCGCAACTCTGTATTCAATATAAGCAACTCGTTGCCTCCACTTGGCACCTCGATGAACGTACAATTCGTCGACGACCCGGAGCTGCAAACCGGAATCTGCCGCTGCGGACCCGCGCCATCCAGCGGAAATCCACGCAGGGTATTGCCGCCGCCGGTGAAAAACGCCTCACTCAAAGGCACGCGGCTCGAGGCAAAGGGCTGGGCCAGTCCTATCCTGATGCTGTTCGCCCAGACGATATTGTGGAATATTTCCTTGTAATCCGCCGCCTGCGCTGTAAGCTTGGCATAATCCACGGTCGAGCCCAGCTTCGTGGTATTGAAATTTAACTCGATACTCTGTAACACACCCTTGTGTTCGTCGAGAGCGTTATCCCGTGTATCCCGCGTCACGTTGACCGAGAGCGTCGACAACCGCACATGCTGATCCTGTGGCAGTACCAGCGCGGGAATCTCGATGCGCGTCAAGTCCGTCTTGCTATAGCTGTAGCGCAGGAAGAGAACATCCGCCTTCTTCGTGTCCAGATATCTTTGAAGCTCATAACTCCCAAGCGCAACTTGCGAGGAGAAGACTGGGTTTTCTTCATTCTTTTCCGCCGATAGCGAAGCCGTAGACTTCCACTTCGACCAGAGAAAGTTTGGATCGATATAATAGGCCGCCCCCCGTTGATCCAGGCGTCCCGCGAACCCCGTAAAGGAAAGCGATTCTCCCTTTCCGCGCACATTGTTCCGCGTATATTGGAACGTGCCCCGCGGCCCGTAGAAGGTAGTCTGACTTGTCGTGAAATTATTGGGCAAGCCTATCGGGGGCAGGTTAGGCAAGGCGACTGTCCCACTGGGAATGCTGCCCCCGCGATTGATCACCTCGAAACCCACTCCATACGTGATCTCGTTCCTCTTCGCTTCATGCACTTTCACCACGACATCTTCCTTCGTCTGCGTAGTAATCTGCCTGCGAGGATCGACCTCGGCCCAATCGAACACTCCGGTATGGTCATAGAGTTGGCTCTCGGAGGTCAGTAACTGCGTCTCTGTCAGGGGCTGCTCGGGCTTGATCGAGGCAATATCGCGATTGATTAGCCTTTGCCTGGTCTGAACACGTCCGAGCGTCACGATATCGGACGTGTATACTTGCGGCCCTTCATAGATGTGGTAAATAACGTCGATCTTGTGCGGCTCGCCCTTCGAGACAACCGCCGCCGTCTCCCGAAAGCTCGAAGTCAAGTATCCGGCCTTAAGATAATTCGCGATAATATTCGCACGGTCCGCTTCTACCAGGTTTTGCGAATACGGCTTCCCGGCTCCAAGCTTCAAACCGCCGGGCGCGAACTTCTGCTCCGGAAATGTATCCGCACCTTCGATCTTAAGCGTCTGCACGATATCCTGGGGCCCCTCGACGACATGAAACGTTATCTCGATATTTCCCGCGTTCTTGCTAACCGACGGCGTAACCTGAGCGCTGCTATACCCCGCCGCCTGGTACACCGCCGTAAGATTCTTCGCGCTCGCGCGCACAAGTTCCTGGCTATACTTTCCCGGCGAGAGAAAGTGCGCCTTCTGCACACTTACATGCTGCATCAGGTCCGGCGTCTTCAGTTGCGAATTCCCTGCGATCGCCACCCCCTGCACCTTATGCTTCTTATCCTTCGTCACCTGGTAAACGATCGTAGCCACGCCGTCCTGTTTATGGAACTGCGTAGTTACCTTCGCATCGAAGTAACCCTTGCCCTGGAAGTACGAGACTAGCGCCTCACGCCCTTCTTGAACCAGCTCCGGGTCCACCCCCACGCCCTGGTAGACGGGTAGCAGGGACTTCCGGGTCCAGCTCCAGAGGTGGGCTCCTTCTATCTTCACGTTTACGATCGGCCCCTCCTGGATATTGAAATGAATATCCGCCCGATTCGTCTCCGCGTGATACTCCGCCCCCGCTAACTTGACCTGTGCGGCCAGCCTGCCCTGTTTCTCCAGGCGAGCGATGAGATATTGCGTGGCATTCCTTAAGGTAGCTCGCCGATACTTCTTGCCCGGCCGAATTGCCGCTCCCTTGGCCCGCGCCAGAAATCCCTGCAAGTCCTTCGTCAGCTGCGCGCTCTCTTGAGGCGTGGCGTTTTCAATATCTACCTGCCCGAATTTAGCGATGCCCTTCAGCGTCACGTGGAAGATCACGTTGGCCAGCTTATCCACCGTATCCACTTTGACCTCCGGAACTACCTGAGCCTGGAAGTAGCCCTCCTGCTGAAAAAAACGCAGCAGGCTCTCCGTATCTCTGCGCACGTCCTCCGCATTGAACGGAGCCTCCGGAGGATAGTTCGCCACCTGCACCAGGCGCGAATACGCAAACTGTTGCGCTCCGGGAAATTCGAAGATCCCGAAGTACACTGCCGGCTCCAAGATCAGCAGCACGCGAACCCCGCTCGCATCGGGACTAACCTGCAGCTGCACCCGCGTGAAGTGCCCATTCTTCTCCAAGCCGGAGATCGTCTGCTGAATCTGTTCCTTCGAAAAGGGAGTTCCGGCCTTCTGCACCAGCGAGGAAGCGAACTCGCTCGTCTTCAGGTCGGGCCTGCCTGCAATCTCGATCGCACTTACATTTTGGCCTTCATAGGAGGCTAAGATCTGCTCCGTAGCCGGGGAGGTCTTCGGCGCCGGCGTGTCGGCGTGAGGCTTGGCCTGGGCAGAGCCCTGGACACTACAACCCACCGCCAGCACGAAACCCACCAACCCCCTGAACCAACCCCGGCGAAGACGTCCCGCCGCGGCGCTCAAACCCTCAACCGTCTTCACAATCGTCAACACTCACCCTTTCCCGTCGCAGCGGAAGTTGCTTCTAAAGGCGCAATCGATTTGGATGCAGCAGCAGCTACGTTCGTCCATTCTGCCTCATGCCCTCGCCCCCACGCTCGATACTCGCAGCTTGCCGACCATGCTCCGCTAGATTTACTCTGACAGATCTCAGCTCCAGAGCGTACCTTGAGGTCTAGCGCACATAACAACCCGGCCCATGAAGAGCCTTCAATCACTCTCCTTCCAACCCGTTTCGGTAGACGAACTGAGCTTCGCGCTCACGCTCTTCGTAGGTGTGGCAAACCATCAACTCGCAGCGCGCCATACGTCGGCCGATGCTGCTGACTCCATCGTCGAATGCGAAGAAATCTTCCGCGAACTCTCCCATGGAGTCGAGCCCACCGGCTGTGAGTCGCTCCTCTCCTGCCAGGCGAGCCTCGCCGATTCCTTCCGTGGTCTGTGGTCATTTTACCAAGGAAACGCCTACCAGGTTCCTCTCTGCGCACGCGTACTCGCCTTCTACTTCCTCATGTCGCAGACCAGGGGAGCGGCTCTCGCTAGCTGGGTCGATAGCTGCGCCGAAGACCCCACCGCGGTCATCCTGCATCCTGCCGTCCTTCAGGCGCTTGCCGAAGTGAACCTCACCCCGGCTGGCCAGCTCGACAAGCGAGACTTCCTCGGCCGCATCGAAGTGATTGCCTGCGCGGCTCCCAATCCGCACGTCGTCTCTTCACAGGTTCGAAACTGAGTTCGAAACTAGGATCGAAGCCACGATCGATCTCCGACCGCCGAACTCCGCAAAGCGAACCGGACGATCCGTCCTGCCGGCCCGCCGTCGTAAGCTAGGGTAGAAACGCGATCAGGCACCTCTCCGTTGCGACAGACACGGCCCAGCGGAAGCCCGGTCCTCCGCGTCCAGAAAACTTGCGGGCCGGTTCCCAGCGAGCCTCGGCCCACTGTTATTCTTGAAGTGTCGAATCGCCCAAGCCTCTCCAACAGAACCGTTCCCCCACGTCCACTCGTCGCCAACGCAAACCGAGGAAACATGGCCGCCCTCATCGACGCCATCGACATCAAGCGCAAGATGTTCTTCCAGCTGGACGACGTACCGTTCTGTTGCCTCGAAGCCGACATCTCGACCCCGACAGCCCGGGGAGGCCAGACCCTCGTTCGTCTCAAGATGCGCAACATGCTGACCCGCGGCGTCTTCGACAGGACCTTCAAGGCCGGCGACAAGTTCAAGGAACCGGACCTCCAGACCGTCGCCGCGACCTACCTCTACAGCGATGCCGAAGCCTCCTACTTCCTCGACCAGGAGAGCTTCGAAACGCTCGCCCTCAGCGCCACCCTAGCCGCCGACGCCTTGGACCTCCTCGCCGAAGGCACCCTCATCCAGATCGAGAAATACAACGGTAACCCCATCGGACTCCAGCTCCCGCCCCACGTGGAGCTCGCGGTCGCCTACACCGAGCCCGGCGTACGCGGCGACACCGCCAGCGGAAGCGTCACCAAACCGGCAAGGCTCGAGACAGGCTTGGAGATACGTGTGCCGTCCTTCATCAAGGAAGGCGAAAGGATCAGGGTACACACCGAGACTCGCCAGTTCGCCGGCCGAGCCTGAGCCTTGCGCACGTCCTTCGTTCGGCGCTCCAGCGCAGGCTCACCCCTGAGCCGTATGCTGAGCCAGCGCCAGATCGTCCCGCAGAAACGTATACATCTGCTCCCGCGCCTGCGCATCCGCCCCGCGCAGCACCGCGCTCGGATGCACGGTAGCCATCACCTTGTCCGCGTACGGCGTGGAAACGATCTTTCCCCGCCCCCGCAGCAACGCAAACGTCCCGCCCAGAAGCGACTTCGCCGCCGAAGCCCCCAGGCACAGGATCACCTTCGGCCGCACCGCATCCATCTCCGCCAGCAGCCACGGACGGCAGGCCACTATCTCCGACATCCTCGGACTCTGGTGCAGCCTCAGCTTCCCCCGCTGCGTGAACTTGAAGTGCTTCACGGCGTTCGTCATGTAGATCTCCGCCGGATCGATGGCCAGCTCCTCGAGCGCCTTGCGCAGCAGCTTCCCCGCTGGACCCACGAAGGGCAATCCCTGCAGGTCCTCCTGGTCTCCCGGCTGCTCCCCCACCAGCATCAGCGCGCTCCGGGCCGGCCCCGCGCCCGGCACCACCTGCGTCGCGTGGCAATATAGCTCGCATCCCTTGCACCCCGGCATCGCCTTGCGCAGCGCGGTCAGGGTATGTTCAGCGGGAACGAAAGACTCAGCGGAAGGCTTCTGCTGCGGAGATGGAACCATCGTCGTGCCTCGCGTACTTGCTTTCGTGATGAGCTCGGGAAGGAGAGAAACCTCCGAGACATCCTTCCCGTGACGCCCCGGCATCTGGCTCCGCATAGCCTCGGGATTCAGCCGCGCCGGTGTGAAGACACTCGCATAATACGTCCTCCACAGCGCCTCCAGCTCGTCCTCAGCCGGCGCCGACTCCCGCGGCAGTCCTGGAGAAAACGCCAGCCGCTTGGCCTCCGGATCCCACGACACCGAAGCATCCGGCGTCAGAATCGTCCACCGCAGAATCGCAAATCGTTCCGCGAAGAATGGCGCGGCCAGAGGCAGAATCCTATGCTCCGGCTGATACCAAGCAAGGTAGTGTTCGCATCCTTCGCCCGTTCCAGCGCCCGTTCCAGCGCCGCCCGCATTCACCGAGGCCGCGCACGGCTCGATCTCCTTCTTCACCGCCCCAAACGGCGTAGCCGTCTCGAGCACCAGATGGTGCGCCGTGCGCCCAGGCCCCTCCGCCGCCACCAGCACAGGCTCGTCCACCACCACCGGCCGCTGCGTCGGATCGTTCCGTTCCAGCACCTTCCGGAAGCGCACAAACGCCTGCATCTTGTGCAGGTCTCGCCGCACCTGCGCCTCCATCCGCACCATCCGCGCCACGTCTCCATCCGTCTCCATCGTCAACAGGTCGCGCTCCCTCTGCAGCCTGTAGAGCACGCGATAGAGCAGGTTCCAACGCCCGGGATCGCGATGCGCCGCAACCACCTCCGCCGCCTCCAGAAACGCCCTGGGAACGTGCGGCGAACGCACCCCCACCTCACTGCCACCGTCCTTCGCATCGAGCGCCAGCGCCAGCGGACCAGGCACCGCAGCATCCTCCAGGTCGATCTCCTCCGGCCTGTACCCCGCCCGCAGAGCCTCCCGCGCCGCCTCCCGCCACGCCGCGAACTCAGGCTCGATCAGACGCTGCCGCACGCCCACCCCTTCACAC
>CAXTPY010000005.1:0-36604 GCA_964246195.1 uncultured Acidobacteriaceae bacterium | reverse complement strand
CGCTGAGACCGTCGTAGCGGCCGCCGCCGAGCAGGGCGTTTTGCGTGCCGAGGCCGCTGCCGTCGGCTACGGTGAACTCGAACGTGGTGCGGGTGTAGTAGTCCAGCCCGCGTACAAGGCGGGGCTCGATGCGGTAGGCGACGCCCGAGGCATCGAGCGCTTGGCATACGGCCTGGAAGTGGGCCTGACTGGCGTCGTCGAGGAAGTCGGCGATCTTCGGCAGCGCGTCGATGGTCGGCTGGTCGGCGGGGACCTTGCAGTCGAGGACGCGCAGGGGATTGGTCTCGGCGCGGCGTTTGCAGTCGGGGCACATTCCGGCTTTGACGGGCTCGAGGGCTTGGCGGAGGGCGGCGATGTAGCGGGGGCGGTCGGTGGAGCTTCCGACGGAGTTCAAGGCGAGCCTCCAGCCTCCGCCTGCGTTGGCTTCGGCCGCGCGGGGAAGACCTAGTTCGTCCAGCAGGGAGGCTAGCATCTCGAGTATTTCGGCATCGCGGATGGGGCTTTCGGCGCCTGAGGAGACGGGGCCCAGGACCTCGGCGCCGATCTGCCAGAACTGCCTGTAGCGGCCGCGCTGGGGACGTTCGCGGCGGAACTGCGGACCGATGTAGTAGAGCTTGCTGAGCTCGCCGGCGGCCTCCATCTTGTGCTCGATGTAGGCGCGAACGACGCCGGCGGTGTTTTCGGGACGGAGGGTGAGGCTGTGGCCTGTGTCGGACTGGGCGCGTCCGCGGTCCTCCCAGGTGTACATCTCTTTGGAGACGACGTCGGTCTCTTCGCCCACGCCTCGGATGAAGAGTTCGGTGGATTCGAAGAGGGGGGTGCGGATTTCACGGAAGCCGTAACGGGCGAAGACGGTTCGGGCTACGGTTTCGACGCAGTTCCAGAGGTCAGTTTCGCCGGGGAGGAGGTCCCGGGTACCGCGCACGGCCTTCACGATGGACATAGGTGCAGTGTAGCGAAGTTGGACCAGGAGGCGAGGCAGAGGGGGGAGTAAGGGCTAGGGTGGTGAAAGGCAGAGAGGGCACCGGGACTTCGGAACTCCCTGGCGCCCTCTCTGTCGCTTAGCTATGGTTGGTTCAGTTACGCTGCGAATCTCTTCCGTACCACGCCGGCGAGACCGAGGATACCGGTTCCGAGGAAGGTGAGGGTGGAGGGCTCAGGCACGGCCGAAGCGTCCGCAGTGGCGGAGAAGGTGACCGCGTTGGATCCCTGGGTCGAGAACAGGAACGTTCCGGTCGTAGGGTCGTAGCCAGGAAGAGTTGAGGTGAACAGGGCGGTGCCGTTGAAGTTAGTTTGCGCCCCCACAGTAACAGCGGTGATGCTGGTGAGCGTGGTAGTCAGATTATCCACTGTGAACACGGTGCAGCACACGTACGGCTGGTAAACGATGGTCTGAGAGCCCTGTGTGATCGGCGCGTTGTCTGTCAGCAAGGTTTGGAATGAGCCAGTCTGCGTGCCGACGCCGACATGCAGAGTTCCAAGCGTGAAGGTGAGAGTGGAAGGTGGCGTCATGCTGTTTGTGACCGTGCCGTAGATCGAGAACTGGCCGGTGATGGGGGTGGCGTGAAGGGCGGCGGGTGCGGCAGCAATAGCAGCAACCAGGGCAAGCATAGAAAGCGATTTACGCATTGGAAAGACCTCCGGGGGAGTGACTACGCGAGAGTGAGTTGCAACTGACTGGCCAAACCCGCCTGTGCCCCAAAAGTGTCATTTGTGGCCTGCTTGCCTAGAGTTAGAGTGGAACAGGAAGAGCAAATTACTTCCACATAGGAGAAAATATGCAACTTGCTGCAGGGGCAATAGGAATTGGTTATGACCTGGCAGGATGGTTGCACAACGACATTACCAAGATAGGATTACAGGCAACCTTTTTTGCTCTATACTGACTTCACTGACCTACCGGTTTCACCTGTGTGCGCTGGAAGCACCCCTTCTGACCTTCCAGCCTCTTCGGCACAGGCCTGTCATACTCCTGCAAAAAATCTCCTTGCCAATGCTCCGTCATTGGTGATGCAGCTACTTCCATCCCCAGAAGAGGTTAAAAGCATATGCGTATCGCATCCGTAGGCACAGCGTTCCCCCCCCACCGCTACCCCCAGGCAGTGATCACCGAGGCCCTCAAGTCCCGCATGCAGGACAAGCTGGAGATTCCGGGCGTCATCAACCGTTTACACCAGAATTGCGGCGTGGATTACCGACACATCATGTTCCCGCTGGACACCCTCGGAACCCTCTCAGGCTTCGGTCCGACCAACGATGCCTGGATCAAGGGAGCACTCGAACTGGGCCAGGCGGCCATCACCAAGGCGCTTGATCGCGTTGGGCTGGAGCCGTCGGATATCTCGGCGATCTTCTTCACGTCCGTGACCGGCATTGCTTGCCCGAGTATCGATGCGAGGCTTTTGAACCTAATGGATTTCCCTGCGACCTGCAAGCGCACACCGATCTTTGGGCTGGGCTGCGTGGCTGGAGCCGCTGGCATCTCCAGAGCGACAGACTACGTGCGCGCGTTTCCAAAGCAGTACGCGATTTTGCTCTCGGTGGAGCTGTGTTCGCTGACGTGGCAGGACAGCGATTACTCGATGGCGAATCTCGTGGCGTGCGGTCTGTTCGGCGACGGCGCGGCGGCTGTGGTCCTGGCCGGGGAGGAGACGGAGCTGGCGCAGAGGCCGACCAGCATCTATGAGCCCTGTCCGCGCGTGGTCTCGACACGCTCCACGTTCTATCCCGATACGGAGCACCTGATGGGCTGGAACATCAACGATAGCGGCTTCAATATTGTGCTCTCGGCCGACGTTCCCGAACTGGTGAACAACGAGCTCCGCGGCACCGTCGAGAGCTTCCTCGAGGAAAACGAGATCTCGATGAGCCAGATCTGCAGCTTCATCTTCCATAGCGGCGGGCCGAAGGTGTTGAAGGCCATGGAAAACGCCTTGGGCCTGCCGCCGGACGCTCTTGCGGCGTCGTGGCGTAGTCTGCGGCAGCGTGGGAATCTCTCCTCCGCCTCCGTTCTTTCGGTGATGGAGGACTTTCTCGTCAACAACCCGGGGAGCCCGGGCTGCTATAGCATGGTGGGCGCGATGGGCCCCGCGTTCTGTTCCGAGCTCCTGCTGCTGCAGTGGTAGAGGGCAGGACGGGGCAGTGAATGGTTGGATCGAGCGGGGCTCCGGAATCTGGGCCGGTCCCCGCTCGAGTGGGTTGAGCGAGCTCTCTGCCTGGCATGAGCACGGCGTGCGTCGGCTACGCGGCGAATACCTCTCACGGACACAGGTTGCGCGTGGGCGGCCTAGGCTGTTTCCGCTCGATAGATCTCTGTGTAGGCGAGGTAGTTCTGGGCGTACTGCAGGATCATCTCCCGGTCGGCGTCCCCCAGCGTGCGCTTTACCTTGCCTGGAACGCCGGCGACCAGAGATCGCGCCGGAATGACGCTATGCTCCGGGATGACGGCACCTGCAGCTATGATCGAACCTTCGCCGACCCTGCTGTTGTTCAGGATGACAGCGCCGATACCCACCAGCACGGCGTCTTCGATCACACATCCATGCACCGTGGCGTTGTGCCCGATGGTCACCATCTCGCCCAGGATGACGGGATAGAGGAAGCGCATACCGTGCAGCACGGCGCAGTCCTGGACGTTCGATCGGGCGCCGATGCGGATTGAGTTTACGTCGCCGCGCACCACCGCGTTCATCCAAACACTTGCCTGCGCGCCCACCAGAACGTCCCCAATTACCTGGGCCGAGGCGTCGACATAGCAGCCTTCGCTGAGTGTAGGCAGCTTGCCCTGGAAGCTTCGAATCATGGCTGGTTCCTTGTGTTCCGGTTGCCGCAAACGCCTGATCGAGAGTACAGGACCTCCAGGGGAGGGCCAAATAGTGATACTCTCCTCGCGATCCAAGCAATTGTTCTTGGCTGGAAGAGTAGATTCGAGTATCCTAAGTTGTATCCAATAAGGACTGTCTGGAGGTGTTTTTTTTGGCAGAGGTTCGAATTCAAGAGGGAGAGCCCCTCGAGAATGCACTCCGGCGCTTCAAGCGCAAAGTGCAGACCGAAGACATCATAAAGGAAGTGAAGCGTCACTCTTTTTATCTTAAGCCAGGTGAGAAGAAGCGCGTGAAGGAAGCGTTGGCACGCAAGCGCAACCGCAAGAAGATTCGCAAAGAGCAGGATTGAGTTCTCTTTACTCTGCGCTTTTTTGGAAATGAGCCGGTAGCCGGACTGTCAAAAAAATGTGCCAGTCTGGTTGCCGGCTACGAACGGCCGAGCTACCTACTCCCCAAAGCATCGGTCTCGCCGCCTCCGGAATATGTCGCTCAGTATACGGTTGTGGCAAGCATCTGGTACCCTGCGCTTCAGCAGATTGGGCCCCTGTTTATCAGGCATATCAAGGGTAAGGCAGGAAGGTTCGAACCGCCCGGGTACGTCTATACAAGCCGTGCGTTCCGTACTTTCCGCCAGACGGGGAGAAGCGGGCATGGAATTCACCGATAAGGTACTTACCTGCGCCGGCTGCGGTAAAGAGTTCATCTTCACTGCCGGCGAGCAGATCTTCTTTTTCGACAAGGCCTTCAAGAACGACCCAAAGCGCTGCAAACCCTGCAAGGGGCTCCGCGCGGTAGCTCCGAACCGTCCGGGAAGCGGCGCAGGAGTGCTCAGCCGCACGGAGACTCGGACGCACTGTTCGCAGTGCGGGATAGAGACTACGGTGCCGTTCAAACCCACGCAGGGCAGGCCGGTGCTCTGCCGGCAATGTTTTCAGCTCAAGCGTCCGACCGCGGGCCGCGCGAGCCTGGGTGGGCCCGAGGGCGTTCCGAGTGATCTGCTGGCGCGGCCGCAGAACTCCGACTCCGCGACACCAATCTCTAGATAGCCGGGTGCAAGTGGAGGTCACGGGGAGGCACCGCGCCGGTGTCGGGGAGAGCCCTACGCCGCGACCGGCGCGCGACCGGCCCCGCAACGGCTATGATCGGTTGGGGAGGGAATCGTGCCGATCGAGCCACACGCGTCCGCGCTCCAAGATCAGGATCTGGTGCGAGGACGGACCGCGCTGGGCGACTTCGAACTGATTCTCTGCACCGATGGGACGTATCTGCTCGATGGCGGGGCGATGTTCGGCGTGGTGCCGAAGCCGTTGTGGCAGAAGCGAGCGACGCCGGATGAGGAGAACCGCATCCTGCTGGGGCTAAACACGGCGATCGTTCGCACGGGCCAGCACACGGTGCTGATCGAGACGGGTATAGGCAACAAGCAGTCAGCCAAGATGCGGGAGATTCATCGGAACCAGGAGCTGCTTCCCCGGTCGCTGGCCGCCGCCGGTGTGGCTCCTGAAGACGTCGACATCGTCATCAATACACACCTGCACTTCGACCACTGCGGTTGGAACACGACTGTGCATCCCGATGGCAGGGTGGAGCCTACCTTTCCGAAGGCGCGCTACTTTGCCCATCGCGGCGAGGTGGAGCACGGACACTTGCAGCTCGACCGCGACCGGGTCAGCTATCTTTCGGCGAACTACGATCCGCTGATCTCCAATGGGCAGATGACGCTGGTGGACGACGAATGGCTGCGGCGAGACCCTTTCGTCTGTGAGGGTGTGTCGCTTGAGCTCTACCCTGGGCATACGGCGCATATGCTGGGCGTGCATGTGGAGAGCGCGGGGCGGCATGCCTGCTATATCGGCGACCTGATCCCGACGTCCGCCCACCTGGAACCGACCTGGGTGATGGGGTACGATCTTGCGCCGCTCGAAACGATTGCGCAGCGTAAGCGGTTTTACGAGCGAGCGATTCCGGAGCGGTGGATGGTCCTGTTCACCCATGACCATCGCTGCCCGGCAGCGTTCGTCGTGCGAGACGAGCGAGGGAAACTGGTGGCTACGCCGGCGGGGAGCTAACCTTTGGTGGGGTCCAGGACGAAGGTAGATTCCGAAACTGGTGACCAAAGGCGAAGGTCGGCCTGAATACGCGGCGAGCTCTATTGGCTGCTTTGTGCGAGGCGTTCTCTTGGGAGCGTAAGGCTTTGGCTGCCGGTGTTTGCGGGCTCGGGTGGGTGGATGCGGTTGGGGGGCAGAGCCTTACAGGCCATGGCACCTTGGATACGGATACTTTCGTTATGAGACGTAAGTAGCTAGGCGTCAGCACATATACGAGATGCGTTGAACTTTGGATTGCAATGAAAAATAAGAGAGACCTCTCAAATCGGCTTTTTGTGAGTCAAACGCGCTGGTGGAATGTGTGTATTCGTGTGAGAGATCGGGGCGGCCGGGTGACCTGAGAGGGACTGCGAAGATGAAGCTAAATCACGGCGGAAGGAGGAGTTAGAGGCGGAAGCAGCGCGGCGCGAGAGGGTGGGCTTGTCGCAACAGTAACGCTGATTTAGTACCTCGGGCACAGAGTGTATTGACTAGCGCTGTAAGTATTTCATAACAATAGACTTACACCATTCTACATTCTATGTTTCTCTCACTGGCATGTCCAGGAAATTCGAAAAAAAGTCTCTACAACTAAGGGGTACTACCATGCAGAATATCGTTCGCGCCTTCGTCGTCGTCCTCGTCCTCACCGGTGCAGCCGCCTCCAGCATCACCTCCGCCCACGCCAGCACGAAGGTCACTGCAACGAAGGGTTCCGCCTGCCCCACCCCGATGTGCGCTCCTGACGATCCAAAGGGTTGTGGCATTGGCGACCGGTATTAGCAAAAATTTGCAGATATTCGTTTTATTTAGTTGCATCCGTTCTCGTGCTGTCTTAGGCTGAAGCTGTCACTCGGGGACGGATTAATGACAACGAAACTCTTGATGACGGTGTTGGGCTATGCAGAGCCGTTCTTTTGCCTTGCTGTCCTGGTACCGTTGCTCCGCAGTAAGTCGTTCAGAAAATTTAGCGCTTTCCTAGGTATGCTCTTCATCCGCTTTGCTTCCATCACTATATGCATGGGGTTGATCACGTTTACTAATCGGGGGATCAGTGTTCATTTGGCATATGAATTATATTTCTACGTTTACTGGACGAGCTACGCTCTAGAAGCCGCGTTATCCCTAGTTGTGATCTATGAGCTGTTCCAGCTTGCAATGGAGCCCCTCGAGGGCCTGGCGGACTTAGGAAGGCTGGTCTTCAGGTGGGCGGCAGGAATTTCTGCTGCTATCGCTTGCGGGATTGCTGTTATTCCACATCAGTCTGGCATAAAGTTTATGGTCACGATGGTGACACAGCTCCAAGAAATGTCAAGCATTCTGACTTTATGCTTGCTACTTTTCGTCTGCTTCACAATTCGCCCACTGGGCCTTACGTTTCGAAGCCGCCTTTTCGGGGTGAGTCTAGGACTTGGCATCGTCGCGACCACAGACTTGGTTCGCGCTGCCTGGCTCTCGCATAATCCGTACATGTTTTCCGCGGTCAATCTCGTAAGCGCAGTGGCAAGCCTACTGGCGCTCGCGATTTGGACAGTGTACTTCGTGGTACCGGAACCGGAGCGCCAGATGATCATTGTTCCGACTACTTCGCCTTACTTGAAGTGGAATCATATCTCCGAGGTGTTGGGGGATGCTCCGGGGTTTGTCGCGCTGGGTGCGTTCAATCCTGCGTTTCTTGCCCCTGCTGAGTGGGAGATTATGGCGCGGAACTCGGAGAGGATGGCGGCGGATGCGTTGGCGGCGGCAACTTTGGAACAGGATTCTTTCAATCCGGCAGTGCTACCTCGATCGGCTTAGTATGGTTGCCTAGCCGATTCTGCAGCTTGCGTGATTCTGCTTGGATCATTCCCAAGGAAATCTGCTTTTGTCTTCCTCAACGCCAATAGCGAATTCGCTCTAGAAAGAAGAAGGGCCACCTGAAAAGGTGGCCCTTCTTCTTGGTGGATGCAGGAATTGGCTACTCGCGGTCGTCTCGCTCGGAGCGCTTCCAGTTGATCAGGTCGCCGAGCGTTGTGCTGCTGCTTGAGGAGGAGGCGGAAGAGCTTGCGTTGGGCTTGTGCTCGCGCTCCTTGTAGCTTTCGACCTCGGCGCGGCTTGCCTCCTCGCCTACGGCGCGGATGCTGAGACCGACCTTCTTCTCTTCCTGATTCATCTTGACGATCTTGAACTCCTGCTCCGAGTCCACATCCATCTTAACCGGATGGCCGGTCGCGTCGACGGCTTCGGAGACGTGGCAAAGACCCTCGACTCCCTCGGCGATCTCGATGAAGGCCCCGAACTGGGCTGTGCGCAGGACCTTACCTTTCACGACGTCACCTACGCGATGCTGCGCGAAGAAGGTGTCCCACACATCGGGCTGGAGCTGCTTGACGCCGAGCGAGAGGCGACGATTCTCGGGCTCGACTCCGAGCACGATGGCCTTCAGCTTCTCGCCCTTCTTCAGTACCTCGGAGGGATGCTTGATGCGCTTGGTCCAGCTCAGGTTCGAGACATGGACGAGGCCATCGATGCCATCCTCGATCTCGATGAAGGCTCCGAAGTCGGTGAGATTGCGGACGCGGCCTTCGATGACAGCTCCGATGGGGTACTTGTCCTCAAGCTGTTCCCAGGGATTCTCCTGGAGCTGCTTCATGCCGAGCGAGATGCGGCGGTCGTTCGGATTGACGGAGAGGATGATGGTATCCACCTCGTCGCCCGGCTTGACCATCTTCGACGGGTGCTTCATCCGCTTCGACCAGGTCATTTCGGAGACATGGACAAGACCCTCGATACCCTGCTCCAGTTCGACGAAGGCTCCATAGTCGGTGACCGACAGGATGCGTCCCCGGACCTGGGCACCGATGGGGTAGCGCTCGGTGGCGTCGAGCCAGGGATCGGGCGTGAGCTGCTTGAAGCCGAGGGAGACACGCTGCTTGTCCTTGTCGAACTTCAGCACCTTCACCTGAATCTCGTCGCCGACGTTGACCAGGTCGCGGGGGTGAGTCAGGCGTCCCCAGCTCATATCGGTGATATGCAGTAGCCCATCCAGGCCGCCGAGGTCGACGAAGGCTCCATAATCGGTGAGGTTCTTCACCGTTCCGGTGAGCACAGTGCCCTCCTCGAGGGTCGCCAGGGTGACCGATTTTTTGGCGTTCTGGTCTTCCTCGAGCAGCTCCTTGCGGCTGATGACGACGTTGCCACGCTTCTTGTTCAGCTTGATGACGCGGACTTCGATCTCTGTGCCTACGTAGGCGTCGAGGTTGCGGACGGGCCGCACCTCCACCTGCGAACCGGGCAGAAAGGCCTTGATGCCGATATCGACGGTCAGACCGCCTTTGACGCGGCTGAGCACCATGCCCTTCACGGGCACTTTCTCGTTGGCGGCGGCTTCGAGCTTATCCCAGACCTTATGACGGAGGGCCTTGTCGTAGCTGACGAGATAGCCGCCCTCGGCCTCTTCGCGCTCGACGACCACCTCGATGGAGTCGCCTGGATTGAATTTGCTGACGCCGTTGACGTCCAGCACCTGGTCGAGCGGAATCAAACCCTCGGATTTGAGTCCGATATCGACGACCACATGCTTGTCGGTAATCTTCACGACCGTGCCGGTGATGAGCGCTTCCTCGGCTGTCAGGCTCTGTGCAGCAGCGGACTCGGCGGCCTGTTCACGATCGAAGCTGGCGAGCGCGGCGGCGAAGTCGGCGGCGTCGTAGTCCGGCTCCTCCGAGGCCCGCAGGGTACCGAGGGTCGCGGCGGCTTCTGGCGCGGATGCCTCGACCTGCTCGGCGGGACGCGCGGTCACTGTGTTCGCGTCTGGCGCAGAGGCGTGGATAGGGGTGGGTTCAAAAGACGAATCTTGGTGATCCGCCGGCTCGGGCGTCAGGGTTTCCAGTTGGGTGTTCAGGGGTGTGCTCTCGGTTTGAAAAGGATTGTGGTCTACCATTTTGATGCTAACTCCGGGACCCAAGCTTCTCGTTCCAGTCTTTCGCGGCGCTGGTGGGGAAAAGCGGAGGGGTCCGGGCGGGACCGCGGTCGCTTTTCCTGCCATCGGAGGCTTCGACAGGCAGGAACGGGTACTGCTTTCAGAGGAGCGGCTGCACTTGGATCCCACACACAGAGGCTCACTACAGAGGATAGAGCGATTAAACGTGGGAGTCAACTCTGTCAACGGCGAATCGTGCGATTTGCGTCCGATTTGCCATGAAATTGCTGTAAGTCGATCTTTGCTGCAATCCAGAACCGCTGTCGGGAGAGGTTGCAGCCCCGCCGCAGCCAACTTCATCCCTTATACTCGGCCCTATGGACAGGCTGTGGACGCCTTGGAGATATGCCTACATCACAGAAGAGAAGAGCTCCAGCATGCAGGGCGTTCCTGAGGCGCTGAAGGCCTTTGCGCCGGCTGAGGACAGGCTGTGCGTCTTCTGTAACCTGCTGGCGGCGGTGGAAGGCGCTATCGGCGCAGGCATGGCGCCAGAGGAGGCGGAACGCTCAGCCTTCATCCTTGCGCGGCGGGAGCGCTGCTTCCTCTGCCTTAACATCTATCCGTATTCTACGGGGCACCTGATGGTGGTGCCCTATAGCCACTGCGACTCCCTCGCCAAGCTCGACAGCGGGGCAGCTGTCGAAATCATCCTGGCGGCCCAGATCGCGGAGCAGTGCCTTCGGGAGGCGTATCATCCGGATGGCCTCAATCTCGGCATGAACCTGGGGAAGGCTGCGGGAGCCGGCGTCGCCGAGCATCTGCATCTACACGTGCTGCCGCGCTGGCTGGGTGACACGAACTTCATGACGGTAACCGCCGAGACGCGTGTCCTGCCCGAGGCTCTGGCAACGACCTGGCACAGGCTCCGAGAGCGCTTCAACAGCGGACTTGGGCTCTGAGCGGGAGCGCACCGCCGAAGCCGCACAGGCAACCCTAAAACCAGAAGTTCAATCTATAGTAACCATACGAGAGGGTTCCTCCCATTTTGGGATTTCTCCTCCCGCCTTGCGAGGCACCCATGTCCACTCTTCCTCATCAGCTTCCTGCGTCGCTCCGGTCGGAGCGGCTTTCCCATGGTAGGAATGCAGGCGCCCTCGACCGTCCCTACCTGCTGCCCGGTAAGAAGCACTGTTCGAATTGGATGCAGTTCGTTCCCCATCCCAAGGAGTCCGACGACGCTCGCATCACGGGTTCCACGCGCTCCCTGGATCGGCGCCTGACGGCCTTGAACCTCCCTGGAGTTTCTTTACCGCCGCAGCGTACGGTTCAGCCAGCGCGAATCTTTGAGGTACTTACGGCGTAGTCCTCTCGGCTCATCTGCGTCGACCCACTCTGGCCTTCGGGCGGTTTCACCGTCGGCTGGGGCAACTCGGTGCTGTGCTCGCCGCCCGATCTGCCTTCCCCATGCTCTCTCTTGCGTGTGGCCTCGAAGCTGGTTATCTTCCAGGCACCATTGGGGTCACGCTGCCAGATGCGCATGTAGCTGTACTGGCCGTGAAACTCGGTGCGGTCGTTGCTACCCTCCACCTCGGCGCTGGAGGTGACGATCGCAAGTTGTCCGGCTAGTTTGATCCGTATCTCGCCCTGAACGAACTTGGTCAGCAGGAGGGTCCTATCCCTCATTCTTTCAAGCTGTTGCGCCTTGGTATAGACCTGGCCGTTGATGGAGATGCCGACATAGTCGTCGGCGAGCAGACGATCCATTGCGGCGGTGTCGTCGGCTAGTTGCGCGGTTCGCCATTCCGCCTCCAGGAGTTGGATCTCATGCTTGTATTCATGGGTTCTGGCGGGATGCGGCTTGGCGGCGCAGGCAGGCTGCTCCTTCGCGGCGAGAAGGCAGACGAGCAACGTGGTGGCTGCTCGGAGAAGGCGTATTCGGCTGCAAGCGATGCCTGACTGCATAGGTTCGTACCGGATGGTAGACTGCCACTTCCGCGGAGTCAAAGCGACTTTCGTGTTAGCCGCGGGCGAATGTGAAGCCGCCTATTCAGGCGATGGCAAGCAGGGTCTCGACCTTGCGATCGAGCATCCGGCGGTATAGGCCGCGCAGGGCGAGACGTTCGAAGTGGGGAGTCTGCCGGTGGTGTTCGACGGCGGCCTCATCCTTATACTGCTCGACGATGAGGACGGTGCAGATGTCCGCCTCGACGAAGAGCGGGATATAGGTGACGCAGCCGGGCTCCTGTCGCGAGGCATCCGCAAGCTCCCGCAGAATGGCTGCGATCTCGTCGCGGTCGCTGGCTGCGAACCGCATCTGCACGTTGAAACTGACCATGGTATCTCGATCTCCTCGCGGCGGTCCGCGTTTCCTCTAAGCTTTGAGTGCCTCACCGAACTCCGGCAAGGTGATGGTCTGGTCGCGGTCGGGTCCGGTGGAGACCATGCCGATCCTGGCGCCTGCTTCCTTCTCGAGGAAGTGCAGATAGTCCTGGGCCAGCTTAGGAAGCTTATCGAACTCGGTAATTCCAGCCGTCGAGCAATGCCAACCTTTGAGGCTGGTGTAGACGGGTTGGATGGCTCCGAAGCCTGGCATATCGGCCGGGATCACGTCGGTCAGCCGGCCGTTGACCTTATAGCCGGTGCATATGGGAATCTCGGCGCACTCGTCCATGACATCCATCTTGGTGACGACCAGCCACTCGGTCCCGTTGATCATGTTGGAGTAGCGCAGCAGGGGCAGGTCGAGCCAGCCGCAGCGGCGCGGACGGCCGGTGACGGCGCCGTACTCCTGCCCGCGCGCGCGCAGCAGGTCGGCGGAGTCGTCGTGGATCTCGGTGGGGAAGGGCCCTTCGCCCACGCGTGTGACATAGGCTTTGGTGACGCCGATCACGGTACCGATCTGGGTGGGACCGACACCGGTTCCGGTCACGGCTCCTCCGGCGGTGGCCGAGGAGCTGGTCACGAAGGGATACGTGCCGTGGTCGATGTCTAGCAACGCTCCCTGCGCTCCTTCGAACATGACCTTCTCGCCGCTTCGGATGGCGTCGTTCAACATGACGGCGGTATCGGTCACAAAGGGGGCGATCTGTTCCGCGGCGCGCGCGTACTCCTCGTACATGGCCTTGGGATCGAGCGGGGCGGTGCCGAAGAGGGCGTGCGCGATGGTGTTCTTCTCGTGGCAGGCATTCTCGATGTGGGTTCTAAGCAGCGCGGAGTTGAGCAGGTCCACGACGCGCAGGCCGCTCCGGTGCATCTTGTCCTCGTAGGCTGGGCCGATCCCGCGGCTGGTGGTTCCGATCTTGGTTCGGCCGGGGGCATTCTCGGCGGCGAGCTCGATCATGCGGTGATAGGGCAGAATGATCTGGGCACGGTTGGAGACGAAGAGCTGCCCGTGGATGGGGAGGCCAGCGTCCTTGAGCTTCTTGACCTCGTTCAGAAACGCCATGGGGTCGAGCACGACGCCGTTTCCGATGACGCCCTTGCACTCCGGGCGGAGGACGCCGCAAGGAATCAGCTGCAACACGAACTTCTTGCCGTGAATGATGACCGTGTGACCCGCGTTATGTCCGCCGGCGTAGCGCGCCACCACGGAGAACCGCTCGGAAAGCACATCGACGATCTTGCCTTTGCCTTCATCGCCCCACTGGGCGCCCAGAATGACTGCTGACTTGCGCTGCTTCACGAGAGATCCTGCTCCGAGGGGTAGATGCGCGAGGTCTTCGCGCCCAAGTTCATTTTATACTTGGCAAGAAGAGCCTCTTGCGAAGGCAAGGAGAGCCTCTTGCGAAGGAGCCTCGCGCGTAACGCAGGTCGAGCGCAGACGTGCGGCCAGGGAAGTGCTGCTCCTCCCGCGCTCCCAATCAGCTTTGCCCTGAAGATTGCAACTCCGAGATAGATGCCAGAGCTGCCCGAAGTCGAGACGATCGCGAATGGAATGCACGAGCGCGTACAAGGCCGGACCATCGTCGGCGTCTGGACGAGCGGCAAGCCGCAGACGTTCAAGAGCCCAGGGGCTGAGATCGAGGCTGTGCTCACCGGGAGCACCATCGAGGCGGTGCGGAGAGTGGGGAAGACGGTGGTTATGTCGGTCGCTCGCAGGGAGGCTCAAGGCGGCCGGAAGAGAGATGGGGAGGTGGACGGGGAGGCTCGGGAGCTTTGCCGGGCGGAGTTTCTGGTGCATCTCGGCATGACGGGGAGGCTTCTGGTCTCGTCCGCGCGGGTGCCTGTGCCGGTGCATACGCATGCTGTGCTGACGCTCGACGATGGGCGTGAGGTGCGGTTTGTCGATGCGCGCCGGTTTGGCCGATTATCCGTTCAGAATGAGGCATATAGTGGCCCCGGTGTAGAGCCGCTCACGGTGGCTTCGCGGGATTTTGCGGAGCTGTTTCGGGGGCGCAAGACGGCGATCAAGGCGGCGCTTCTGAACCAGGCGCTGCTGCACGGGGTGGGAAATATCTATGCTGACGAGAGCTTGTTCAGGGCGGGAATCCGGCCGCGTACGCAGGCGGGGAGGCTCTCGAAGGCGCGTCTGGAGCGGCTTCGGGTGGCTTTGGTGGAGGTGCTGCACCATGCCATTCAGTTAGGGGGATCGTCGGTTTCGGACTACGTGGATGCGGATGGAGTGCGGGGATTCTTCCAGTTGGAGCATAGGGTGTATCTGCGCACGGGGCAGCCGTGCCGGGTGTGTGGGACGGCGATTCGCCGGGTGATTGTGGGGGGGCGTGGGACGCACTTCTGCCCGAAATGCCAGCAATAGCCAGTTTTCGCCTTCGCCTCGTGCTGGAAGAAGCCGGACACTTTGTGGGAAAATGCGCGGCAAACGTGGGTTCCTGCAACTTGTCCGCGGGAGGCGCGAGGGGCTCAGTGGGTTCGTTCCGGCGCGACTGGGCAAGTCCTCGAGTCTCGAGGACTTGCAGGCCGAATTAGAGATGCGTCCGCCAGGACGCTCAGATGACCTTGAGCACGAGCAGGATGATGACGATCAGCAGGATGAGACTGATGCCGCCGCCGCCGTAATAACCCAGGCCGGGACCCATACGGTAGCCGCCAAAGCCGAAGACCAACAAGAGAACGATCAGGACGATGAGCATATTCTTTCTCCGGGTTGCTAAGCAGGTTTCGATGCGCAGAGGGTGGAAGGGGTCGGCTGGTAGTGCGGCCTAATACTTGTGGAGGGCGGCCTAATGCTTGTGGAGGGCGGCGCGAACCTTGGCTACGTGGGTGCCGTGGACGCGGATGGCCTCGTGGAGGGCGGAGCCGGAGACGCCGAACTCCTTGGACCAGTAGGCGATGTCGGAGGACATCTTGGGATTGATCTCGTTGGGGTCGTGGGGGCCCTTGTGAGCGGGAGCCTCGGTGGCTTCGGGTACTGCGGTGGGATCGGGCATCTGGCGTTCCTCTTTCCGAGCTGCGTACGTCTAGCTAGGTTGATGTGGAAGAGGGAGAGAGAGATGTACTCCGGCTGGCCCATAGTGTGCCTGCCGCGGTTCTGCCTTGTGGCAACACACGTGTCGCGGGGGAAGAGAGAGCATGCGGCCGGATGGGAACTAGGCAGGAGAGCAGGTTGTTCTTGTTGTGAAGGGCGCGCAAAGATTCCGTTGTGCCGGGGTTCCCTCCATGTTCTTATCAGTGGGACAGAGATTCCGCTGGAGAGATCTCGCGACACAGAGATTTCGCCCACGCCCGGAGCCCGCGATGCACTTTCACGTCTCACGCAGCGGCCAGATGTACGGCCCCTATACCCTCGAAGAGCTGCAGCGCTACCTCGCCTCGGGCAACGTGCTGGCCACCGACATGGCCAAATCGGAGGAGATGCCGGAGTGGAGCACGGTGGCCCAGGTGCTCGGATTGCCTGAGACTCCTGTCCCGTACACCTCTACGGTAGGCGCGTACGCGGCGGGAGGCGCTTACGCGGCACCGGGCTACTCCCAGGCCGCCTTCGCCTCCGCCGACCCACCCAACCTGAACTGGGTTCTGCTGCTGCTCTTCGGCATCTTCACTTGCGGTATCTTCACTATCCTCTACGAGATCATCCAGATCGTCTGGCTCAAGAAGGTGCAGCCTCGGAGCAGCGCGAGCCTCTTCTTCATCCTCTACCTTGTCTGCTGGACCCTCAACCTGGGCGCGACCTTCTCCCGCTTCGCCATGTTGAGCCAGGGCTTCTACACGCATCGTTCGCTGCCGGCGATCTTCTTTTCCGCGCTCACCTCGATCGCCATCCTGGTGCTCCTGATCGCCTACCGCTTCGCCATGCGCGGCTCGCTCGAGGAGTACTTCAACACCACAGACCCCATCGGCCTGCGGCTCGGCCCGGTGATGACCTTCTTCTTCGGCAGCCTCTACTTCCAGTATCACTTCAACCGGATCAACACGATCAAGCAGGCCGTCCGCTATGCGCGTCCGGGTCTTTGAACCTCAAGAGTTGGATCTGCCCGTCATGACCGGGCTGCGAGCGGATTTGGGAGCGGACTTGGGAGCGGACTTGCGAGCGGCGTTACGATGGGGGCGACGGGCAGCCGCGCCTCCGTTCGCGTTGGCTCTCGCCGCCCTGGTTCTCTGGAGGTTTCCTCCGCAACAGCACACCTTCTATCCTCGCTGCCCGGTCTTCGAATACCTGCACCTGGAGTGCCCGGGCTGCGGCTCCACGCGGGCGCTAGCCGAACTGCTGCGCGGCCATCTCGCCTCCGCCCTGCGGCTGAACGCGCTATCTACACTCAGCCTGCCACTTGTTCTCCGGTCCGGGGCCCGGGCCTACAGGCGCTACCTGGCATACGAGAGCCCGTGCTTCGCCGCACCCACAGCCCGCGTGGCGTGGGCCGCGCTGGCAGTCTGCATGGCCTTCGGCGTTGCGCGCAACCTGTGATCGTTGGCCTCCGACGCGAGCGCACGGACGAAGGCCCCGGAGCGATTCCGGGGCCTTCGCGCGTGCCTATAACGATGCGACTGCGTTGGAGAACGTCCTACGCTTCCGTCTTGATCGGCTCGGAGACAGGAGTGGGTGCAGGTTTGGCGTCGCCGCTACCCGGCTTGCGGATGTCGATGCCGCCCTTGAAGAAGGCGCCGTCTTCGATGGAGATGCGCGCCGCGATGACGTCTCCGGTCAACGAGCCTTCGCTGCGGATATCCACGCGGTCGCTGGCCTGGCAGTTGCCTCGCACCTTGCCGAGCACCACTACCTCGCGGGCGACGATGTTCGCCGCCACCTGTCCGTTGCGGCCCACCGTCACGCGGTTGCCCGGCAGGTTGATGGCGCCCTCTACCTTGCCGTCGATGTACAGCGACTCGGACCCGGTCAGCTCGCCTTTGACCACGAGCGACTTGCCGATGGTAGCCTGCTCTCCGGTGGCCGCGGGATTTCCCGCCGGTGCTGCCGGAGTGGCCGCCGGACGCGCCGGCGCAGCCTCGAACGTTGTTCCCGCCGGTGTCGCCGGGCGGACGGGCTCAGGAGTCGAAGGTGCATTGCTCCCCGGCTGGTTTGGTTTCCACATGATCTGGTCTCTTTCCTTTCGTGTCTCTTGGATAGTTGCCGCCGCCTCTTCCGACCTCTGGCCCGCGCCCGACGCAACGGCGTTGCGCCTTGCGCCCAGCGCGACGGCATCGCGCTCTGTCACCACCATACTACTGCCGAACCTTCCACGCAGCGCACAATCCACAGCCGCGCCTCTAGTTTGTCAGGTTTTTCCTGAACTGGAGGACAGATTCTCCATCGCCCGTGCCCGCTCTGGCGAAGCTTCCGCCATCCCTGCGCCGGTAGTGTTTGCAGGTAGGCGGCCCGCCGCACCCTTGTAAACACCGTCCGCACCTCGTACGCTGCTCAACATGCGCCAGTCTTCTCTCCTGCCGTGGACGCTGTTCTGGTCTTTCGCCGCCCTTCCGCTGCACGCCGTCAAGTCCCACACGGTCTCGCTCGGCGCAGTCCGGCGCGTGCCTTACACGGTGGCCGATGCCACCCCGGACACGCGCGCCGAAGAGACCTCCACACTCAAGATCCGCCCTCTGCTGGTCGATGCCGCGCAGCGCGAATGGACGACCGGCGACCTGCACGAGGTGACGGACCGCAGCTTCACCATACGGCGGGCGCTGCGCCTGAACGACGCGCTGCCCACGGACTCCGGCCCGCGCTGGGTATGGCAGCCCGGCCCCTGGCTTCTGGTCGACCGTGCGAGCGGCCACATCACCGCGCTGCACCTGCCCAACTTCGACCCCGAGGTCTCCGACGTCACCTGGTTCCGCGACTACGCGGCCTACTGCGGCACCTCCTCCACCGGCAAGGGCGGCCTCTACGCCATGGTCGCGCAGCTGGGCGCGCGGAGGCCCATCGTGCAGAAGCAGCTCGGCCCCTGGCCCCAGGCCGAGCACCTTCTCCCGGTCTGCCAGGCCGCCCGCTGGCAGCGGCTTCCGCTGCGGGTTACGCTCCAGCCCACCTCCGGCCAGACCGTCACCTTCGACGTCGTCGGGAGCACCAGCCTGGTGGAAGAGAATGACAACTCGGAGGAAAACTAAGCCTATGCGGTACCGGCCAGTTACCCGGCCGAGCGTACGATAGGACCTGCATGCAATCCCTTGAAACTCTCCTTCAGCAGGCCGAGATCGCGCACGGCCATCTCTGCGCCGGCCAGATTCTCGGCGTCCGCATGGCGATGCTGGGCTGCGAGCGCCTGGGTGTGGACGACCCCCGCGGCCTCGACTCCCCGCGCGACCGCAAACGCCTCGTCACCTTCGTCGAGATCGACCGCTGCGCCACCGACGCCATCGCGGTGGTCACGGGATGCCGCCTAGGCAAGCGCGCGCTGAAGTTCCGCGACTGGGGCAAGATGGCTGCCACCTTCGTCGACCTGGCCAGCCCGCTGCCCGCGCCGGAGGAGAGCCCCACCTACAAAGGCGTGCGCGTGGCGGCGCTCGAATCCTCCAAGCAGCGCGCGCGCGAGCTGTATCCGCACATCGAGAACAAGAACGCGCAGCAGATGCTGGCTTATCGCGAACTGCCGCTGGCGGAGCTCTTCAGCGAAGAGTGGGTGCAGGTGCCGCTGCCGGCCCGCGAGAGGCCGGGGTACAAATCTCCGCGCATCGCCTGCTCCCGGTGCGGCGAAGGCATCAACTACGACCGCGAGGCCGTCGCCTCTACGCCTGGCGAGGCGGCCATCCTCTGCCAGGCCTGCGCGCATCCTGCCCAGCGCTACTACGAGCCTTTGCTGCCGTAGGCCGCCTGCGCGAGGCCGCGGATATCCAGCGGAACTGGTCGGGGCGGAGGGATTCGAACCCCCGGCCCTCTGCTCCCAAAGCAGATGCGCTACCAGGCTGCGCTACGCCCCGACTGCAGCCAGTTTACAGCAGCAGGGCTAGAGGTTGAGACTTCAGATCGAGAGCGGCAGGAGCGCTGCCCGCCACCGGCGATAAGGCGAGGCGGCTGCTCGCGAACCTCACTCCGTCTCGCCCAGCAGATGCCTGTACCGCCCCTCGCGCGAGCCCGCCTGGCGCGGCAGCAGCTCCACCAGCGGCCCGGTCTCTCCCGCGCCCGTCCCCTGGGCCCTGGACGCCATGCGGCCGAGCGTCGCCGTCACCGCCTCCAGATCGTCGAAGCCGTACATCCGCCCCGCGCGTCCGCGCAGCTCCCCTACGGTCTGCGGTCCGCGGAGCACCAGCAGGCAGAGCACCGCGGTCTCATCGCGCCGCAGCTGCAGCACCGTGCGTATCCTGTGCTCGAACTTCGCCACCCTGCCCTCCCGCGCCATGGCCACCCACCTCCTCTGTTCGAGCGCGTAGAGCGCCGAGCGCACCTCGTCCTCCGCAAGCGTCATCACCGGCTCCCGGCTCGACCTCTGGTTCGAGGCGGCGAGCACCGCGTTCAACGACAGAGGATAGTTCTCCGGCGTCGTTATCTCCTTCTCCATCAACGCGCCCAGCACACGCAGTTCGACTACGCTCAGGTTCATCCTTATTAACCTAATCCATGCGGGCGGCGGGCATCTTCTAGACCCGTCCGGGATCGAGACTCCGCGCTCGGTTCTTGGTTGTACGTGCGGCTCGGGTCGCCGGGCCAACCTTCTAGCGCAGGCGGGAGACAGGGTCCTCGGAGGTAACACAAAAGTTGGACAAAGCCTTCAACCTGCAGCAAACACTTCCGATAAACTAGGCAGAACGACGGGGCGCTAGCCGGGCACCACTTTGCTCGGCAAAACACAGAGGCAAGTCAGCCGCCACTTCGTCGCGCAGTGCCCCTCAGGAGACCCGAAACCTTGCCGAGACCCCTGCCGCAGCCCTCCCCCGTCCCGGCGATGCGTGTCCGCCTTCGCACCTTGGCTGTCCTCTGCGGCCTGCTGCTGCTTCCCGCCGGCCGCCTCCACGCGACCCATGCCCATCCCTCCGCGCGTGTCCATTCAAGCTCCGGAACCCTTCCCGCCGGGCTCGCGGGCAGCTACCACCTCCGCCTGCACCACCTGCACACCGGCGAGGACCTGGACCTGGTCTACCGCGTGGGCGACACCTACCTACCCGACGCCATGGACCGCCTGAACCATTTTCTGCGCGACCACCGCACCAACGACGCCAGCACCTACGACCCGCGCGAGTTCGACCTCCTGCACAACCTGCTCACCCGCCTGCACCGCCCCAACGCCACCATCGACATCGTCTGCGGCTACCGCACCCCTGCGTCCAACACCTACCTCCGCACCCTGGCCCCGGTGACCGGGGTAGCGGAGCATAGCCAGCATATGCTGGCCAAGGCCATCGACATCCGCATCCCGGGCGTCTCCACGGCGACGCTGCGTAACGCCGCACTGAGCCTGCGGGCGGGCGGCGTCGGCTACTACCCGCGGAGCCAGTTCGTCCACGTGGACGTGGGGCCGGTGCGCCAGTGGTCTTTCCGGTAGGCAGCGGAGCCCTCGGATTCGTACCGGGCCGCCGACTCGTCTCCTCTAAGCTGCAGTCTCCGTGATGATGTAGGCGGGGAGCTTACACCCTACGGAAAATCATAGAATGGGGCCGGGATCCCTTAGACGCAAGCTGTAAACGCCTTATTTCTCCTGTGTTTGCGGTTTGGTCCGTCGATTGCTCCGGTGTCAGCTATCAGAAATTCGAAAGGGTGATGTGAATCGCCTACCCACCTTTCAAAGGACCGCTCATACATGAAGCTCAGCACTCTCTGGCGCCGTCTTCCCGTTCTTCTCCTTGCCTTTGCCGCATCTGCCTTCGCGCAGGATTTGGGTCAGATCGTCGGTACCGTGACGGACCCGACAGGAGCCATCGTCTCCGGGACGGTGGTGTCCGCTAAGAACCTTGGGACAAATGCCGTGCGTACGGTCACCGTTGGACAGAGTGGCTCGTTCGTCATTCCGAACCTTTCGCCAGCGCAGTATGAAGTGTCTACGCCTGCCTTCCAGGGCTTCAATGCCTACCAGACGCGGCTCGAAGTGACCGTCGGAAATAAAATGACGATGGACATTCGGCTCTCGGCGGGCGCGAATACGACCGTGGAGGTCACCTCGCAGGGTGGAGTGCAGGTAAACACCAGTACCGCGGAGCTTTCGCAGATCGTCAATTCGACACAGGTTGAGCAACTTCCTAGTCTCACCCGGGATCCGTACGACTTCGTTCAACTCTCTGGAAACATCTCGAACGGAGACAACAGCTCCAGCGGCGGCACGGAAAATGTGACCTCGCGCGGCGTAGGCTTCAGCCTCAACGGGCAGCGCTCCACCGGCACCGAGATCCTCCTCGACGGAGTCGAAAACATTCAGGTTTTTGGTGACTCTGTCGGTATCCGGGTGCCGCTCGATGCTGTGCACGAGTTCAGCGTCATTACCAGCAACTATGAAGCCCAGTACGGCCGCGCATCGGGCGGCGTGGTCAACGTCAGCACCAACTCCGGTACCAACAACTTCCACGGCACCCTCTGGGAGTTTAATCGCCTGGCAGCCTACACCTCCAACACCGTAACCAATGCTCAGGCCGGCGTCCCGAAGGGTGGCTACACGCGCAACCAGTTCGGCTTCGCGGTCGGCGGGCCCGTCCTGCGCGACAAGCTCTTCTTCTTCGGTTCCACCGAGTGGACACGCGTACGGTCTGGCGCCAACGTCGCCGCCAGTGTCCCTACACCCCAGTTCCTCGCTCTCTCCGCCCCCAATGTCCAGGCCTACTTCAACCAGTACGGCAACCAGACCTTCAACTTTGCCAACACTACCTCCGCCGCGCAATTGGGCATCACGGGCATTCCCGGGAACACCCCCGTCTTCGGACGCGTCAACTTCAACGTACCCAGCGACGCTGGCGGTGGCCTCCCTCAGAACACGTACAACATCATGGCCCGGTTCGATTACAACCTCAGCAACAATACCCAAGCCTTCTTCCGCTATGTGGACTACAGCGAGGCCGACCAAAACGGCTCTGCCTTCTTCTCCCCCTACAACCAGTACGATGTAGCCGGATCCAACAAAAGCCAAGCTTATCTGCTCAATCTCACCCATACCTTCACTCCCGCCTTATCGGCTGTAAGCAAGGTCAGTTTCAGTCGGTTCAACATCTCAAACTCATATAACACCGCTCTCCAGAACACACCCACGCTCTTCGTCACTACGGTTTCCACTAACCCAGTCGACAGCACCACCATCCAGCTCCCAGGCTTCTATGACCTCAATACCGGTAACGGAGGCCTTCCCTTTGGAGGTCCCCAAAACACGATCCAGTACAATCAGGACCTGATCTTCGCCAAAGGCAGGCACAACATACAGGGCGGAGCCCAGATCCTGTACATCCAAGAGAACCAAGCGTTCGGCGCCTACGCCCAGGCCGTGCAGCAGATGGGCAAGAACCTGACCTCTGGCTTCCAATCCTTCCTTACAGGAAACGAATATCTCTTCCAGGCCGCGGTTAACGCCGGCGGTGCCCTACCCTGCGTCCAAAACCCCTACACCGGCGCCCTCACCCAAACGGCCGCCTGCTCCATCACCCTCCCCGCCACCTCGCCTAGCTTCGCCCGCAGCGACCGCTTCCACGACTGGGCCGTCTACGCACAGGACATGTGGAAAGCCACCCCGAAGCTCTCTGTGGACTACGGCATCCGTTACGAGTACTACGGCGTGCAGCACAACAACAATCAAAACCTGGACTCCAACTTCTACTACGGCGGAGGCTCCTCCTACGCGGCCCAGGTACGCTCCGGCGGCGTATTAACAACGCCAAATAGCCCCATTCACGAACTCTGGAAGCCGCAGTACGGAACCATCTCTCCCCGCTTAGGCTTTGCTTATGACGTCTTCGGCAACGGCAAGACCTCCTTCCGCAGCGGCTATGGCATCAGTTACGAGCGCAACTTCGGGAACGTAACCTTCAACACCATCCAGAATCCCCCCGCCTACGCGGTCGTCGTCATCAACAACACCCAGGTCACCAACTCTAACGCCGGACCCCTGGCAGGCACTAGCGGCAGCGTTCCCCTACCTCCCACCAGCCTGAGAAACGTCGACGAGAATATCCGCACGGCACAGACACAGTTCTGGGATGCGGCTATCGAGCAACAGCTCGCGCCCAGCACCGTCCTAGGCATCCAATACAGCGGAGCCCGCGGTATCCACCTATACGACATCAAGAACATCAATGGCCTGGGCAGCGGCAACGTCCTCGCCGGCGACCCTTACACCGATCCTGTCACCGGCAACACTGGCCTCACCCGCCTCAACTCCCAGTACTCCAACATCAACAACCGCGGCAGCAATGGAGACTCCTACTACGAGGCAGTCAACGTACAGTTCCAGACGACCAACTTCCGCCACAGCAACCTAAGCCTAGTAGCGAACTACACTTTCTCGCACCAGCAGGACGACTTGAGCACCACGTTCTCCGAGAGCAATAACGTCTTCGTCCTCGGCTACACCAATTTCACCAATCCCGGGCTCGATCGTGGCCCGGGCGATCTCGACATCCGGCAGAGACTCGTCGTCGCTCCAATCTACAAGACGCCCAACGTGAATGGTCACAAGCTCCTCTCCGAAGCCGTCGGGGGCTGGGAGGTGACGGGCATCTACACCGTCCGCACCGGCACACCCTTCACCTTCTTCGACAGCACCAACTACGGCGGCAGCTTGATGAATCTTGTCCGCTATACTCCCTTGGCTGGAGCCGTTCCTCAGAAGACGTTCAAGTCCATTCCCGCAGGTCAGACCGGAGGCGGCAAGAACACTTACACTCTTGGGAATCTCCCAGCAGCCTACTCCTTTGGTAATCCCGCTCTGGGTGGTATCTCTGATTGGGGCCCCTACCCGGTGGACATGACCGCCCGCAATACCTTCCGAGGTCCTGGGGCATGGAACCTGAACGCCTCCGTCAGCAAGGTCTTCCCCATACACGAACAGATCAGTGTTGAGTTTCGCGCCGAAGGGTACGATATTCTCAACCACCACAACCTCTACATCGTAGGGTCGAACAACGATGTGGCGAACAGCCCAGCCGGTTCCACCGCCTTTCCGATTACCGCCCAGAAGGGTGGTCTCGGCGGACCGGGCGACGAGCGCCGCTTCGGTCAGTTTGCTGCGAAGATTCACTTCTAACCCTTAGCGGGGTCTGCTCCAAAGGGTGCTCGTGACGAGCACCCTTTCTCTTTTCCTTGCGCGTCGGCGTCGAAGGGGAGGCTTACTCCCGCCGTTGGACCGCCAACTCTTGCGTCCGCTCAGAAACCACGTTTTACCACGCAATTCTCCATCTCCGTACCGCGAAATGAACCCCTTCTGCACGTCCTAACCCTCAAAAACTGGCCAAAACAGGCCTTATAATAGCCATAGACACCCATGGCAGACGATCAAAACCCCCAGCTTCCGCTCGGCCCCCCGGACCCCCAGCTCAATGCGCAGAACGCCGCTTCCAACAACCCTCCTCCTGCCGGCCTGCCGCCCGACTCCACTGTCCAAGGCCGCGGCGCTCTCTCCATGCTCTCGATCAACATCGAGGAGGAGATGCGGCGGTCGTACCTCGACTACTCCATGTCGGTCATCATTGGCCGCGCCCTGCCCGATGTGCGCGACGGCCTGAAGCCCGTCCACCGGCGTATCCTCTTTGGAATGCAGGAGATGGGCCTTCAGTTCAACAAGAAATACACCAAGTCCGCGAAGGTCGTCGGCCACGTCATGGGCAACTACCACCCCCACGGCGACTCTGCCATCTACGACACCATGGTCCGCTTGGCCCAGCCCTTCAGCCTCCGCTACCCCCTGGTCGACGGCCAGGGCAACTTCGGCTCCGTCGACGGCGATCCCCCGGCCGCCATGCGCTACACCGAGTCGCGCCTTACCCGCATCGCCAGCGACATGCTCGCCGATATCGACTCCAATACCGTCGATTTCACCCCAAATTACGACGAATCCACCGTGGAACCCACCGTCCTGCCCGCCCGCATCCCCAACCTCATCGTCAACGGGAGCTCCGGCATCGCTGTGGGCATGGCTACCAACATCCCCCCCCACAACCTCACCGAGGTGGTCAACGCTGCCATCGCCTTGATTCAAGATCCGCTCGCCGGCCTGGAGACCGTCCTCGAACACGTCAAAGGCCCCGACTTCCCCACCGGCGGCTATCTCTACGGCCGGGCCAACATTGCCCAGTCGTACCGCACCGGACGGGGACGCTTCATGATGCGCGCCAAATGCTCCGTCGAGAACATCACCGGCGGCCGCCAGGCTATCCTCGTCACCGAGATCCCCTACCAGGTCAATAAATCCACCCTCATTAAGCGCATCGCCGAGCTGGTCACGGAAAAGATCGTGGACGACATCTCGGACGTCCGCGACGAGTCCGACCGCGACGGCATGCGCATCGTCATTGAACTCAAACGAGGCGCCGAGGAGCAGATCGTCCTCAACCAGCTCTACAAGCACACCCAGATGCAGGAGTCCTTCTCCATGATCTTCCTGGCCGTGCATAACGGCCAGCCTAAGGAGTTTCCGCTCGACCAGGCCATTCGCGCCTTCCTCGACCACCGCATCGACGTGGTGCGGCGCCGGACAGCCTTCCTGCTCTCGAAGGCCCGCGACCGCGAGCACATCCTCCTCGGCTACCAGATCGCGCTGGACCACCTGGACCAGGTCATCCGTATGATCCGCCAAAGCGGATCGAGACAGGAGGCACGCGAGCGCCTCTTCCAGTACTTCTCCGGGAAGACCGTCAACCTCCGCGGCACGGAACTCGCCGGCGTCACCCTGGACCCCGCAAAGTACTCCGTCGACCTCACCAACTCGCTCACCGGCACCCTCATCCTCAGCTATCGCCAGATCGACGCGATCCTCGAGCTGCAGCTTTACCGGCTCACCCAGCTTTCCATCGACGAGCTGCTCAAGGAGCTTGCCGAGGTCCGCACCAACATCGCCGAGTTCGAAGCTATCCTTGCCAGCGAAAAGAAGCTCCGGCGCGTGATCGTCAAAGAGCTCGAGGAGGTCCGGGACAAGTACGGCGACCCCCGTCGCACTCAAATCCTCGACGAGAGCACCGAACTCACCCTCGAAGACCTCATCGCCGACGAGCAGGTCGCCGTCACCGTCTCCAGCACCGGGTACCTGAAGCGCACACCCATCTCCACCTACCGCCAGCAACGCCGCGGAGGCACAGGACGCATCGGCATGAAGACACGCGATGAGGACTTCGTCGCCCAGCTCATCGTCGACTCCACCCACGCCTATCTCCTCTGCTTCACCAACTCCGGCCGCGTGTACTGGCTGAAGGTCTACGAGATTCCCGACTCTGGCACGGTCGGCAAGGGCAAGGCCATGGCCTCGCTGATCGACCTCCAGCCCGGCGAAAAAGTCGTCACCATCCTCCCCGTCCGCGACCTCAGCGAAGAGGGCAAGAACATCCTCTTCGCCACCCGCAACGGCACGGTGAAGAAGACGCCGCTCAAGGACTTCTCGAACGTCCAGTCGCGCGGCATCATCTCGATCGGCATCGACAAGGATGACGAACTCATCACCGCCCGCATCACCGACGGGCAACAAGTGATCTTCCTCGCCACCCGCGACGGCATGGCCATACGCTTCAACGAGCAGGACCTCCGGCCTATGGGTCGTCCGGCGTATGGGAACCGGGGCATCAACCTGCGCAAAGGCGACTACGTCATTGGCGCCGCGGTCACGCCTAGCCCCGAGGCCCGCGAAGCCAAACGCCGCGAACTCGCCGAGCAGAAGGGCCTTACCGACGCTCTCGAAGCCGTTCTGGATGAGGCCCAGGAGTCAGCCGCGTCGGTCGTCCTCGAAGGCGATCCGTCGGATGTAGCCGCAGCCCAGCCCAGCTCCGCCGCCGCGGCCAAGCTCGAAAAGATCGACGAGAGGCTCGGCCTAACCCCCTGCCTGATCCTCACCGTCAGCGAAAACGGCTTTGGCAAACGCACCGACGTCGACCGCTACCGCCTTCAGACCCGCGGCGGCACAGGCGTGATCAACATGAAGACCACGCCGAAGATCGGCAAGGTGACCAGTATCCAACTCGTCGACGACACTACCGAGATGATGCTTATCAGCCAGTTCGGCAAGATCATCCGCCTGGACACCAAGACCATCCGCGCTGCCGGCCGCTCCACCCAGGGGGTCAAGCTCCTCAATCTGGACGACCAGGACAAAGTAGCCGCCGCTGTGGTCATCCCCCCAGAAGAGGCCAAGATCCAGACCGAGGATGGCACGCTGCTGCAGTAGGGCGTATGTGGTGCCCGGAGGGGGACTTGAACCCCCACGACCGGTTAGGGTCTGCGGATTTTAAGTCCGCTGTGTCTGCCGATTTCACCATCCGGGCACAAGGACAACTATATCGGGTTGTTGACTTGGGCTCAGGGCAGAAGCAGCAGCTTGCCTGTGGTGCTGCGGGATTCCAGGTCGCGATGCGCCTGGGCGGCGTCTTTGAGCGTGTAGGTGTGCTCGATCCGGAGCCGGAGCGTCCCGTCTGCTATCGCGCGGAAGACGTCTCCGGCGCGCCACTCCAGGTCCGCCCGGGTGGTGACGTAATCCTTCAGCGTGGGGCGAGTTACATACAGCGATCCGAGACTTGAAAGCCGGATGAGGTCGAAGGGTTGAACGGGCCCGCTAGCTCCTCCGAAGAGCACCATCATGCCGCGCGGCCGGAGGCAGGAGAGCGAGCCCTCGAACGTGCTGCGACCTACCGAGTCGAAGACCACGGGCAGCCCGGCGCCGCCCGTGATGCGCCTAACCTCGCTGGCGAAGTCGGTCTCTGTGTAGAGGATGACCTCATCGGCTCCGGCATCCTTCGAGAGCGCAGCCTTCTCCCTTGTCGATACCGTGGTGATCACGCGGGCTCCTAGGGCCTTGGCCATCTGCGTCAGCAGCAGACCCGTTCCGCCCGCTCCGGCGTGGATGAGAACGGTCTCTCCGGGTTGCACGGTATAGGTGGAGTGAACCAGGTAGTGCGCCGTCATTCCCTGCAGTATGGCGGCGCAGGCCTGCTGCGTCGTCACGCCATCGGGAACCCGCACCAGACGGTCCGCCGGCGCGCAGGCAAACTGCGCGTAGGTGCCGGGGACGCCGCACCACGCTACGCGGTCGCCAGGCTGGAGGCCTTGGACCCCGGGACCAAGCGACTCCACCACCCCGGCTGCCTCCTGGCCGAGAGTGTAGGGCAGGGGAGCCGCGTACCGGCCTTCGCGCAGGTACGTATCGATGAAGTTCACCCCGGACGCCTCGATGCGAACCAGAACTTCGCCGCTTCCCGGCATAGGTGTTGCCACGTCGCGAACCTGCAGTACGTCCGCGGAGCCGGTCTTATCGATCTGTACACTCAGCATCTCTTCTCTCCTTGTTCCTGGTCGTTCTCCGTGAAGTCTAGGAGCTTGCGGCCTGCGCAAACCCCGCTCGAGCTAAGCGCGAAGCGCCTTCCTCTACCACTTTCGTTCGGAGGCTGGGCTCACAGCCGATGCTATACTCCGTCCAATGCAGGCGGCGCCTCTTTGCCACCCATACCGAGGTAGACTGTACCTATGGCACCACGTACCCGTCGCGCTCTCCTTACCGTCACGCTCTTCCTGGCGACCTGCGCGGTGCTTGGCTCGCTGATCAATGGTAAAGTCTCGGCGCAGTCGGCCTCCGATGAATCGACTCTGCGCGACAGCCTCCATTCGTTCACCGACGTGTACTCCCTGGTGGAGCAGAACTACGCCGAGCACCTCGACTCCGACAAGATCGACAAGGTGATCTACGACGGCGCCATTCCCGGCATGCTGCATACCCTGGATCCTCATTCCAACTTCTACGATCCTAAGGCCTACGCGCAGATGCGGGAGGACCAGCACGGCAAGTACTACGGCGTGGGCATGACCATTCAGCCACAGCCCGACAAGGATGGCACCACCAAGATTGTCGTACTCGTGACCACGGAAGCGTCGCCGGCGTATAAGGCAGGCATCAGGCCCGGCGATGTCATCCTCTTCATCGACGGCAAAGCTACCACGGCGATGGACTCGGCTGCGGTGGCCTCCCTGTTGAAAGGGCCCAAGGGAACGCACGTCTCGGTCAGCATGGGACGCGAGGGAGCCGGCAAGCTCCTGGTCTTCGACCTGGTCCGCGACGAGATTCCCCGGCCCTCCGTCGATCTTGCCTTCATGATTCACCCCGGCATCGGATACATCCACGTCACCCAGTTCATGGAGACCACCTCGCGGGAGGTGGGCGATGCCCTGGACCGGTTCCAAGCGGATGGCGACCTGAAGGGCTTGGTCATCGATCTCCGCGGCAATCCCGGCGGCCTGCTGAACGAAGCCGTCAACATGTCGGATAAGTTCCTGCAGAAGGGCCAAATCGTCGTCTCCCAGCGCGGCCGGGCATTTCCCGACCAGGTCTATCGCGCCTCCCGGGGAGAGACAGGGCCGAAGTTCCCCGTGGTCGTGCTCGTGAACCGCAATACCGCGTCGGCGGCCGAGATCGTCTCCGGAGCCCTCCAGGATCATGACCGCGCCCTGATCGCAGGCGAGACCACCTTCGGCAAAGGTCTCGTGCAGACCGTCTTCCAAATCACCGAAAATACCGGCCTGGCGCTCACCACCTACCACTACTACACGCCTTCTGGACGGCTGATTCAGCGCAACTACGACCATGTCTCGCTCTACGACTACTACTACGTGCGCGACAACAAGAGCGAACCGGCCAGCAACACCAATCGCGAGGTGAAGCTAACGGACTCAGGCCGGACAGTCTACGGCGGCGGAGGCATCACACCCGACGAGAAGATCGCCGAGGTCACCTCCAACCGCTTCCAGGACTCGCTCTTCGAGCACTACGCCTTCTTCAACTTCTCGAAACACTATCTCGCCACCCACACCGTCTCCAAGGACTTCACCGTCGACGATGCTGTCCTGCAGCAGTTCAAGGACTTCCTGAAGTCCAACCAGATCGACTACACCGATCAAGACATCGCCGGCGTGCTCGACTGGGTGAAGGAGTGCATCAAGGCGGAGCTCTTCACCTCGCAGTTCGGCCAGTCCGAAGGCCTGAAGGTGCGCGCCGACTGGGACCCGCAGATTGCAAAGGCTATCACCTTCATCCCTGAAGCCCAGACTCTCGAGGACCACGCACGTCTGGCTCAGCGAGCCTCGGCCGCCTCCCACTAGCAGGGCCTGCTCCTCCCTCGTCATAGAATGGGAGGTTGCCGCAGCCGGCTGGCAGTGCGATCGGCACCGAAAGAGAGAAGCTCCGACGTGAAAGCATTGGTGAAGAGCCACGCCAAACCCGGCCTGTGGCTGCAGGATGTTCCGGAGCCCGCCACGGGCATCAACGACGTCAAGATCCGAGTCCTCAAAACCGGCATCTGCGGAACCGATCTCCACATCTACGAGTGGGACTCCTGGGCCCAGGCCACCATCGAGCCGGGCCTGGTCATAGGCCACGAGTTCGTCGGCGAGGTCGTCTCCACTGGTTCGAACGTGGAAGATATCGCCATCGGCCAACTCGTCAGCGGCGAGGGCCACGTCGTCTGCGGCCGCTGCAGAAACTGTCTTGCCGGCCGCCGCCATCTCTGCGCCCACACACGCGGCGTCGGGGTCAACCGCGACGGAGCCTTCGCCGAGTACATCGTTCTTCCGATGAGCAACATCTGGCACCACGCGCCCGGAATACCGCACGAGATCGCCGCCATCTTCGATCCGCTCGGCAATGCCGTCCATACAGCGCTCGCCTTCCCCGTCCTCGGCGAAGATGTGCTCGTCACCGGTGCCGGACCCATCGGCATCATGGCCGCCGCGGTGGCGCGGCATGCCGGCGCGCGCAAGGTCGTCATCTCCGATCCCAACCCCTTCCGTCGCGCCCTGGCCGAGAAGGTCGGAGTGACGCTAGCCAGCGACCCACGAGCGACCCCTCTGAAAGAGATACAAAAACAGTTGCATATGCAGGAGGGCTTCGACGTAGGCCTGGAGATGTCCGGCAACCCAGCCGCCTTCCGCGAGATGATCTCCAATATGGCCTTCGGCGCGAAGATCGCCATGCTCGGAATCCCCTCCGAGCAGATCGCCATCGACTGGACCCAGGTCGTCTTTCACCAACTCACCCTGCGCGGCATCTACGGCCGCGAGATGTACGAGACCTGGTACAAGATGACGGCCATGCTCGAGAGCGGCCTCGACGTCTCGGGCGTCATCACCCATCGCATGAATTGGCGCGACTTCGAAGAAGGCTTCGCCGCCATGCGCACCGGAAACTCCGGCAAAGTGATTCTCGATTGGAGCGACGTGGCATAGTCGCACCTGCCGCTCAGCGCGCCGCCAGCGTGAAGCTATCTCGTGCCTCCCACGAAGGCTTCTCCGCATCGCTGTCTACGCGGTACATGGTGGCCTGGAGCGCTTTGCCGTCGAAGTGAAGCCGCACATAATGAAAGTTCACCGCCGACGGATTCTTGTATAGATCCTCCAGGTCGCGCGTCACCATGTAGGGCTTCGCGCCTCCCCCGCCCGAGACCAGGTACTCCACCCCGCTCTGCTCGAACCGTTCGTAGTTGTGTACATGGCCTGCGATCACCACCAGGCGCGCTCGCAGCTTCGGTGCCGCCGCGTTCAGCATGGATGCGAGGGAGGCTTCGTTGGTGCGCACTAGGTGAATCTGCGGCACGATCGTGTCGGCTACAGGAGGGTGATGCAGCTCGAGGAAGACAAACTGCGTCTGCTTCGGCAACTGCGCCAGCTGCGCGGCCAACCAAAGCTGCTGTGGGCTTCCCGGCCCAAGATCCGAGTTCGAATCCAGCACGATGAAGTAAGCATTCCCGAAGAGCACAGAGTACCAGCGTCTCCCCCGCAGCTCCGGAAACGCCGTCCACCAGTTGCTCAACCCCTGAGCCTCGCCTCCATGCAACTCGTGGTTGCCCAGCGCCGGGTACACGCGAAGCCCCTCGCCGCGCCACGAAGCGGTCTCGTCGCGAAACACGTTGTAGTCTCCGGCGTTCGCACCGTTGTAGGGTATGTCGCCGGAGACCAGCACAGCGTCGGGATGCTCCTCCGCGATCCTGTTCACCAGCCAGCGCCGCGCCTTCGCGTTGCCCACGCTCTGGTCTGCGATATCGGTAAATCGTGTGTCCCCGTACGCAATCACGGTCCAGTGCGCCGGGATATCCTTGGCCGGCACGGTAAACGTCGGACCTGGCTGGTCTCCTTCAAGGCCAGCGGGAGACGCGGCGCGGGCCGCCTGCAGCCAGAGTGGGAACAGCAGCAACACGCCAAAAAAAGGCCATCCAAATCCGCACCGCTTTCGCCAAGACCCCATCGTCTCTCTCTCGCCTCGCAACCCTGCGGCGCGCCGGGAACGTGCCCGCGCCTCCCTCTATCTTCGCGCACAGCAAACGTTCGAGCGAACCTGCCGGCAAGAAGAAGTTGCCATCCTCGCTTCATTGCAAATTAAGGTGCGGAACTCTATCGTCGAACGCGTGAGTCGAATTGCAAGCAGTTTTCCCTTGGCAGTCTGCGCCTGGTTCTTCGGCACGGTGTGGCTGGGGGTGTCTGGGCCTGAACTCTTCGGTCAGACGGCCACCCCTGCCACCGTGCAATCTTCACCCTCGCTGCCGGTCAGCTCTGCCGGCGGCATCACGCTCGATGAGGCGATCTCCCGCGCCCGCGCCAACGAGCCGAGCTTCGCCGCGGCGGTAGGCCAGGCAAAGTCGGCCAGTCTCGACCGATCCATCGCCAAGTCCGCCCTCCTGCCCCAGGCCATCTACCACAACCAATTTCTCTACACGCAGGGCGGAGCGGGATTCGTCACCAATCCTGTCCGGGCGAACGAACCGAACCTCTCCAGCACCTCGTCCCCCCGCTTCATCGCGAATAATGCCGTTCACGAGTATATCAGCCAGGGTTCCGTCACCGAGACTATCGGACCGCAGCAGTTCAACGCTATCAGCAAGGCTGCCGCGGCGGGAGCGGTGGCCACAGCGCAGCTTGAGATCGCCCGACGCGGGCTGGTGGCCACGGTCGTGGGCCTCTATTACAGCTCGCTCGCCGCAGACCGCAAGGTGAAGGTAGCAGAGGCGGCGGACGACGAAGCCGCCAACTTCACCCAGCAGACCCGCGAGCGCGAGCAGGCCCGCGAGGTGGCCCACGCCGATGTGGTCAAGGCCGAGCTGCTCGAACAGCAGCGCGCGCGCGATCTCGCGGATGCGAAGCTGATGGCGCAGAAGGCCCGGCTCGATCTCGGCGTCCTGCTGCTTCCCGATCCCCGCACGCCGTACACGCTCTCGGTTCCGGAGACCCCCGCTGTGCCGCCCTCCCGCAGCGAGGTGGAGGCGGCCCTAGCGAAGCGCAATCCCGAACTGCAGAGCGCCCTCGCAAGCTCCCATCTTGCCAACCTGAACGTCACCTCCGCGCGTCTGGCCTACCTGCCGGATCTCTCACTGAACTACAGCTATGGCCTGGATGCCGCGCAGTTCGCGATGCACAACTATCTCGGCAACCAGAATCTCGGCTACTCCGCCTCCGCCACCCTGGACATTCCGCTCTGGGATTGGTTCGCGACGCGGGATCGTGTCAGGCAGACAGAGATTCAGCGGGCCACGGCGCGGGCTGTACTCAGCAACACACAACGCCAACTGATGGCCAACCTCGAAGAGTTCTACTCCGAGGCCACGGTGGCCCACGACCAGTTGCAGAGCCTGAACTCGAGCGCGCAGACCGCGGCAGAGAGCCTGCATCTCACGCGCCTCCGCTACACCAACGGCGAGGCTACGGTGCTCGAGGTGGTCGACGCGGAGAACTCCCGCACCCTGGCTGAAAACGCCAGGGAAGACGGCCTCACCCGCTACCAGACCGCACTCGCGAACCTCCAGATGCTGACAGGAACCCTCTAACCTATGACCGTTCTACGACGCCTGACGCATCCCTTCAGCACCGCCGGCCTCTTGCTGCTGGCTGCCATGCTTCCTCTCGGCTGCCACAGCAAGAAAGAGGAGGTCCCCACCCCTCTCGTCTACGTCCAGGCAGCCCATCCGGAGCAGGGAAGCATCTCCGAGCAGATCACCGCCGATGCCGTGCTGGCTCCCCTCTCCCAGGCCGCGATCTCCCCCAAAGTCACCGCTCCGGTCAGAAAGTTTTACGTGCAGCGCGGAGCGAGGGTGAAGGCAGGGCAGCTGCTCGCCACGCTCGAGAACAGCGATCTGGCCGCCGCCGCCCTCGATAACAAGGGCATCTACACGGCGGCCCAGGCGAGCTACGAGACCTCCGTCCAGGCGACCGTCCCCGAGGACTACACCAAGGCCCAGCTCGATCTCGCGCAGACGAAGGCAACTCTCGATCTGAACCAGTCCATCGTCGACGCGCGCACCCAGCTCTTCGCCCAGGGAGCGATTCCGGGCCGCGACCTCGACACCGCGAAGGCGACGCTGGTGCAGTCGCAGGCCGCGTACGACATCGCCAAACAGCACTTCGAATTCCTGAAGAAATTCAGCAACCAGGCCGCTATCCAGACGGCCAAGGGCACGCTCGAATCCGCCAAGGGCAAGTACATGGGCGCCGAGGCTCAGCTCAGCTACACCGAGATCCGCAGCCCCATCGACGGCGTCGTCACCGACCGTCCTCTCTTCGCAGGCGAGACCGCCGCTGCCGGAGCTCCGCTGCTTACGGTGATGGACACCTCCGCGCTGATCGCCAAGCTGCACATCGCGCAGCAGCAGGCGCAGCAGCTCGCGCTGGGCGGCGCGGCCACCATCAAGGTCGGCGGCGTCCAGGACCCCGTCCCCGCCAAGGTCTCCTTGATCAGTCCCGCACTCGACCCCGGCAGCACCACGGTGGAGGTCTGGCTCCGGCTCGAAAACCCGAAGGGCCGCTTCAAGGCCGGCACCCCCGTCCACACCACGATCACAGGACGCACCGTGCCGAACGCGATGCTGATTCCCACCGAGGCGGTGCAGGCAGGCACCGACGGCACCACGCGGTTCGTCATGATCATCGCGCCCGACAGCACCGCCCACAAGAAGACCGTCACCCTAGGCATCCAGACCTCCGAGGACGATCAGGTCCTCTCCGGCCTCACGCCCGGCGACATGGTCATCACCAGCGGAGGCTACGGCCTGGATGACGGAACCAAGGTCAAGATCGGCACCGACCCCGACGCCAAGCCCGATGCGGAGGACGTCAAGCCCGGAGCCGACGAGTCCACCCCCGCCGGAGGCCAGGCCAAACCCGCCGGCAATGCCCAGCCCGCCGCCTCCGACTCCAAACCCGCCGCCGGAAAGGACCCCGACGCCAAGTGAGCCAGCCCTCTGCAACCTCGCCGCCAACCCCGCCGGAGACTCCCTTCTGGCTCTCCCGCTCCGCCAAGACCATCTTCTTCTTCCTCGGGGTCCTCACCCTCGCCGGAGCCTACGCCGCCCTGCAGGTCCCTATCTCCGTCTTCCCCGACACCAACTTCCCCCGCGTCGTCATCGGCATCGACAACGGCGTCATGCCCGTCGAGCAGATGCAGGTCACCATCACCAAGCCCATTGAAGACGCCGTCAACAGCGTCCCCGGCCTGCTCACCGTACGCAGCACCACCAGCCGCGGCACCGCCGAGGTCAGCCTCTTCTTCGACTGGTCCGTCGACATGTACCGCACCCTGCAGCTCACCGACGCCGCCCTCGCCAAGGTCTCCCAGGAGCTCCCCGCCACCGCCCGCATCACCTCCAATCGCCTCACCTTCGCCACCTTCCCCATCCTCGGCTACGCCCTCACCGCCGACGACCGCGGCGCCGACACCCTACCCCAGTCCCGCCTCTGGGAGATCGCCACCTACGACCTCAAGCCTCCCCTGAACCGCGTCGTCGGCGTCAGCACCGTCCTGGTCCAGGGCGGTCAGATTCCCGAATACCACATCGTGCCCAACCTGGCCCGCCTCCAGACCGCCGGCGTCACCCTCCTCGACCTAGTCAACGGCGTCCAGGCCTCCAACATCATCGACTCCCCCGGCCTCTACGAAGCCCACCACGAGCTCATCCTAGGCCTCATCGGCTCGCAGGCCCACAGCGTCTCCCAGCTCTCCAACCTCGTCGTCAAGACCACCCCCGCAGGCGCGCCCGTCCGCGTAGGCGACGTCGCCGAGGTCCGCACCGGCCCCATGCCCGTCTACACCATGGTCACCGCCAACGGCAAACCCTCCGTCCTGCTCAACATCGCCCGCCAGCCCGCCTCCAACACCGTCCAGGTAGCCGACGCCGTTGCCCGCAAAATCGCCACCCTCCAAAAGATCCTCCCCCCCGGCGTCCACCTTACCCCCTTCTACGACCAGTCCGAGCTCGTCCGCGAATCCATCAAAAGCGTACGCGACGCCATCCTCATCGGCCTCGTCCTCGCCTGCATCATCCTCTTCCTC
>CAXTPY010000004.1:0-38280 GCA_964246195.1 uncultured Acidobacteriaceae bacterium | reverse complement strand
CACCCTCCGCCCAGAGGACACCAGCCAAACCGCCTCCTGCTTGTACTCCAACGTAGAGCGCCGTCGCGTCAACTGCTCCATCTCGGTCTCCTCATCGTTTTTGCCACGTGGGCGTTCGGCGGCCCCCGAGAAGTAACATGGTCGGGAACGAATCATGGACGGTTGTCACATAGGGGAGATGGATGTCGTTGAACAAACCTGGGAGCACCCAAGACCGGCAGCCCGTATTGCAATCGCAGATGCAGTCCCACTTGCAATGGAAGATCGATCAATTGAGCCCGTGGTTTCACAATCTCCGGGTGGCGGGCATCGAGACCGCGCCGCGGCACTTTCTGGGTGACTACCCGGCGGTGAAGTATGCACGCTTCGCGCATGCCCTTCCGGGGAATCTGTCGGGAAGGACGGTACTAGACATAGGCTGCAATGCGGGCTTCTATTCCATGGAGATGAAGCTGCGAGGCGCCCTTCGAGTGCTCGGGATCGACACGGAAGAACACTACCTAAGGCAAGCCCGGTTCGCCGCCGAGGCGAGCGGGCTCGACATTGAATTTCGAAGGATGTCGGTATGGGACATTGGCGCGCTCGGCGAGAGGTTCGATCTGGTGATCTTCATGGGCGTCATGTATCACCTTCGCCACCCCCTGCTGGCTCTGGACCTGATCCACGAGCACGTCTGCGGAGATCTGCTGCTCTTCCAAAGCATGCAACGGGGAGGCGCCGAGGTGGAGGAGTTGGCATTGGATTATGGATTCGAAGAGACCGCGGTGTTCGAACGCAAGGGCTACCCGAGGATGCAGTTTGTCGAACAGCGCTACTGTAACGACGAGACAAACTGGTGGATCCCGAACCGCGCGTGCGCCGAGGCCATGCTGCGAAGTTCAGGGTTCGAAATCCTCGACCGTCCCGAGGAGGAGGTCTACGTGTGCCGCGCCGTCGAGATGGCGCCCTCTCCAGACGAATCTCGCGCGGTGTACCCGGCCCGGCGGGCGTCGACGGCTCGTGCCGCAGGTCGAGGAGTTGAAACGGCGTGACGAGTCCCGGCCGGAAGACCGCAGCATACCGTGACCACCTGCTACTGGAGGCGCAGCGCGCCCTGGCGGATAGGAGGATCACGGAAGCGCTTGCCTATTTCGATAAGGCCGAGGTGGCGCAAGCCGATGCCGATGCCTGCTCCGCAGGCCGCTGGATGTGCTGGATGCTCAGAGAGGAGTACGAGCTCGCATGGCGGGAGAGCGATGCGATACGTGCGCGTGGGGCCGGCGACCACACACGTGTGTGGGATGGCTCAGCGGTGGAGGGTCGAAGGGTGCTGGTCCGCTCCCTCCACGGATTCGGAGATGCGGTGCAATTTCTTCGCTATGCGCCTCTGCTGCGGAAGCGCGCTAGCAGCGTAGCGCTACAGGTCTCGCCGCGGCTGCTCGGGTTGACGCGGTGTTTTCGCGGATTGGACCGCGTGCATGCGTGGGAAGACGAACCTGAATGGGATGTGCAGATCGAAGTTACGGAATTGCCTTTGGTGTTTCGGACTACCGTGACGACGCTCCCGGAAGCCGCGATTCCTTATCTCTCCGTGCCCTGCGAGATCTCTTCGGCGGTACGGGAACGGTTGGGTCCGTCCTCCTGTCCAAGGGTGGGCATGGTGTGGACCGGCGGCGCGTGGGACTCGACTCGTTCGATCCCGTTCAACGTTCTGCGCGAGTTGTTCGAGGTTGCGGAGGTGGAGTTCTGGAGCCTTCAGTTTTCAACGGAGAACCTGGAGTGGGATGCGTTCTCTCAAGCGAAAGGCTGGCCGGAGCGCAAGGGTGGAGGTGAGTCCATCGAGCATCTCGCTGGATTTCTGGACGAGATGGACCTGGTGATCTCGATCGACTCGCTCGCGGCGCATCTGGGTGGCGCGCTGGGCAAGACTGTGTGGCTTCTGCTCAAGGGGCGTGCCGATTGGCGATGGATGCTCGAACGCGACGACTCGCCCTGGTATCCCACGCTGAAACTATTTCGGCAGTCCTCCGACGGGGAGTGGGGCGATGTGATCAGTACCGTCCGCGATGAACTCGCGCAGTGGGCCATTGAAAGAAGACCTTACGGAACGGGGAGCGAGGCGGGATGATGACTTGGGATAGCTACGACGCCTACCTGTTCGACATTGACGGCACGCTGATCGAGTGCCAGGATGCGGTCCACTACTTCGGCTTCTGCGAGGTGCTGACGAGTGTGGCCGGGCGAGCCATGAACCTGGACGGTGTCGTCGCCCACGGAAACGTGGATGCCGGCATTCTTCGCGATGCCTTGCAGCATGCCGGTGTCGCGGAGGAGCATTGGAGACCGAAGCTGAGCGGCTTGTGCGATGACCTGGGTAGCTTTGTGGAGCGTCGTGCTAAGGAGCTCCGCATCAAGGTGCTTCCGGGGGCGAACGCTGTTCTCGATCATTTGCGCTCGAAGGGTGCGGCGATCGGTGTAGCGACCGGCAACCTGGAGCGCATCGGGTGGGCAAAGCTCCAGAGCTGCGGCCTACGGCAGCACATCGATTTTGGAGGCTTCAGCGATGGATACGAGTGGCGCCCCGAGGTTCTTGCGGAAGCTGCTCGGACGGCGCGCAGCCTCGCCGGTTCCAGGGCTACGATCTGTGTTCTCGGGGACACGCCCGCGGATGTTGCGGCGGCGAAGGCGAATGGTCTGGATGTGATCGCGGTCGCCACGGGAGTCTATTCAAGGGAGGAGTTGAGCGCCTGCGCTCCCAACCTGCTCGTAAACTCCCTGGCCGAGTTGCTCGGCCTGCCTCATGCTGAGAGCGGGCTTACGGCTTTGTGACTGGGAGAGCACATCGAAGTTACAATCTGCTCGAACTCTCCTGCGCGATGACTTGCGGTGTGCTGATCGAGAACGCGCTGGCTCGCGCGCCGGCCGATGCGTTCCCGTTGCTCCACGGACAGCTGGGTGAGGATGGAGACGACGTCTGTACTATCCTCCACTACGAGGACCTCCTCCTGCGGCTGCAGGAAGGAATCCAGTCCAGGCCAGGGGTCGGAGAGGATCGCCGCACCGCAGGCCGAGGCTTCGAAGAGTCTCACGGAAGGTGAATACCCGGCAGCCATCATCTCCTGTCGCGTGAGGTTCAAGGTGTACTTGGAGCTGGAATAAAATGCCGCGTGCTCGGCGGGGGCCACATGCGTCAGCCTACGAACTTGCGCGGACCAGGGCAGTTCGGCGGGGTACATCGATCCAGCCACGAGGAGTTGAATCTCGGGCAAGCGTTTGGCCGTCTCGTTCAGGAGAGACATAAGCCTAGGCTGCCGGTCTGCCGCGTACGTGCCCAGGTAGGAGAGGTCTGCGCGGAAGTTCTGTATCGACTCCGTTCTGCGATACAGCTCCGGGTCCACGGAGCAGTAGAGCGGGACGGCGAAGGGCGATCCGAAACTGTTCTCAATCTCGCGCAAGATAGGGCCGCCGGTGAAACTCATGTAAGCGCTATAAGCGGGAATCATCTCCGTGTCGAGGTAGTGCGTGCGACCGTCACGGCGCAGGGCGGCTAGGGTGATGGGAGTGTCGATGTCGTAGAAGGCGAGCGGAGCTTTCGCGCGTTCGAGCAACTCGCGTGTGGCGAGTATTGCATCCGGAAAATAGGAACCGATAACGACTACGTCGGCGTCTCTGGCTTGAGTTATAGCGAGACTACAGCCATCGAGCTCCCAGTCCGCATAGAGGTGAACCTTGCAGTAGGGAGGCTGCGGCAGATCGCGATTTTCGCGATACCACTCCACGTCCTTTTCGATGAAGTCGATGCGATGGCCGCGCGCGTGAAGGGCCCGGCAGAGAGCGCGAAACGTGGTGGCATGACCGTTGCCCCACGAGGAGGTGATCGTGAGCCCCAGGATAACAATCTTCATGCGACTTGTTCCTGAACCGAATTGAGCTTCGGCTCTTGGGAGTTCGTGCTCTCGACCGTGTCCCGATGGAGCAATAGGATAGCCCGCTCGGCCTGCTCGGCGCGCTGCGCGTAGGTGTGGTCGCGTAGCGCGCGCGCAAGAAAGTTGGCGCCCACCTGCTTGCGCGCACTGAGGTCGTAGTTCCTCAGCACGTCGACGACGTCCTGCGCGTTGCGCACGACGAAGAGCTCCTTGCCAGGTTCGAAAGCATCGTCGATGCCCGGCCAGTCGTCGCATAGAAGCGTCGCTCCCGCCCCGGCGGCTTCAAAGATTCTCGTTGGCGGAGAGAACCCGGAGCCTGCCATCGAAGCACGATTGATGTTCATCACCATCGAAGCCGAGCAGTTGACTCGGTTGTGATCGCCCGTAGGTACATGGCCAAGCAGCCGCACGTTCCTGGGTAGAGGTTTGTCTCCCCAGCCCTCTCCCCCCAGCAGGAAGGTCTTATCCGGCGCGAGTTCGGCGGCCCGCAGGAAGAGCTGCTCCACGCGCGCCTCGCGGTCGGGGAGGCGGTTGCCGAGAAACGCCACATCACAGGCTAGGGCCGGGTCTGCTGGAGCAGGATGGTGCGTCTCAGGATCGAGCCCATTGTAGATGGAGGCATAGGACCGTGCGCCGTACTTCAGGTATCCAGAGCGAACCTCGGGCCCTCCGCCATAGGTCAGCATGGCATCGTAGCGAGGGACGTCATCTCTGAAAGGGTCGGATTCGTCAGCATCGATGCGTGCCAGGGTCGCGGGCGCATCCACGTCCCAGAAGCATACGAGGGATTGAGGCTGGCATTCGAGCACACGCCGCTCCAGCAGGGCGTCGTCGACGCCGATGCCGGAGTGTTTGACAACCACGTCCGCTTCGCTTGCGAGCGACAGCATGCGATCGAGGTCTACCGTGGGTTGATAGACAACGGACCTCACATAGGAGAAGTCATCCTGGTCGCGATGCTGCTGACGTCCGTACGCGTCGGGTTCGGCGAAGGTGATGGTATGACCGCGACGGGCGAGGTACTTGTAGATGCCGCGGTAGTAGGTCGCCGCCCCGTTCCAGTAGCAGGAGACGATGGAGGAGCCGAACGCAAAGATCCTCACGCTGCGAGTACCTCCTGGCATATCTCGGTCAGTTGCGCAGCCCGGTGCTTACAGGTGTGGCGGCTCAGGATGGTCTGGCGGCCGCGCTCGGCTTGCGCCTTGGCGGCAGCAGAGTCCGAGAGCAGGTGTTGCAGCGTAGCGGTCATTGCGTCTTCCGTCTCTGCGTACAGAAAGTCCCCTTCGTTGAAGAGATTTTCTGTGTCTAGCCAAGGTGCGGAGACCAGCGGGATACTGCACGCCAGGGCTTCGAAGACGCGGATGGTAGGGATGCCCATCATCGCCTGGGTGTATTGCTGGCGGGGAACGTGTACTGTGACACGCGACCTCGCGTACGCCTCCGGCGCATCCAGATTGGGTAGATATCCCCTGTAACGAATGCCTGCTATAGCGAGTGCGTCCAGCCCGGTCTGTGGATACCGCACACCGTAGACAGCGCACGTTCGGGGAGCCAGGCGCGCCGCTGGACGAATCAAAAACGTGCAGAGCTCCGCCGACCGCTCGCCATCACCCCAGTTTCCAATCCAGACAAGGTCGTCTTGCGGGCTGCGGCTGCGGGGATAGAAGACAGACGTATCGGCAGCCTCGTGGAAGACCCAGACCTTCGTCAGGCCGAAGCCCTTAAGGTAGATTTGCCGCAACGCCTCCCCAAAGGCAAGGACGCCGTCGAACCGATGCAGCTGTAGCAGTTTGATCTGCTGCGGAGAAGAGCTTGCGCGATGGTGAGTGTCGTGAAAGATGGTCCGGAATTGCAACTCGCCTCGAAGCGAGAGAACAAGATCGATCAGCTCCGGCCGGTTCCACTCATGCACGATGACGATGTCACGGCCGGCAAGGTGCGAACGCAGCGCCGCACGGTGCAGGGTATAAGTTTGAAGGCTTATTTCGGGATAGGTGCTTGCATACTGTGCAAAGGAACGAGCACCGGCATCACCTTCGGCAATGAGATTGTCGGCAGTCCAGCTTGACTCCGGTTCGAGCGCTAGGACATCGTGCTGTTCTCCTTCGCGCCCGAGCGCGCGCACCAGACCGCGGAGAAAGTGAGCATTTCCGTTGTTCCAATCGGAGCGAAGGGAAGGCACGAAGAAGGCGACGGAAAGCTTACGCGACATGCCGAGCCTCTCCCATCATCGAGGAGTAGAGACGCAGATAGGCAGATGCCATGCGCTCGCGCGTGTAGTGCAGGCTGGCATGGCGGAAGGATCGTTCTGCCGCGCGTCGAAGCTCCGTGGGATCGTCTGACAGAGCCGCCAGGATGCACGATAAGGCCGCGGCTCCCGAGAAGTAAATCGCAGCGTCGCCCCAGACCTCCCTAAGGCTGGGAATGTCGTTCACGAGGATGGCGCAACCGCACAAGGCAGCCTCGACAGGAGCAAGCCCAAAGGGTTCATACCTTGAGGTCACGATGTACAGGCTCGACTCGCGGAAGAGTTGCAGCATGGCTGACTCCGAAAGACTGCCAAGGAACTGCAATCTTGGAGAATCCAGCACCGCGTTCCCTTCGAAAGAGGAGTCGCCGGCAACCAGTATTGGGATGGAACCAGAGACCTGCTGCAGCATGGAGATGTTCTTCGCCTCGTCCCATAGACGGCCCGCTGTCACGGCCTGGACCCTCCGTTCACCACCTTGCTTGCGCTTAAGCGAACGGCCATTAAAGACAACGCTGGAACTTCGCGGTGCTCCGTAGAGTGCGGCAATCTGGTCGAGCATCCAGCAGGTCGGCGCCGTCACATGATCTGCGCCGTCCAGTCCGCGGCGGACAAGATCCTTGTAGGTCTCAAGCCAACGATCCTCTTTCATCTCGGAGAGAGCGCCTCGGCAGGAGGACCACCAACTCAGAACGTCAGAGTGAGCGGTGACGATCTTGGGTAGATGAGTGGGAAGCGCGCCAAAGCAGAACTGGTTCAGGTGCAGCATCTCCGGTTGCAAGCTCTCGATGAGTTGAAGGAGGAGAGCACCCGCCGCTGGATATAGATCGGAGTTGTTCTGCATCCACTCTAGGGGGAGATCGGTCGGCACAAACCGAAACGACTTCGGCCAAAGATCTTCGGTGTCTTGCGCCCATCCATGCTGCTCCCGCGATGGAGCGCGGCCGAAGCTGACCAGAGTAACCTCGTCGGAGCCGTGCAGCAAAGCCTCGCTAAGCTCCTTGGTAAATGTCCAGACTCCGCCTACTGTGTCGGTCGTCATCAGCAGACGCATTCAAGCTCCTCGATCGAAAGCGGCTGCTGGTCCTGTATATCGCTGAAGCCCTTCTCTGCGAAGAGTTGAAGATAGAACGCGTGCGCTCGTTCCCAGGCGCGGTTGTCCGGCTGCGCTCCAAAGGTCTGGACATACTCAGGAGAGCCCGGAAAAGGGAACATCGGCACCGGCTCCGAGACCCATACCCCATGAGCTTTCAGGTGCGCCTGGAAGTCCGCGACCGAGGCGGGGTCATCGTGTGCCGTCTTGATCAGGTTTGCCTGCACCCACGGAATCCGGCCTTTGGCGTAGATCAGCAGCTCCGCAATGCGCTCGGTCGTGAACTTGCAATTCTTGTTCATCTCCTCACGTCCCTGATCGGTGATGGATTCGATGCCGCACTCGAAAGAGATGCAATGGGCGCGGCCCAGCAGGTCGAGCGTCTCATCATTCCAAAGGTCGATGCGCGTCTGGAATCCGATAGACAGCGGGCGTTCTGCAATGGCCTCGAGCAGCTGCCGCACCTGTTTACCCAGGCCGAAGATCTCATCGATGAAGTAAATGTAGGTCACGCCACGTGCGATCAGGTGGTCGATCTCTGCAAGAACGTCGTCCAGATTGCGCTCGCGATATTTGTTTCGAAACAGTGTCTTATTGCAAAAGGTGCAAGCGTACGGGCAGCCGCGTGCAAACTCGACCTCCGCCCCAAAGCCGGAAACGTCTGTAAAGACGTGGTGTTTATGGAGGTGAAGCTCAACCGGATAATCCGTGTAGTCGAGCGGGCCGATGTTGCGCATCTCGGTGACCCCGAGCGGCTCCGCAGCGGCCATGATGCGCCCGTTCTCTCGCCATACGCAGCCCGGAATAGCGAACCGCGGCGTGTCCGCCAGCATAGCCAAGGTCTGGTCCGGCTCTCCTCGAAGAACGATATCAGCCCCCGTCTTCTCGAGAGCGGCATAGGGTGTTGCGGACCCATGTGGTCCTATCAGCACGATGGTGGAGCGCCGGTCCAGCGCGTGCAACCACTGCTGCGGCACACGAAGTTCTGGTTGCGGACACCGCCAGAAGAGATAAGAGTTGGCTGTCGTAAGCACCAGAAAGTCTTCCTTGAAGCTGTCGAGCCGAGCGCGGACCTCCGCGGGCGTCAGTCGCTCGAGGAACGCGTCGATCAGCAGCACATCGTGCGCTGCCCCACGCAGCAGATTTTGAGCCGAAAGCAACTCGACAGGATAGACAGGAAGCCGCGAACCGAAGTAGGTCGAACCTTCAAAGCTCCAGCAGGGGTTCACCAGCGCATAGCGCATCAGGCAACCTCCGCGGCGATCATGCCAGTCGCCGGTGCAAATGGGTGACGCTGCGCTTCAATCAGGCTATGGTGCTTCTTCCAGAAGGCGAAGATGTCATCGAGGGTAGTCTGCAGCGAGCGGCTCGGCCTCCATCCCGTATGCTTGGCCAGCTTCAAGGTATCGGAGATGTACAGAGGCTGATCTCCGGGCCGTACCTCACCGTACTCGCATTCGCACCTGCACCCGGTGGTCTGCTGGATCTTCTCTAGCATTTCGAGGATCGAGCAGGATCGGTCCAGCCCTCCCCCTACGTTGTAGACCTTCCCTTTGACTGTCTCGATGTTTTCTCTTACCGACTCCATGGCGTCGATGAGATCCTCTACGTGCAGAACGTCACGTACCTGCAGACCTGTTCCGTAGACCGTGATCGGACTGCCAGAAACCGCTGAATACAGGAAGTGCGCTACCCAACCCTGGTCCTCGTTGCCGAACTGCCGAGGGCCGGCGATGCAGGACATTCGGAACACCACGGTGGGCAGATCGTAGATGCGGGCGTAATCGCGCACGTACTGGTCCGCGGCGCCTTTGCTGCAGCCGTAGGGTGAGTGGAAGTCCAGTGGAGCGTCCTCAGAGGCTCCGCGGAAGGCTCGATCGTCCGCCTCGTAGCGCTGCCCGTGCTCATGCACGGCGACCGTGGCGAGATGACCGTAGACTTTATTGGTCGAGGTGAAGAGCAGCAGGGGGCGGCGGCCGCTGTGGCGCGCAGCTTCGAGTACATTGAACGTGCCCTCTGCATTCACTTCGAAGTCCGGGCGCGGATCTTCGACCGAGGTCGTAACCGCGACCTGCGCGGCCAGGTGATAGATCTCGTCTACTCCGCGTACAGCTTGTGTGAGCTTCTCGAAGTCGCGCACATCCCCTCGGAGGAACTGCAGGCGACCCTTCGCGGTGGAGGATTCCAGCCAATAGAGATTGTGTTCGACCCCGCTGCGAGAGAGATTGTCGTAGATCGTAACCTGCGTGCCTGGCTGCTGAAGAAGACGAGCCGCCAGATTGGATCCGATGAAACCTGCGCCTCCGGTAATAAGCACCTTGCGCAGGCGGTTTGGCGATGGGTCGGTCATCCTGCTTCCTTTGCTCATGCGGTAAGGCCGTAGGTGGTCAACTGCTGCAACATGGTCTCCGCCTTGTCTTCAGCCTTCTGGGAGCGCAGCCACTCGGCTAGCTCCAGAAAGCCGGTCTCGTATGTCACCTGGGGTTCATACCCCAACAGGAGGCGCGCCTGCGTAAGGTCGGCGTAGCAGTGCCGGATGTCCCCAACCCGATACTTCCGCGTGATCACAGGCTCGAAGTCGACGCCGAGAGAACGCGCCAGGATCTCTGCGACCTGCCGGATGGAGATTGGCCGGCCACAGCCTACATTGATCACGTGCCCATCCGATGCGGGGCGCTCCATGGCGAGCATGCTGGCGCGAACGATGTCGTGGATGCTGACGAAATCCCGCACCTGCTCACCATCCTCGAACACTAGGGGAGCCTGGCCGTTGATCATGCGCGAAGCGAAGATCGCGGCCACCCCAGTATAGGGATTCGAGAGTGCCTGTCTCGGGCCGTAGATGTTGAAGAACCGTAGCGCCGTCACCGGTATATCGTACGTGCGGCCGAAGATCATGCAGAGATCTTCCTGGTCCCGCTTTGAGAGCGCGTACATAGAATTGATCTCGGAAGGCTTGTCCTCCGTGGTCGGGAGGGGTAACAGGGCTCCGGCGCAGCCAGCCATCTCCAGTTCCCAGCGTCCTTCACGGAGTTGCTTTACCGGCCGCACCGGAGGATTCACCTGCCAAGTTGTCCCTGGGCAGAGATAGCGCCCTTCGCCGTAGATCGACATCGAAGACGCCACCACAAGCTTCTCCGGCGTCAACCGCAGGTCCAGGATTGTCTGCAGCAACTCGGCCGTTCCTTGTGTATTCACGCTCATGTACCGGCTGATCTCGTACATGGACTGTCCCACCCCGACCACGGCAGCAAAGTGGTAGATCACCTCGACCCCGCGCAGGACCTCGCGCAGGAGGTTCGGATCGCGAACGTCGCCGACGATCAGTTCGACCTCCCGCGAAAGATAGTCCGGCCGCTTGCCTTCGGGATGGACCTGGGGATTCAGGTCGTCTAAGACCCTGACATGGTGCCCAGCCTGGAGCAACCCATCGGCGAGATGGGAGCCAACAAAACCGGCCCCCCCGGTGATCAAGACGGTCTTGCTTCGCTGACTCATAGGGCTACCGCTGCCTCTTCTTTCTCGGTCATGAGGGAGGCTGGAGCATATCGCTCGACCGCCCACGATGCGAACTCAACGAAGCTCCGGTTATCCGCGGGAGGACTGGTGTGATGTGCTTCCAGGCCCAGGTGTTCCGGCGTAAAGCAAAGCGTAAGAGCTACGTCAAATGGTTCGAGCGCGGACATCATGCGATCAAACCAGGCTTCCGCGCCGGGCCGATAGCTGTCCGCCCAGCTGAGCCCGGTACGCACATATCGCACGTTGTGCTGCTCCATCCAGCGGACAGCGTCGTCCAGCCGTGGGTCTTCGAAGTGAAACCACTGGCACAGTCCGATCTCACCAGTGGTGGGAAACTGTGCGGCGGCGAGCTTGGGAGTGCCGTCGTGTCGCAGCAGTCCGAGGTAATAATGCCGGTAATACGACGAACCCTCGGCCTCCTTGTGTCTCGTCTCCGCCGGCCAGGAGGGCGGAAGGTCGAAGAGCGAGTACCAGTGAATGCGAGGCGACAGATCGCCTATAAGCCGCAGCGTCTCGCGCAGCCCAAAGGCTGCGACCTCCTCGGCTCCAAAGGATGACGCTCCAACCTCTGTGACCCAAACCGGTAAGCCTGAGATGGCCGAAGCCTCCGCAATGCGATTCGGCCAGTCCCTGAGTTGCCAGTGGTTCCAATCGAGTGGAAAGCCATGCACGGCAACCGCATCCACAGCCCTCAACGTGCCCTTCGAGCGCATCAGCTTAAGAAAGTCGGGATCGCCCGAAGACACACCACCCAGGACCACCTTCAGCGATGGGTTCGCGTCTCTGATCGCCTCGGAAGCGAGCTCTACGAGTTCCGAGTACCGATCCCAGTTAGGGTCGAGGTGGAAATTCCAATGCGACAAATTGTTAGGTTCGTTCCACAGCACAAACGCTTCGACCATGTCCTACCCGTTCTCTGCTGGAATGCCAGTTAAGTGATGGCAGAAAGATAAGTGATGGCAGAAAAAGACACTTCATTTAGCAGGAGCTATTCGAAGGAATGGTTCGGTCGAACGGAATCATTCTAGTTTTGCTACCCTGGTCCTGCTCAGCGCACTAGGTACAACACACCCTCAGACTCTGGCTCAGGCTCTGTCAACAAAGCATTACGGCCGCTACATCTCACCTTTGAAGCTACAAAGAAGCAGGCGGTTGCCCGGAGAGCAGGCGAGCCTCCTATTCCGCGGCTTTTGGACTAGATCACAGGCGAACTCGCCAAAGCGCTGGCCGTAGGAGGTTCGGTGAGCAGACTTACCGCAAACAAACAAAGCAAGCTCGCCAGCAGCGCAGGAAAGATGGCGTCGCGTTCGCCGATGGTCCGCGGCAAGAACGCGTGCAGCGGGTCCCACGCGACGGTGACCACCGTCCCCGCCGCGATCGAGGCGACCGCCGCTTTGGCCGTGGCGCGCTTCCAGAAGAAGGTGGCGAGGATGACTGGAGTTAGTGCCGCCGCATAGATGGTGTAGGCATAGAGGGACTTCTTGAGCACCGACTCGATATGCAATCCCTGGTACAAAGCCCAAACCCCAAGCAGCACCACCATCAGCCTGCTGACAATCAGGATCTGCTTGTTCGACGCCTCCGGCTTGATGTAGCGGACGAAGACGTCATTAACCAGATTGGTGGCGGGTGAGAACAGCCAGTTGTTCGCCGTCGAGATGATCTTGGCAAAGATGGCACCCATGAGCAGTGCGCCTAGCAAGGTCAGAGCGGGGCTTCCGCCGCTGAAGGCGTGCAGTCCGCAGTAGGCGAGGATCTCGCGAGGCGCATGGCTAACCTCGCCTGTGGGGAAGAGCGCGGAGCCCGTCACGGCAATCGCCACAATGATGGATTCCAGGATCACTGTCCCAAAGATCCAGCCGACCACCGCTCTTCTTGCATCCCGCTCCGACCTGGCCGAGAAGAACTTCTGATACATCGATTGGTTGCCGAGCAGCAGCAGGCACGTAGGTAAGAAGAGTTCTAGCGCCTGGATAAAGGAGAGGTCGCCGAGCGCCTGAAAGTGGCTGGCGGGCAGCGCTTGGTGAACCGCGGACCAACCACCTGCGCGAACGATCAGCACAGGCAAGGCAATCAGCAGCGTGAGGGTAGCCAGCAGGCCGATAAACAGATCCATATAGGCCACCGACGACATGCCGGCGATGGCCGTGAACAGGATCACGAAAGCGGCCAGGATGTAGCGGCCTAGAATTGGCGTTACCAGCGACGGAAAGATGAGGTGAAGGATGTCCCCTCCGCCGACAAACTGGTAGCTCGTGATGGCCGTGTAGGTAAGCAGGATCGCGATGACGCCAAGCACACGCGCCGTCTGGTTGTAACGTGTCTCGAGCAGGTCGGGTATGGTGAATCGCGCGAACTTACGCGCGCGCGGTGCGATGAAATAGATGAGCAGAAGCCCGGCCCAACCGCCTCCTGCCTGCCATAGGGCAACGAAGCCGTGGCGATAAGCGTTCTCTGCGCCCCCCAGCAGAGAGCCGGAGCCAATCCAGGAACTCAACAAGGTGAAGACAAGCACAAACGCCGGTAGGGACCGGCCGGCCACCAGGTAATCGGCTTTAGTCTTTACCTTACCCAGACGCGCGAGGGAGACCGAGAGGAGGGTGAGAGTAATGACGGCGAGCACAAGAATGTAGAGGTTCATGCGTGTGGCTGATTGTACTTGCCGGACGTTCAGGCGGGCATGGGGTGTTCGGGGTCTGTGGTGATCGGCTGCGGCAACTGTCCGGTCGCATGAAGGCGCTTTTCGACCGCCGCGGCTTCGATCTCGGAGTTCAACTCAGCCCCTACGAGCAGCATCAGGCCGGTGATGTAGAACCATGTCAGCAGGATAATCACGGCTCCCAGCGAGCCGTAGGTCACGCTATAGCTGTTAAAGAAGTGGAGGTACAACCGCAACGCCAGCGAGGCTACAATCCAGCCAAAGATGCCCATCGCGGCTCCCGGCGTCAGCCAGTGCCAGCGGCTGTTCTTCACGTCCGGAGCGAAGTAGTAGATGACCGCGAAGAAGAGGATCAGAAGCCCCAGAGCGACTATCCAGGAGACCGCATGCACGAACGTCTCGCCCACCAACTGGACGCCCCGGTGATAGAACCGATGGCGCGCAATGCCCGATAGAAAGGCGCCAGCGAAGAGCGCTCCAAGCATCAGCGTTACGATGACCGCAAGCAGCAGCGTCACCAGCATGGCGGAGCCTCGCGCCTTCCAATAAGGCCTCGTCTCCTTGACCTTGTAGACGATGTTCAACGTGTCCTGGATGGCAGAAAAGCCTACCGAGGCCGACCAGAGCGCCGCAGCCAGACCGAAGGTAATCTTTCCCGTGGTCGAGGCTTCGGCCGTTTGGTTGAAGGTTTGCAGCACGATCTCGTACGCGGAGCGGGGGATGACCAGAGCGAGGTACTGCAGCAGGTCCATGTAGATCGTCGTAGCTCTGCGGGCGGCCAGTCCAAGGATGCTCGAGGCGCACACCAACGTCGGGAACAGCGCAAACAGAAAGTAAAAACCCAACTCTGCGGCGCGGGAGAGTAGATTGTCTTCGAGAAATGCCTTGAAGGTTCTCTTTAGAACAACCTTCAGCGACGCTCCCTGTAGGTCCCAGAGGCAGTGCAGGGGAGAGGCAGAGACATAGTCCCAGATGCGCTGAGCATGTTGCGCCTGCCGCAGTTCCCGATCCGAGGCGGTCGGCGTGAGGGAGCCTGGGAAAGAGGAAGCTGGCGCTGTCTTGGGGGGGATGGCTGCCATGCGATTTCCGCCTCCAAGAGTCTCCTGGGATGTCTGGGAAAGGCGTCTGTGGAACTCCTTTCCACCTCGCCTCTGCAGATGGATGCAAATTAGATGCCCGGGGCTAAATCATAACCGCGAAAGGTTGCTCCGAAGCGGCTGGTTGAGCCTTTGTTTGCGTCTAAGCCTCGAGTATACAGAGGAAGAGAGCATGTATAGGAGGCGGAGAGGCAGGCCGTTCTGGATGAGAAAGGCAGGCCAGCTGTTGCGTGTGGTGAAAGAGAGCCACGAGAAGCCTCTCCTGGGAGAGCCAAAACGCGCGGAACTGGTAAGTGAAGGCGAATTGGGTGTGACGTTCATTGGACATTCCTCCTTCCTGCTCCAGATCTGCGGCAGGAAGCTGCTGGTGGACCCTGTCTTTACGAAGCGTCTGGTCGTGCTGAGGCGGCAGAGACGCGCCGGCCTGCGTATCGAGGAGCTTCCGCCCATCGATGCCGTTCTGCTGACTCACGCTCATATGGATCATCTCAGCAAACGTTCGCTGCGCGGGGTACTTCGCGCCACCGTGAAGTTGCGCGGAATGGCTCCTGAGGTCGTCGTCCCCGTCGGCGTGGAAGATCTTGTGGCCAGGATGGGTTTTTCCCGGGTCCATACCCTCCAGTGGTGGCAGCAGAGCCAGGTTGCGGGCCTGCGTATCACGTTGACCCCATGCCAGCATTGGGGGGCGCGCATGCTGAAGGATCATCACCGAGGGTTCGGCGGCTATGTGGTCGAAGGTGCGGGACACAGCCTCTACCACTCGGGAGATACAGCGTACTTCGGCGGTTTCGGCGAGATCGGACGCAGGCTGCATCCCCAGGTGGCTCTCCTGCCCATTGGAGCCTACTCTCCCGACAGCTACAGGTCGGTGCACACCAGTCCGGAAGAGGCCGTGAAAGGGTTTCTCGAGACCGGCGCTGAGACCATGATTCCAATGCATTACGGCACCTTCCGGCTCGGCCGCGAGCCCATGGACGAACCCTTGAAGCGTCTTGTCGCGGAGGCGCAGAGGCTTAGGCTTACCGATCGTGTGCGTGTGCTTGGCGAAGGCGAGACGCTTCGGCTCGCACCTACCCCGCGGGCACGAATCGTCTCCCACCTGGCCGCATCTTAAGAGTATGGCTATGACTGAAGTGGTATCCAGGGAAATAAAGGCGGCGGCGAGCGGAAGCTTCGCCCTCGGCGGAAACTTGAACGTCAATCGTCTGGGATTCGGAGCGATGAGGATCACGGGAGAAGGGGTGTGGGGTGAGCCCAAAGATCCGGAGGAGGCGAAGCGTGTACTACGCCGCGCTGTCGAACTGGGCGTTAATTTTATCGACACCTCGGATGCCTATGGTCCTGAGGTCAGCGAGCGACTGATAGGTGAGGCGCTGGCGCCCTACAAGGCAGGCGTCGTCATCGCCACCAAAGGCGGCTTGACCCGTCAGGGACCTGCGGAGTGGCTTCCCGTCGGCCGGCCGGAATACCTCCAGCAGCAGGTGGAGATGAGCCTTCGGCGGCTGAAGCTGGAGCGCATCGAACTCTGGCAGTTGCATCGCATCGATCCCAAGGTCCCTGTCGAGGAGTCCCTAGGAGTGATCAAGCGGATGCAGGAACAGGGGAAGGTAAGGCACGTCGGCCTCAGCGAGGTCAAGCCTTACGAGATCGACCAGGCGCGCAAAGTAATCGATATCGTCAGCGTGCAGAACAAATACAACATAGGGGACCGCGCACACGAAGACGTCGTGGACTACTGCACCGCGCAGGCAATCGCCTTCATCCCCTGGTTCCCTGTAGCCGCCGGCAAGCTGGCACAACCGGGCGGCAAACTGGACGCTGCAGCGAAACAGCACGGAGCTTCCGTGAGTCAGCTTTCGCTGGCCTGGCTGCTGCACCGCTCGCCTGTCATCCTCCCCATCCCGGGCACCTCCAGCGTGAAACACCTGGAGGAAAATGTAGGCTCTGCTTTGGTGAAGCTCAGCGATGCGGAATGGAAGAAGCTAGAAGAGACTGTAAGCCAGTAGATTTCCTCGACGTGACAGATAGAGCGGCTAAGCCGGCGTAAGCAGAAGGACCCGCAGTCGTCTAGCGCGGTCCTCTTGCTGTCTCTGACTGCAACGCGAGCAGGCGCGGACCTTCGCGATTAGGCCAATTCCCGCGGGTGTCTCTCTGGTGACTTGGCGTACGACGCCCGCAGAGGGTACAACTGGTGCGTAGCTGGAAAAGGGGCCAATCGATGCGTGTAGTTTTAGCTGTAGCTCTGCTGTCGACCGTACCCGCCGTTGCGCTTCCATTCGCGAAGCACAAGGACAAGCTGGCGGTTCCGTTGAAGACCAGTGATGGACAGAATGCGGGTACGGCGACGTTCCTGCAAGGCAAGAAAGATTTGACCATCAAGCTTGCTCTCGAGAATCTGCCGCCCGGAGAGCATGGTGTGCATATCCACCAGAAGGCCGCCTGCGACCCTCCGGACTTCAAGTCTGCCGGAGGGCACTTCAACCCTGCCGGTAAGCAGCACGGAATGTTGAATCCTCTGGGCCACCACAATGGCGATCTACCTATGAATGTGACTGTTGGAGAGAATCGCAAAGGATATGCGACCTTCCATGTGACCGATCTGTCGCTCGAGAACATGTCGTCCGACTCGATCCTCGCAAACGGGGGGACGTCGATCGTTGTGCACGAGAGGGCGGATGACATGAAGACGGACCCGGCCGGAAATGCCGGAAACCGGATCGCTTGTGGGGTGATCATGGAAGACATCCGCTAAGCTGGCAAGCGATCCGCCAAACTGCATGTAAACGCTTTGCCCGAGCGGTTTGGTTCCTCCGCGCCGAATTCTGGGAAAAGCTCCTCTCGCCCTGTAAAATGGGGGAGATCATGATCTCTGTTTCCAATGTGACGATGCGCTATGGCTCGAAGCTGCTCTTCGAGGATGTCTCCGTGACCTTTACGGCCGGCCGCCGGTATGGCTTGACCGGGCCCAACGGCGCCGGCAAATCGACCTTCATGAAGGTGCTGACGGGCGAGATCGACGCGCAGAAGGGCACCGTTGTGCGTCCCAAGAAGATTGGGGTGTTGAAGCAAAATCAGTACGAGTTCGATGCCTTTCGCGTGATCGACACGGTGATCATGGGAAACAAGGCTCTGTGGGCCGCCCTCGAGGAGCGCGAGTTGATCTACGACAAGGCCGAGATGACCGACGAGGATGGCTCGCGCCTGGGTGAGTTGGAGGGAATCGTTGGGGACGAGGATGGATACGAGGCCGAGTCCAATGCGGCGGTGTTGCTGCAAGGTCTGGACATTCCAGATGAGCTGCACGATCGCAAAATGAGCGAGCTTCAGGGCGGCCAGAAGGTACGCGTGCTGCTGGCGCAGGCGCTCTTCGGGAATCCGCAGGCGCTGCTGCTGGATGAGCCCACCAACTACCTCGATCTCGAGTCGATCCACTGGCTGCAGGATTTTCTGGTGCGCTACAACGGCACGGTGATCACCATCTCGCACGACCGCCATTTCTTGAATAACGTCTGCACGCATATCGCGGACATCGACTACGAGACGATCATCACCTACAGCGGCGGCTACGACGACATGGTGCTGCAGAAGACGTCTATTCGCACTCGCATCGAGAGCCAGAACGAGCAGCGGGAAAAGAAGATTGCGCAGCTGAACGACTTCATCGCACGCTTCTCGGCGGGTACGCGTTCGAGTCAGGTGAACTCCCGAAAGAAGGAGGTAGAGCGGCTGGCAACCTCGGAGCTGGCGCGTTCCAATATCGCGCGTCCGTTTATCCGTTTCGATATGCTGCGGCCTTCGGGAAAGAACGTGCTCGAGTGCGAAGCCGTAAACAAGAGCTATGAGCAGAAAGATGGCAAGCTCGAGCATGTGATCGACAACTTCTCTGCCGCGGTGCAGCGTGGTGAGAAGGTGGTGCTGATGGGACGCAACGGCCAGGGCAAGACGACGCTGCTCAAGGCACTGCTTGCGAATGGGCCCGGCATCGAGGAGCAGGACGTCTCGATCGACTCGGGCAGCGTGAAATGGGGGCACGAGGCGCAGATTGGATACTTCGCGCAGGATCACAAGGGATCCATTCAACTCGGCATGACTGCCAGCGATTGGCTCCACCAGTTCGACCCGCAGGCGACCAAGGAAGATATCCGCGGGATTCTCGGGCAGATGCTGTTTCGCGGCGAGGAGGGCATGAAAAAGACCGACGCGCTCTCGGGAGGAGAGGCGGCGCGGCTTCTGTTCTGTAAAATTATGCTCCAAAAGCCCAACGTGCTGGTGCTCGACGAGCCGACAAACCACTTGGACCTCGAGAGTATCAATGCTCTCAACCAGGCCATTCAAAAGTACGACGGCACCGTCTTCCTAGTGACGCATGACCAGGAGTTGATCGAAGAGGCTGGAACGCGGATATGGCACTTCGAGGGTGGGCCCCAGCGCTTCCGCATCAGGGATCACAAGGGCCCGTACGAGGAGTATCAACAGCAGCTGGCGCTAGCGGCGCGCTGATTCGTGATCCTGCCAGCCCACGGGTTGCTGTCGGTCGCGATCGGCCTTCGGTCGGCCAACCGATCTGTTAGCCGGTCAACTAGGAAGAGGAAGAAACGATGGAGAGTCCTGCTCGAATTGAGTCGCGTGGCAAGAATGTTCTTGGGCAGCGTCTCGAGGTCTGCGGGTGTGAGCCGATGACCGGGTTTTACCGGACCGGATGTTGTGAGACTGGGCCAGACGATGTCGGTGTGCATACGGTGTGCTGCATCGTGGACGAGCCTTTCTTGAGGATGTCGCGCACCTTGGGAAACGATCTTTCAACTCCCATGCCGCAGTACGGCTTCCCCGGCTTGCGGCCGGGAGATCGCTGGTGTGTCTGCGCCGCGCGCTGGCTTCAGTGTCAGCAGGCGGGCGCAGGCGCGCGGCTGGTACTCGAAGCGACCCATGAGAACACGTTAAAACTCGTGCCGTTCGAGGTGCTGTTGGGGTATGCGGTCATTCCAGACAAACTGCATTAACCGCATCGTCCTGAAACGGGCGCAATCTGTGGAGTCGCGAGAGCTTGCAGACGGCCTGCAAGGGAAGTGGATCCGAAGCGTCTTCCGCCCTTCGGCAAGGTTGCGGTCTGCGATCGGCCCAGCCCAATGTGCCGCGCTAGTCGAGAACCGCGCCTCTCCATCTCCCCGCGACGGCTTCTGAAAACCGTCCTCGTTCTGTCAAGTCTGCTGTATAGTTCGACGAATCAGCCTGTGCTTGTCGCCCTCCGTTCCTCGCTTGCCTTTCTGCCCATAATGTGGCCAAGATTTGCGCTGTGAATCGTCTGCTCCCAGCAGGAGCAGTGCGCCAATGGTACATAAAGACCTTCCAGCTGGGTCATTGAGCTCAAGGTTTGGACAAAAATGGAACTTGCTTGGGAGGCAACATGAAACTGCAAAAGACGCTTCCTCTACACAGGAATCGCGTTTCTAACACTGAGTGGGATAACCGGGAGGCCTCTGCTGTCCCAGGCCATCTACGGGTCGGTGTATGGCACGGTAACGGATTCTTCCGGAGCAGCGCTCGTTAGCGCCACGATCACGGTCACCGACGTGCAGAAGGGAACGCAGCAGACCGCCACGACTAATGCAACTGGAAACTGGACAGTCGACCACCTCATCCCCAATACCTATACGAAGGTGGAGGCGCCCTCCTTCGCGAGTTCGCAGTCGCAGCCTCTGGTGATTCACGCCGACAGCGCGCAGAAGGTAGACATGACCCTAGCGGTGGCCGGTTCGACACAAACGGTGGACGTGAGCTCCGAGATGCCGGCGCTCAAGACCGACCGGGCCGATGTATCTGAGATCCTGGATCAGCGAGCCATCGCCAACCTGCCGAACTTCACCCGCAACTCCACCAGCTTCCTTATGCTGACGCCGGGGGTGCAGCATTCCAGCTTCAATATCGCCGGGCCCGAAAACCCGCAAGGAGGCCTCACGCTGAACAGCAATGGTTCGAATTACGGAGAGCAGGGCTTCATCCTGGACGGACGGATAACCGCGATCCGGTGTTGGGCATCATCGTCATTAATCCAACGCTGGACTCCATCAGCGAGGCCAAGGTGACCACCCAGAACTACGATGCGGAGCTGGGCGGCGCCGCTGGCGGCATCGTCAGCGTGACCACCAAATCCGGCGGCAACGCGCTGCATGGAGATGCCTTCTTCTTCCGCCACTCGGACGCCTTCTACGCGCGCAACCCCTTCAACCAGTTCCAGGCGGACCCGGTAACCGGACGTCTCGTTCCGGCCGAGGTTTACGGCCAGTTCGGCGGGTCCGTGAGCGGACCTATCAGGAAGGATTACTCCTTCTTCTTTCTCGATTACCAGGGTCTGCGCAATCGGCTCGGCACTAGCCTGACGCAGAATGTGCCCACGGCTACCGTGCGCAACACCTGCCTCGCCGGCGCCAACGGAATCGGCACCAACGGCAACCAGCGCATGGACTACACCAACGTCGCCGGACGTCTCGGCATCGCCTACCAGGCGACGGAGAGAACGGTGGTACGTGCCGGCATCGGCCAGACCTACGATACCGTGGGTTACTTCGGCACGCTCTTCGGCAGCGTGCTCTCGCACAATCTTCCCGTTCAGGCCAATGAGGACGTCAACAAGTTCATCGGCGTCTACCAGGGTGCTCCCACGGCCTGCCGTTCCAGCGGCATGACGTCTGCCGCCCCGAATGGACGCGCTACCTACAACGCCTTGCAGACCAAGCTCGACAAGCAATTTGCCAAGGGGCTCCAGTCAACGCCAACTACACCGGGGCTGGCGTGATTACCAGCCTGGAGGGGAACAGCACCATGCGGAGGCTGCAGTTCGCCGCACGCATCACGTTCTGATCCACGTCAGCGGCGCTGACTGGGTCGGGAGCTTCTCCCGATCCTCTACCATCCCCTGATCGCTTCGCCTGAGAGGTTGCCGCCAGAACAGCCGCTGCCTCCGCGTATACTTTAGCCATGTCTATCGTCCGCAATACCGCCGCGATTGCCAAGGGCATGGGGATTACGTTCAGGGAGATGTTCCAGCCCACCGAGGTGGAGAACTATCCTGACGGCAAGGGTCCCATGCGCGGCGCTCAGTTTCAGGCGCGCTTCCGCGGCAAGCATCAGTTGCAGCGCGATGAGAACGGCCTTGAGAAGTGTGTAGCCTGCTTCCTCTGCGCCGCGGCCTGCCCCTCGAACTGCATCTACATCGAGGCTGCGGAGAACACGGAAGAAAAACGCATCTCGAGCTCCGAGCGCTACGCCAAGGTCTACAACATCGACTACAACCGCTGCATCTTCTGCGGATATTGTGTCGAGGCCTGTCCCACCGATGCCATCACCCATGGCCACGGCTTCGAGCTCGCCAGCCTGAACGCGACCAACCTGGTCATGCGAAAAGAAGACATGCTGGTGCAGATCCTCCCCGAGATGCCCCTTGAAGGCCGCAGCTCTACAGACCTCGCCGACGTTCTCGCCTGATCTCACCGACGTTCTCACCTAATCGCAACCGCAAATCTTGAACCTTCGCCACGTCACCCTCTCCTCTGAAATCTGCTCATGTCCGACTTCCTCTCCCTCGTCCAGAAACGGGTCGTCACCTACGACGGTGCCATGGGCACCAGCATCCAGACCTATGCCCCGACGGTAGAAGACTACTGGGGTAAGGAAGGCTGCAACGAGCTTCTTGTCCTTTCTCGCCCGGACATCATCCGCGACATTCACGCGAGCTATCTCGAAGCCGGCTGCGATGTCATCGAGACGAACTCCTTTGGAGCGAGCGCCATCGTGCTCGCCGAATATGACCTGCAGGATCGCGCACGCGAACTCAACCTTACCTCTGCACGCCTCGCCAAACAGGTCGCGCTCGAATACTCCACTCCTGCCCGGCGAAGATTCGTCGCGGGCTCGATCGGTCCCACCACCAAGCTGCCGTCGCTGGGCCACATCTCCTACGACGCGATGCACGCGACCTACGTCGAGCAGATCGAGGCGTTGATCGAAGGCGGTGTGGACATCCTGTTGATCGAGACCAGCCAGGACCTGCTGCAGGCGAAGATCACGCTCGCGGCCTGCCACGATGCCATGCAGCGCACCGGCATCACGCTCCCCATCCAGATGCAGATCACGATGGAGGCCACCGGCACCATGCTGCTCGGCAGCGAGATCGGCGCCGCTCTTGCCGTACTCGAGTGCTTCCGGCCGGACATCGTCGGGCTCAATTGCGCGACCGGGCCTAAGGAGATGAACGACGCAGTCCGCTTCCTCTGCCAGAATGCGACCATGCCCGTCTCCGTGCTGCCCAACGCTGGGCTGCCGCAGAACGTCGGCGGCCGGGCGCACTACGCGCTCACCCCCGACGAACTCGCCAGCTATCAGCTCCGCTTCGTCGAAGAGTATGGCGTGCGCGTCGTAGGTGGTTGCTGCGGCACCACGCCCGAGCACATCCGAGCCGTAGTCCAGGCCGTGGCCAATGCCGTACCCGCCCCGCGCAATCCGCGTCCCCAGTCCATCGCCGCCAGCGCCTTCTCTTCCGTGCCACTCGAGATTGACGGCCAGCCCGTCATCGTCGCCGAGGAGATGAACACCACCACGCGCGTCACCCACTTCCGCGACCTGGTGCGCGCAGGCGACTACGACGGCATCTTCACCCTGGCCAAGCGCCTGGTCAACGAAGGCTCGCAGATGCTCGACCTCTGCTGTGCCGTCGTAGGAGAAGACGAAATGGGTTACATGAACGGTGTGCTCGAGAAGATCGCCACACGCGTGCCCGCGCCCATCCTCATCGACTCCACCGAAGCCGAGGTCATCGAGGAGGCGCTGAAGCGTATCCCCGGCAAATCCATCATCAACTCCATCAATCTCGAGGACGGCGAGAAGCGCACCAGCAAGGTCCTCCCCATGGCCCGGCGCTACGGCGCTGCCGTCATCGCGCTCACCATCGATGAGGACGGCATGGCGCTCACCGCCGACAAGAAACTCGCCGTCGCCCATCGCATCCACCAACTCGCGACCGAAAAGTACGGCCTGCGCTCGCAGGACCTCATCTTCGATCCCCTCACGCTGCCCATCACCACGGGCCAGGAGGACTACCGCACCGCCGGCATAGAGACCCTTGAAGCCGTCCGCAGAATCCGCCTGGAACTCCCCGACTGCAAGACCATCCTCGGCGTCAGCAACATCAGCTTCGGCCTGAACACCTACGCGCGCCGCGTGCTCAACAGCGTCTTCCTGAAAGAAGCTGTCGACCGCGGCCTCGACTCCGCCATCGTCAACTACTCGAAGATCTATCCCCTCTACAAAATTCCCGAACGCGAAGTCGAACTCGCGCGCAAGCTGATCTTCCGCACCATAGACTCCGAGCAGGACCCGCTGCAGATCTACATGCAATACTTCACCGGCCTTACCAAGACCGCCGGAGCCGAGGAAGAAGCAGCCGTCGCCACCGACAGCCTCTCGGACGAGGACAAGCTCAAGCACCTTATCATCAACGGCGAGCGCACCCTCGGCCAGAACGAAAACAAGCAGTCCCTTGAACAAATACTTGAGCTCGCACTCACACGCTACACCCCGCTCGAACTCATCAACACCGTCCTGCTCGACGGCATGAAGACCGTAGGCGAACTCTTCGGCGCACGCAAGATGCAGCTTCCCAGCGTGCTCGACTCCGCCGCCACCATGAAGGCCTCCGTCGCCTACCTCGAGCCGAAGATGGAGAAGGTCGAAGGGACCCACCGCGGCACCATCGTCCTCGCCACTGTCAAGGGCGACGTCCACGACATCGGCAAAAACCTCGTCGACATCATCCTCTCCAACAACGGCTACAAGGTTGTCAACCTCGGCATCAAGCAGCCCGCCGACAGCATCATCCAAGCCGCGCAGAAGCACAACGCCGACGCCATCGGGCTGTCCGGCCTGCTCGTCAAATCCACTCTCGAAATGAAGTACGTCATCCAGGATCTCCAGCGCACCGACTCCCGCATCCCCGTCATCTGCGGAGGCGCCGCGCTCACCCGCAAGTACGTCGAGGACGATCTCCGCAAGGAGTACAGATCCTCCGTCTTCTACGCCGAGGACGCCTTCGCCGGCCTCCACGTGATGAGCGACCTCACCGACCAGGACGTCTCCGTGCGCACCAAACGCCTCTCCGACGGAGCCACGCGCAAGGAGTTCCTGCGCCCCGGAGCGGCCGAACACCTCGCCTCCCTGCCGCCCGTCACCACCAACCGCTCGCCTCTGGTCCAGGATGTGCCCGAGATCCCGCAGCCTCCCTTCTTCGGCGTCCGCGTACGCAAGGATTTTCCGCTCGACACCCTCTTCGCCTGGATCAACGAGACCGCGCTCTTCAAGAATCAGTGGCAGCTCAAGACCGCCTCCGCAACCGACTACATCCGCCTCGTCGAAGAGAAATACCGCCCTGTGCTGAAGGCGCTCTGCGAAGAGGTGAAGACTAACGACTGGTTTCATCCGAAAGCCGTCTACGGGTATTTTCCCGCGCAGAGTGAAGGCAACGACGTCATCGTCTACGACCCCGAGTCGCGTGATCAGGAACTCAGCCGCATCAGCTTTCCCCGCCAGCGCGAAGGCCGCATGCTGTCCATCGCCGACTTCTTCGCCCCGAGATCCAGCCCCCGCATGGACGTCATCGGCTTCTCCGTCGTCACCATCGGACACCGCGCCAGCGAGGTCACGCAAAAGCTCTTTGAAGCCGGCGACTTCACCCGCTACCTCTACCTGCACGGCCTCTCCGTCGAGACCGCCGAAGCCCTCGCAGAGTACATGCACCAGCAGATCCGTATCGACCTCGGCATTGCCGACGAAGACGCCACCGAGGTCCGCGACCTCTTCCATCAGAAGTACCGCGGCTCGCGCTATTCTTTCGGCTATCCCGCCTGCCCCAACCTTGAGGATCAAGCCAAGATCTTCGCGCTGCTCAAGCCCGAAGAGGCCATTGGCGTACGCCTCACCGAAGGCTTCCACCTCGAACCGGAACAAAGCACCAACGCCCTGATCGTGCACCACCCCCAAGCCAAGTATTTCGTCGTCTAGCACAATACTCGACCGCGGCAATCCCTGGTCGCTCGCATCGTATAGAATCGGACGACTGCAGATCCGTTCTCTCCGGAGCACAACACCCCAGGAGGCTCTCCCGCGTGTGTGTGTCACGCCGCAGCGGACAGCGGAAGAGCAGAGTGTCTATGGAACCTACCGAAGCCAACAAACCAACTCTTCTGCACATCTGCAGCCGCGAAATGCTTCGTCCGCTACGTGACCAGATCCTCCGCATCTCCGGATACGAGGTCGACTCCACGGTCAGCGTCAGCGAGGGGCTGGCGAAATTTTGGAGCCGCCACTACGATCTCGTCCTTATCGACGTCGAGGGCGAAGCCGGCGTCGGCGAGGCAGAGCGGCTCTGTTCCCAGATCAGAACCGCCCAGCACGGCCAGCTCATCGCCTTCGTCTGCAACTGGCGTGTAGCCAACCTCACCGACTGTCCCGACGAAGTCCTGAGAACAGAGTTCGATCCCGCCGCTTTCGTCCAGGGTGTCAAAGGCCTCATCACCAGGAACTGAAGGCGGCGCGCAGCACCCTTCATCCACGTCGATTGATCAGGCGGATTATCTCCAGGAACAGATCTCCGGCCACCTGCATGGAATGCGCGCTCAGCTTGTCCATCGTATCCAGAACGGTGTGGTGATATCCCCCCTCCGGATGCTCGCTGGTCGGCGGCCCGTAGTCGATGTCGATGATGTCCAGCACCGGCACGCCACGCTGCCGGAAAGGAAGATGATCGTCTGTGACGCTCGTATTATTTTTGAAGACATACGCCGAATCGCCCGTATCCTTCGCCGCGACCTTCAGCATCTCCAGCAGCCAGGGCGTCGAATTGTTGTCGTAGTCGATGTTCAGATCCTTCGCCCCGATCATGTCGGCCAGCAGGAAGGCCTTGATGCGCTCGAGCGTTCCATCCTGCGACCACTTCGCCGCCAGGTGGCGCGTCCCGTAGAGCGAGTCCCGATCCGACCACGACTGAATCGCCTCCTCGCCGTCGTCGAAGACGAGCCACACCGAGTCTCCTTCGGGCGGATGCGCGCGCAGCACAGCGCCAATTTCCATCAACAGCGCCGTCGAGGAGCCCCCATCGTTCGCTCCCACAAAGTTGATCTCCCGCAGAGGATAGTTGGTCTCATAGTGGCTCGCCAGAACGATGATGCCGTCCTTCTTCCCTGGGTAGCGCACGATGAAGTTGCGCATCGGCAGCAGCCCCGCCGGCGTGCTCGCCGAAAACTCATCCGTCTCGAAGTTGCCCTTCGCAATCTCCGGCGCGAAGTGTGCCCGGAGGAACTGCTCGGCCTTCGCATGATCCGGCGAACCGATATACCGATGCGGAGCCGCCGCCACATACTCCTCCGTCAACTTGTACGCAGCCTGCCCATTGAAACGCGGCGTGCCATGCTGGGCCACGCCCTGACCCGCAAGCAGAGACAGCAGAACCACTAGACCTGCCGTGCAATCCGATAGATTCGCGCGAAGAAGAAGATGCATCAGGACTTTGCCTCCCGGGCCGCGCGCCGCGCGGGGTGTACTATGTACGCCACCCCCACCCCCACCATGTAGAGGATCAGCATCGGACTGGCGAACAGCACCATGCCGATCGCGTCCGGCGTGGGACACACGACGGCCGCGATGATGAAGATCGCCAGAATCGCATACCGTATGTGCTTCAACAGGAACTTCGCATCGACGATGCCGAACAGCGCGAGAAAGAAGATCAGGATCGGCAGCTCGAACGTGATGCCCAGCCCCAGGATCACCGCCAGAAAGAAGCCGGTATAGTCCTCGATCGTTAGAATTGGGTGGAATCGTTTGCCGAAATCAAGTACCAGAACCTTCAACGCGGCGGGCAGCACGAATCGATAGCCGAAGTACGCGCCTGCCAGAAACAACCCAATGGTCGCAAACATGAAGGGAACCACATAGCGCTTCTCGTGAGAATACATCCCCGGCGAGATGAACAGCCAGATCTGGTACAGAATGAACGGGCTCGCCAGGATCGCGCCTCCTACCAGCGAGGTCTTCAGGTAAAGATTCAGCCCGTCCGTCGGATGCGTGAAGTTCAGCGCGATATGCAGATCGTCGAGCGGCTTCTGCACCAGCCCGTACAACCGCTCGTGGAACGCATACGCGATCGCGAATCCGACCAGGAGATACACCGTCGCGTGGATCAGCCGCTTGCGCAGCTCGCCCAGGTGCTCCATCAGGCTCATCCCCGGCAGCTCCGCCCGGTCCGAAACCGCCGCGCGTACGCTCTCTACCAGGTCAGCCATGCAGGGGCGCCTCGCTCGAGAGCGCATCGTCCGCCCGATGTGCCGTCTTGCGATCCGGTAGATGGCTGCTTGCAAAATCGTTTCCGTCCGCCTTCGCCGCGGGGGCAAGAGGCTCGACTTCCCGGGGCACCGCATCGATCAGCGCCGCTAGCGAAGAGCGCCCCGTCGGCAGTCCTGTAGACGGTGGCATGATGCTCAACTCTCCCGACGTAGAGATCGGCAGAGGAGCCGACGCCGTCCGTGCCGCGCGAAGCTCCTCGGAAACCGCCTGCGGCTCCGCGGCAGGCAGCGGATCGAGAAACGCCGTGTGAGGTTGTTCAGCCTCCGCAACGGTTTCGGCAAGGGCTTCCGCGGGAAGAGGAGCGACCGGGGCAGCCGCCTGCATCGCAGCGATCTTCTTCTTCTGCTCGGTCTGTTCGGCCAGGCGCAGTTCGTCCTCCATCTGAACGCGGAAGTCGTTCGATGCGCGGCGAAACTCGCCCATCAGCTTGCCTAGCTGGCGGGCGAGCTCCGGGAGCTTCTTCGGCCCAAAGAGAAGCAGGGCGATGAAGAAGATCAGCGCACTGTCCTGAAAGCTCGGCATATGTGAATCCCATGATACGGCTTACGTCCCACCGGAACAAATGGATGGCCGCGGCTTGCTGCCGATTGAAACAGCGCTGCGGACGGAAACGGCGCAAACGGTGCCGGTGTGGCGGTTGGAAGCGCTAGACTAATGTTAAAATGGTTGTCGCAGGAGGGTCTACAAGCCCACCAAAATCCCGCAAATAAGTTGCACCTTGTCCGTGCTGTTTACGTCTATACCGTTGAGCGTGGCGAGTGCCACTAAAGTCGAGCTGCAACATCCCCGTGGGTTGGGTCCATGCCTCTAAACCAGGCCTGAACAGCTAATCCGCTGCAGCTGTAGAAGTAGAAGTTTGATGCTTTCAACATCCCCGTCTTCCAGGTGACGGCACACTTCGTGCCTTGCCCTGGCGGACTGAAGGCGGAGTACCTTGATCGATCTATTGGAACCGGCAGCTGCCGCTGTGGAGCCCACCTGCTCTCTCGACAGCTTTCTTTCGCAGCCTGACTACACCGTGGAGGCGCGCATCCTGGCGGCCCGCGCCGTGCTCGGTACTGATGTGCTCCTGCTCGGCCACCACTACCAGCGCGACGAGGTCATCCGGTACGCCGACCTTACCGGAGACAGTTACAAATTGAGCAAAGCCGCGGCCGGGAGCCGCGCCAAGTACATGATCTTCTGCGGCGTCCACTTCATGGCGGAGACCGCCGACGTCCTCTCCGAGCCCTGGCAGCAGGTGATCTTGCCCGACCTGAACGCAGGCTGCTCCATGGCCGATATGGCCGAGATCGGCCAGGTGGAGGACTGCTGGGACTCGCTCGAACGCGCAGGCGTAACCTCTCCCGCACGCCAGCGCGCCGGCCTGATTCCGCTCACCTACATGAACTCCGCAGCCGCCATCAAGGCCTTCTGCGGCGAGCGCGGCGGCCTGGTCTGCACCTCCTCGAACGCCGAAGCCGCCTTCCGCTGGGCCTTCGCGCGCGGCGAGAGGATCCTCTTCCTCCCCGACCAGCACCTCGGCCGCAACACCGCCGTAGCGCTCGGCATCCCCCTCGGCGAAGTGGTCGTCTGGGACCCGTGGCAGATCAACGGCGGCCTTCCGCCGGGCCGGCTGAAGGCCGCGCGCGTGATCCTCTGGAAGGGTCACTGCTCCGTCCACCAGCGCTTCCTGTCCGAACACGTCGACCGTGTCCGCCGCGAAGAGCCGGGCATGCAGGTCATCGTCCACCCGGAGTGCCGCTTGGAGGTCTGTCAGAAGGCAGACGCCATCGGTTCTACCGAGCGCATCATCGACATCATCGAGCGCGCCCCCGCAGGTTCCAGCTTCTCCGTGGGCACCGAGATCCATCTCGTCAACCGCCTCGCAAACCGCTTTGCCGGATCCGGCAAGCGCGTCATCACGCTCGACGATGCAGGCTGCCTCTGCACCACCATGTACCGCATCAGCCCGCAGCATCTCGCCTGGGCGCTCGAAAGCCTCGTCGCCGGCCAGGTCGTCAATCGTATCAAGGTGGACGACGACGTCAAGCTGTGGGCCCGCGTCGCGCTCGACCGCATGCTGGAGGTGCGGTGAACAAGACCTTTACCCTGGCCGAAGCGCAGATGCTTCTGCCTGTGCTGCAGGCTCTGCTCGAGCGCGCGCAGGCCTCAGCCCTGCGCCGCCTGCAACTCGAATCCGAGATGCAGGGCCTCAGCCAGCGCATCTTCCTCTCCGGCGGCCTGCGAGTGGATGTCGCCTCTGCCGCCGGCCGCCGCGTCGAGCGCAACAAGGCTCTTCAGGAGCTGAAGGACACCCTGGGCGAGCTCGAAGCCATCGGCGTCAAGGTGCAGGATCTCGAGGCCGGCATCCTTGATCTTCCTTTCCTCCTCGAAGGTGACACTGTGATGCTCTGCTGGAAGGTGGGCGAGCGCGAGATCGCCTTTTGGCACCCCGCCGACCAGTCCGCCAACTCCAGGCGCCCGCTCGACTCCCGCTTCGGACGCACCGAAAGGCTGAACTGAAGCTCGCGAAATCCCCCCCTCCAATGAGGTACGCTGGGTGTATGTTGCCCGTGCGGAATTCTTCCTCGCCTGGCCGCGCCGCCCCCTACACGAGCGCTGCGAAACTCAAGCTGCGTCTCCTTTGCCTTTGCCTTCTCGCGCTTGCCAGCAAACACGCAATCGCCCAGGACAACTACGAGATCCAGGTCTACGGCGCAGACACCGTGCCGGCCAAGAACACCATGGTCGAGGTCCACAGCAACTACACCGCCCAGGGCTCGAAGGCCCTTCCCGGCTCCCCCTACACCTTGAACGGCACCTTCCCGACGAACCACGCGGAGCACGAGACCCTCGAGCTCACCCAGGGCGTCACCAACTGGTCCGAGGTCGGCTTCTACGTCTTCACTAGCGCCAGCTCCGCCACCGGATGGCAGTGGGTTGGAGACCATATCCGCCCGCGGGTCCGTGCGCCTGACCGCTGGCACTGGCCCGTCGGCGTCAGTCTCAGCACCGAGTTCGGCTATCAGCGCGCCCGCTTTTCTCCCGATACCTGGACCCTCGAAGTTCGTCCCATCATCGACAAGCAGTTGGGCCACTGGTACGGCGCCTTCAACCCCGCCCTGGACCGCAGCTTCCATGGCCCCGGCGTCCCCCAGGGCGTCGCCTTCAGCCCCAATGCCGTCGTCACCTACGACTTCACCAAAAAGATCACCGCCGGCCTTGAGTACTACGCCGCCTATGGCCAGCTCGGCGGCTTTGACCCGCTCCACAACCAGCAGCAGCAGTTCTTTCCCGCCGTCGACCTCAATCTCTCCCCCAAGTGGGAGATCAACTTCGGCGTAGGCATCGGACCCACCGCCTCCACCGATCGCTGGATCGTCAAAGCCATCGTAGGCCGCCGCTTTACCTACGGGCACCGCGACCGCGACGCCGGCAAGACCGACGAGACCAAGCCTAAAAACTGATCTCCGCGGAATCCGCAAAGTACCTGCCCTGTGGATAAAGGCCCTATCGAGCGATAACTATTATCTCTCTTCGCAGGAGTAGACTGAAGCGGTGCAGAAGACCTCTCCCATGCCATTCCGCGAGCTCTGCGCGGCCCACGGAATCGCCGCCACCCACCAGCGCCAGGTCCTCTACGAGGTCATGCAGTCGCTCGACGGACATCCCAGTCCAGAAGAGATCTACGCCCGCATGAAGCGCAGAGTGCCGTCCATCTCCCTCGCCACCGTATACAAGAACGTCCACCTCTTCGTCGAAAGCGGCGTCCTGCGCGAGGTCAGCCTGCACCACGGCTCCCAGCGCGTCGAAAGAAACGCCGGCGAGCACCACCACCTCGTCTGCTCCCGCTGCAAGTCCATCACGGATATCGACGAAAGAGACCTCGGCGCCCTGCCGAAACCAAAGAAGCGTCTCCACGGCTTTCTCGTCGAGCGATACTCGGTCGACGTCATTGGCCTCTGCGCAAGCTGCCAGGCCGAGGCGCACAACACTCCCCCAACCCAACCCACCAAGAGGTAAACCATGGCAGAAGAGATGAAAAGCAAAGTGATGACCACCGACGCCGGCCGCCCCGTAGGCGATAACCAGAACTCCCTCACCGTCGGTCCCCGCGGCCCCATCGTGCTCGACGACTACCTCCTGTTCGAGAAGATGGCCCACTTTAACCGCGAGCGCATCCCCGAGCGCGTCGTCCACGCCAAGGGCTCTGGAGCCTACGGCACCTTCACCTGCACCAACCCCGACCTGAAGAAATACACCACAGCCAAGCTCTTCGAGACGGCTGGCAAGAAGACCCCCATGCTGGCCCGCTTCTCAACTGTCGGAGGCGAAAAAGGCTCGGCCGACACCGAACGCGATCCCCGCGGCTTCGCTCTCAAGTTCTACACCGAGGAAGGCAACTGGGACATGGTAGGCAACAATACGCCTGTCTTCTTCCTCCGCGACCCGCTCAAGTTCGGCGACTTCATCCACACCCAGAAGCGCGACCCCGAGACCAACCTCAAGTCCCCGCGCATGATGTGGGACTTCTGGAGCCTCTCGCCCGAGAGCCTGCACCAGGTCACCATCCTCTTCAGCGACCGCGGTACGCCCAAAGGCTATCGCCACATGAACGGCTACGGCAGCCACACCTTCTCGCTCATCAACGCCAGCAACGAGCTCTTCTACGTCAAGTTCCACTTCAAGACCAGGCAAGGCATCGACAACTTCACCGGCGAAGAGGCCAACCACATGAAGAGCGTGGACATGGACTACTCGCAGAGCGACCTCTTCGGCTCTATCGAAAAAGGCGACTTCCCCAAGTGGCGCGTCTGCCTCCAGGTCATGCCCGAGTCCGAGGCCGCTACCTACCACATCAATCCCTTCGACCTCACCAAGGTCTGGCCCCACCGCGACTACCCGCTCCTCGAGATCGGCGAGATGGAGCTGAACCGCAACCCCCGTAACTACTTCGCCGAGATTGAGCAATCCGCCTTCGAGCCCCGCAACGTCACTCCCGGCATGGGCTTCTCCCCCGATAAGATGCTGCAGGCCCGCCTCATCAGCTATCCCGACGCGCATCGCTACCGCCTCGGCGTCAACTACGATGCGCTCCCCGTCAATGCCCCCAAGTGCCCCTTCGCCACCTACAACCGCGACGGCTCCATGGCCCTCGGAGACAACGGAGGCAACGCCCCCAACTACGAACCCAACAGCTTCGGCGGCCCCACCCAAGACCCTCGCTGTAACGAGCGTCCCACCACCTACCCGAACGCAACCGTAGCGCGCTACGATCACCGCGAGCAGGATGGAGACTTCTTCACCCAGCCCGGCAACCTCTTCCGCCTCATGCCTCCCGATGCCCAGCAGCGTCTCTTCCAAAACATCTCTGCCGGCCTAGGTCAGGTCGAGAAACGCATCCAGGACCTGCAGATCGGCCACTTCTACAAATGCGATCCGAAGTATGGCGAAGGCGTGGCCAAGGCCATCGGACGTGACATCCACGAGATCGTCAACGCCCAGGAACTGGCCCACGCCTAGCCCGTCCTGAACTCCACCACTTTCTGCGAGGCGGCCTCAGTTTAACGAATCCGCCTCGCGCCTTTACTTCGCTCCCGCCGCCGCCGGCCGTCCCCCAGGATTCCAGTGCGGCGCGAACTGCGAGTCCGCCAGCCACCGTATCGGTCCCACCATCGAATCGATCGCCTCCGTCATATGCGCGAAGTCGATCGTGCGGAGCTCGTCCGACGGCTGGTGATACTCCTTATGCAGCCCGAAGCTTGACACCGTATGCGCGATCACACCCTGCTGCGCCAGCCGTATGTTGTCCGAACGTTGAAAGAACTTCTCCTTCGGATGCGGATCTTCGACCAGCCGAGCCCCATGCTTCGCTAGCTCCGGTCCAAGATCCGAACGCTCATACCCGGTCAGCCATAGCGTCCCCGGGGGCACGGCACCATCCGGCCTCCCGATCATCTCAAACTCGAGGTTCGCCACGATCGACGAGAGCGGCACAGGAGGGTGCGCCAGGAACGCCTTCGCACCGAAGCCCCCCATCTCCTCCGACCCGAAGAGCGCGAAGACGATGGTCCTGCGCGGCCGCGGCCCCGTAGCCAGCACATGGGCCAGCGCCAGCACCGCTGTCGTGCCCGAGGCATCGTCGTCCGCCCCGTTATAGTTCGTGTCACCCGCCACCGCCGGCCCTATGCCCAGGTGGTCCAGATGCGCTGTCAGCAGAATCACCTGCCCTGCCTCCGAGGTGCCCCGCAGGATCCCCACCGCATTCCACGTTGCCGTGCGCGGCGTCGTCTCGTACTTCGATATCCTCTGTTGCACACGCGTAGGCAGCGGGTCGGGCAGCGCGGCCTTCTCCACAAAGGCTCCCGTATCCCCTCCCGGCTCCAGTCCCAGCGCCTCGAACTGGGCCGCCGCGAACAGCGCCGCGATATGTTCATCGCGCGTCCCCGATCCCCGCCCATGCATCTCGTCATCCGCCAGAAACGACATGTCCGCGCGGACATCACGTTCCAGCCCCGCCGGCACGGCTTGAGGCGCGGATACCTCCACCCCTTGCCCCCCTCCAGTCACCCATGCGCAGAGCAGCACGAGGCAGATCGCCGCCCAGCCCCAGCTTCCTCCATCCATCTTCAACATATCGGGCAGTATAGTGGAAGGCGCTTCGCCCGAAGCGAGCCCGAAGTCTGAGAAAATGGTACGAAGAAGAGATCGAACCGGAGAGAGCAGCATGAGCGCTGGATGGAAGCACAGAGTCATAGGCGTAGCGTCCCTCGCCGCGCTCCTCGCACTGGCTGGGTGCGGCAGCTTCTTTGTTCCAAGCACCGCAACCACCACCACGCCCACCACCGGGTCAGGCAGCGGATCCTCCCCGGCCCCCGGCGGAGACTTCGTCTATGTAGCCAACTCTGCCACAGCCAGCATCAGCGCCTTCGCCGTCGGCACCAACACCCTCACCGCCGTAGGCGCCCCGCTCGCGCTCGGATTTACACCGCAAGCTGAAGTCGTCACCCGCAACAACGCCTTCCTCTACGTAGCCGGCCCCGGCGCCATCTACGTCTACTCCATCAACACCGACGGCTCGCTCGCCGGCTCCGGAACCGTCGCCGGCGTCGGTGTCGTCACCACCACCTCGCTCGCCGTCTCCCCCGATGGCCAGTGGCTCCTCGCCCTCGATGGCTTCAACTCCGCCGTTGACGTCTACCAGATCGCTAGCACAGGCATCATCAGCCTCGGCAACCAGGTGCCCTACGGAGTCACCGGCGGCCAGGTCATCCAAAGACAGATCGCCATCTCGCCCGACGGAACCCTCATCTTCGCCGCCCTCGGTACCGGTGGCGTCGCCGTCTACGGCTTCAACACCTCGACCGGCGCCGTCGCCCTCGATGCCATGCTCCCCCCCGTCTCCGCCACCACCAGCGACAACGCCCTTGCCGTCGACCTCACCTCCACCCACCTCTACGTCGCCAAGAGCGGCACCAGCGGCGGCCTCTGGGTCTACGCCATCGGCCCAGGCGGCTCTCTCTCCTCCATCACAGGCTCTCCCTTCGCCGCCGGCGCCCAGCCTCTCTTCGTCCTTCTCGACAGCACCGGCAAGTTCGTCTATGTAGCAAACGGCACCGGAAACACCATCTCGGGCTACGCCGTCGGCACCAACTCCGTCCCCACCGCCCTCACAGGTTCCCCCTACACCAGCGGAGCCTCCGTCCGCGCCCTCGCCCGCGACCGCAGCGGCTCGTATCTCATCGCCGCAGCGAGCGTCGGGCCTCCAGACGTCACCATGTACAGCTTCGACGCAACCACACCAGGCAAGTTGAACTCCGTTGCCACCTCGGCCTCGGGCACCGACCCCGCCGGTGCCATCCTAGTCGCAGCAACCCACCCTTGAGCCGCCTGAACCCGCCGGGGTTGAAGGCTTAGGGCGCGCCCTCTTGGTGTCGTCACTCTTGTCCTTCCCGAAGGAGCTTTTCTCGTGCTTCCCGAATGATTTTTGTCCTTCCCAAACATTCTCTTCATTTCCGATGGGAATCTGCATTTCTCTTGCTGTTGTCTGTCTTTACACCAGCCCGCATCCCATCCTACATCCCTGTGAGCCAGATCTCCGTCATCATCCCAGCCCTCAACGAAGCCGAATCCATCGGCACCGTCGTGCGCTCCATGCCCTGGCGCCTCATCGCCGAGTGCATTGTCGTCGACAACGGCTCGAACGACGCGACCGCCTCCATAGCCGTCGCCCAAGGAGCCCGCGTAGTCTCCTCTGCGCGCGGCTATGGCGCAGCCTGCCAAGCCGGCTCCAACGCCGCGCTCCCCTCGAGCGGCATCCTCGTCTACATGGACGGAGACGGCTCGGACGACGTCTCCGCCCTCGCCCAGCTCACCGCCCCCATCCTAGAAGGCCGCGCCGACTTCGTCCTGGGCTCCCGTATGCGCGGCCTCCGCGAGCCCGGCTCCATGCTCCCGTCGCAGCTCTTCGCCGGCCGCCTCGTCGGAACCCTGCTCCGCGTCTTCTTCCCCGGCCGCCCCATTTACACCGATATGGGCCCTTTCCGCGCTATCCGCCGGTCGTCGCTTGAACATCTGCGCATGGCCGAGCTCACCTACGGCTGGAACCTCGAGATGCAGATCAAGGCCCTCAAGTACCCTCTCCGCATCGTCGAAATTCCGGTGAACTACAAGCGGCGCATCGGAGGCACAAGCAAAGTCTCCGGCAACCTCCGCGCCTCGCTCCAGGCCGCCATCCGCATCCTTCGCGTGCTCTTCCGTGTTAGCCTCTCCAGCACGCCTTCCACCGCACAGCAGAAGGTAACGTACAAATGATGTAGAGGGATTATGCCGCTCTAGCCTCAGCAAGGCCGAAGGCCCTCTCCATACCAGCCCAGGGTGAAATTCTGAGTACCCGGGGCTACAGCGACCAAGGGCTGAAAGCCCGTTCTATCGGCCTCAGAACGGGTGCAGATACCCGTTCTGTCGTCTCACAAACGTGCATTTCCTAAGAATCTGTACAAAAGCTCGTCGTTTCCACCGGAGCAGCGCGGCTTTATCGCGCGGCGGTGTGGAGAAACCCCGCATTTCGCTTCCGTCCGACCGGTCACCATCCCAGTCTCAAATTTCAAATAGGTTCTAAAAAGCTTACCGCCTCCAGGCTCAGCAAGCCTTCTTCACGCACTTCGCCATAATCGCCGCATGCAGCCGCTCCCGCAGTTCCGACGGGAACTCGTACAACTCGTTGTCCCGGTAAACACCGATCGTCTTGCGCGTTGTATCCAGCACCACTTCGCAGTGCGAGCACGATGCCGTATGCGCGCGCACCTCTTCGAGCAGCTCGGGGCTGATCTGCCCATCGAAGTAATCCGTCAGTTGGCTCAGAAAATCGGTGCAGGTCATGCGGAGACGCTCTCCTTCTTGTGCTGCCGGAAGTAGCGGCTCAGCCGCTCGCGTAGCTGCAGACGTGCCCGAAGCAGACGGGATTTCACCGCGGGCACGCTCAAACCAAGCGCCTCAGCAGTCTCTTCGGTAGAGAGATTCTCGATGTCCCGCAGCGTGAAGACGGTGCGGAATCCCGGCGGCAGCCCCTGTATGGTCTTGCGTAGAATGTCGCTGAGCTCCGACTGTCCGTAAAGCTGCTCAGGATTCGGTCTCCACTCCGCGAAGTCCCGAGGGATCGATCCTTCCTCGGTCTGCACGTCCTGGTCCATCGAGACCGTCTTGCTGGTTTTGCGCTTGCGCAGCCGCATGAGGCTCTCATTAACCCCGATCCGCACAAGCCACGTAGAGAACTTCGAATTTCCCTGAAACTGCTCGAGCTTCTCATAGGCCTTGAGGAACACATCCTGGGTGATGTCTTCTGCATCTTCGCGATTCTGCGTAATGTGCTGCGCTACCCGGAAGATTTGCCGCTCGTACTGCCGCACCAGTTGCTCGAACGCCGCCGTATCCCCCTGCTTAGCCCGAGCCACGAGCGCCACATCGGGGTGCACCTCTTCCGTAGCTGGGGATTGGATGACAGGCATGGATGAAGCGTCGCACATTTCCGGCCTGCCGCGGGGCAGTTCGCCTGGCACGCTGTTCCCCATACTAAACGGCGCTCCCGTCCGTAGCAATTTCACCCTCTCTTCCCGAATCGGCCCCGTCCCAGCGTATCCGTTCTGGTTCAGCACCCTTTGCCATCTCTCCTCCGTCCAACATCCGCTTTACATTGATGAAGTGACCTCCCCGCCACATCTACGCCTGCTGCTCCTCGACCGGTGGCGTCTCCACATCCTCCGTCTGCTCCTACCGCTAGCCTTGCTGTCGCTCCAACTCACCCTCCCCGCGCCTCTCCCGGGCCAAACACCCTCCTCCACGAAGAAATCCAAGCACCACACCCCAGCCTCGAAGTCCTCCACCACCCC
>CAXTPY010000003.1:0-41040 GCA_964246195.1 uncultured Acidobacteriaceae bacterium | reverse complement strand
CTCCACCACCGTCGCGTCGTAGTCGAAGCTCTGCTGCTCGAACCCGCCCGCGCCCCACGTCGTCCTGTACCCCTTCACCGCCAGCAGGTCCTTCGCGCCCCAAGGAATCCCGTGCAGAGGTCCACGGTACTTCCCCGCCGCGGTCTCCGCGTCCGCCGCCTCGGCCAGCCGCAGCCCGCGTTCCTCGGTCAACGTAATCACGAAGTGCAGCTCTGGATCGTATCGCTTCAGCCGCCCCACATACAGCTTGGTCAACTCGACCGAACTCACCTTCCGGCTCCGCACTAGCTCCGCCAGCTGCCGCACCGTCGCAAACGCCAGGGCCTCCTCCCGCGACGCCCCGGCACCCGTCGCCAGCGACGCTACATTCGGCGCCGCGCTCATCCGCATCGGCTCCTTCTTCGTCTCCAGCACCATGCCCGCCGGAACGGGGTCGAAGATGACCGCCGGAGCCACGCTATTTTCCATCTTTAGACCACGAAGTGCCACCACGGAGTCACGCTGGGCCGTGAGCCCCTCGATCATCATCTTGCTCTGCTCTTCCGTCACCACCAGGCCCGCAATCCCCGCGGCAGACTGGATCATCTGCGTCGTGATCGCCGGCAACGCAGCCGCTTTGTCCGCGTCTCCCGCGCCCCCCGGCGCCGCCTGGCCGCCACCCGTCAAACTCCACAAAACACCCGGAAAAAGCCCGCCCAGTCCCGCCGCAGAGCACACCCGCAGAAAGAGCCGTCGATCGAGCGAACGCGCGGCCGTCCCTGCAGCTTCAGCCAAAGCACCTGTTTGTGTCATCCACGCATTATTGCATCCGGCAGCCCGAATGCCAGCCACCTAACCGCATTTCAGATCCCGCTAAACCTTAGATTCCAAGCCCGAAATCCGCCTCACGCTCATCCCCGGAGTGCGAGTACAGGTCGTACGGGGTCCTGCGATTGAACTTGTAGCGCTGCCGTAACTCCAGTCCTACCAACAGTCCCAGTGTTATCGCACCCACTCCCGCGGAGAGCCAGCCGATCGTCCTCAGCAACGCCGAATCCTGCTGCTCCGGAAATGGCAAGACGTCCTGAGAGAACTCTGGAACCGACGATGGAGAGCTTGATAGGGCATCGAAGAAGCGGCTATAGGGGAGGAACTTCATCTTGTCTGAGATCATAGCGCAGCCGATGCCTAAGTTGAACATACCCCATCCGGGCCATACGGAACAACCTCGAGCCCAGTTTCTCAATCCACGCTAACCTGTTGAAAGCCAAGGCCATACAGCAGCGTCGCAACGGTCGCACGGGCGTTCTTACGGGCGGCATCCAGAATGCCGTCCGAAAGCGCGGCCTGCTGCAGCTGCTGCTCCGCCCGCGCCCGCGTCTCCGACTCCAGGTTCTGATCCACCGGTACCAGCAGCCCCGTCGAGCGCGCATACACGCGGGTATGTTGATTGTCGAGTGAGGTCAGAAACAGCTGCGAAGGCGGCAACGTCACGTGAATCGCACCACCCGAGATACGCACGTCCTCCGGCTTCAGCTGCGAAAGATCGATCCCTGCCACCGACTGTCCATGCACCACCAGCAGAATGCGGTCCCCCGCAAGCAGATCCGGCAAAACCGGGCTCGAGTGAGAGCCCTCGACCACGGTATCTAGCGAATAAACCACTGTCTCCAGCCGCGCCATGCGCTGTATCTTCTGCACCACCACCGGAACGCTTGTGTCGAACGTTAGGGGACGTCCGGTCAAAACCGCCGCTATTCGGGCTGGGAGTCCGCTCGTCGCGTGATGCAGGAACATCACCAGCAAAGCTCCTCCCAATACCGCGGCGAGCAGGACAGCCGCGAGCATCCCTGAAGAACTTCGCCTTGCAGAAGACGGCATGGTCATACGTTCCTCCCCCCCTTACTTCATTCAGCGACTCGGCATTGAGCCGTGCGCAGCACGAAAGCGGTTGCCGCCGGCCCCAGCAAGGTGGCGGTTCAACGCCCCTGCTGAGCATCCAGCCAGCGGCGGAGATTCGGCTCCTGCGCCTCGTGCAAGGCCACGCAGGCGTTGATGCTGTCGATCGACTTCTTCAAAGTACGCTCCGAGGCATCGACGGGATGGGTCGCGAAGAAGCTTCGTACCTCGTCCCTCTGCTTTTCTGTACAGAAGCTTCCCGTGGCACCCACAACACGCACACCGGAGCTGGTCGTGAACTGCGCATGCACCTTGTCCCAGTTCTGTCGGATATAGTCCCAGGCCTGAGTTCTGGTCTCGGGTTGCCGCAGCAGGATCGAGAGCAGAACCCAGCTGTCCTGGTTACGAACCTGACCGGATACCGTGTAATCCAGCGTCCGCTCCACCAACGCTGGCGCTTGAAAGCTTGCCAGCGTAAAGAGTGCCTGGGTCTGCTGTTCGGGGCTGTTGAGGGTCTTGCTGGCCGCGAGAATCTTGTCGTATAAAGCCGCGTCGCCATTTTCGGCTGCCACCGCGATAGCAGCATTCTGAAAGGAAGGATCGAGGTTCTTGTCCCGCTCTCCCGCCGGGCTGTAGATCTTATCCGCGATCGAGCGTGCCTGGGCCAGGATGGCGGAATCCTTCGCTCCCCCGAGAAGCTCGAAGAGAGTTGCACGAAGCTCCTGCCGGTCTGGAGAATCGGACGCGGCGGGGGCTCCCAGCGAAGCGTACGCCGGGGCAAACTGTCTACGGAAAATTGCCTCTAGCTGAGTCCGCTCCTCGGGAGTAGCTACCCGAGCGCCTATCGTACCCGCCTTCTGCACAGCGCTCTCGATCACTGCCGCGTTGGGGTCGCTCTTCAGCGATAGCACAAGCGAAAGCACCTCCCCCACGCTTCCCTTGCCCGACCGCGCGAGCGCCCAGCGATCCCCTAGAAGATCGATTCGCTCCACGGGATTGAGTACGGTCTCCGCGCCGGCGGTAATCTCGTCCAGTTGCTTCGAGCTATACGAGGTCCGGTAGTATCCCTTGCCTGCCGCGTTCGCGTAGAAGAAGGGCAGCGTCGCCGTGGCAGGTACGGGCAGCACCAACTCCGAAGGGCTCAGGACCTCGCAAACAGGGCCCGCATTCGACTTGAGGCACACTGGAACTGTCCACTGTTGCGAAGTAGCGCCTGCGCCGGGAGTGAGGAAGAAGCGCTGCTGCTGAACCGGAGCACCATCCGAGGCTGCGCCGTTGAAGGACAGCAAAGGCACGCCAGGCTGGGTGACGAAGCTCTCCATGATCTTGTCCACAGGCTTGTGCGAGTTCGCAGTCTGCGCCTTCCAGAAGTCTTCGGCAGTCGCGTTGCCGTAGAGGTGCGCCTCGAGGTAGTTGTGCACACCCTGGCGGAAGGTCTCTTCGCCCAGATAGTTTTCAACCATACCCAGCACCGCGCCAGCCTTACCGTACGCGATACCGTCGAACTCCTCGTTGATCTCCGCCGGCGTATCCGCCTTGGCACGAATCGTGCGTGTTGTCGGCCCCGAGTCGTAGTTCAACGTCTCATCGAGATCCTGTGCCGTCTCCTGAGGGATGTTCCACTCCGGGTGCCACTTGGCCACAGGCTTGGCGGACATCCACGTAGCGAAGCCTTCGTTCAGCCAGAGATTGTCCCACCACTGCATGGTCACCATGTCCCCGAACCACTGGTGCGCCATCTCGTGCGCGACCACGGAGGCCACTCTCTTCTGTGCCCGCAGCGAAGCCGTCTTCGACTCGACAAGCAGATCCGTCTCCCGATAGGTGATGCAGCCGAAGTTCTCCATCGCTCCGGCCTCGAAGTCGGGTAGCGCGACCATGTCGAGCTTCGGCATGGGGTACTTGATACCGAAGTACGAGTCGTAATAGTGCAGGATGTACTCCGCGCTCTTAACCGCGAAGCGCGTCATCTCCACCTTGTCCGGCGTAGCGCATCCGCGGATCGGCACGCCATCGCTCTTGCCTTCGGTACACTTGAAGTCACCAACCAGGAAGGCTACGAGGTAGGTCGACATCTTGGGCGTCGTGGCAAATCGAACCGTGTGCTTGCCGGGGATACTGGGACTATCCCCCGTCTGGTTGGTATTCGCGATGACGGTATCGCCATCGTCTACGGTGAGCGCGATGCTGAAGGTCGCTTTATAAGCCGGTTCGTCGAAGCTCGGAAAAGCGCGTCGTGCATCGGTAGGCTCAAACTGCGTCACTGCGTAGTTCCTTGCCTTAGTCTTCGAGAGATAGAAGCCTCGCAGCTTGTTGTTCAAGATACCGCTGTACAGAATATCCAGCTTGACCGCCCCTGCAAGCTCGCGGGGAAACGTGAACGTTGCCTGCTCCTTCGCGGCATCGAGCGACACTGTCGCTACCTGGTCACCAGCCTTCACGGTTGCGAATTCGATCTCCGCCGAGTTCAACGTGATGGTCTTGCTGGGCGCGCCCAGCGTCACATCGATCGTCTCGTGGCCAGTAAACGTAGCTGCTCTCAGGTCCGGGCTGAGTTCGAGCGAGTAATGCTCCGGGTGCACATTGCCGGGAAGCCGCTGTGCCTGAAGATAAGGAACAGCTGCTGTTACAATTGCGGTAAAGGCGATGAATCGGAGTCTGCGGAGTACAAGAAAATGCATATCAGAAGACTACCCGCATATAGCCATGTTTGGCCCTTCGCAGCAAAGATTATTGCTGCGGACAGATGCTTCAGCGGACCGCAACGGCGTCGTCAGTCTATGCCGCCGGATGTCATAGAATCTGCGCGCTCGGAGTGGCCCGAGTTCTCCGATGCCCGTGCCTCCGCATAGGCCGCGGCTCCTAGGAGAGCACATGTATCATCCAGGATCACACGCACGGGGATGGATTGCAGCAGAGGCGAAAGCCTTCCCTTGTCCAGAAAAGCCTGGGTGAAGAAGCCATTCTGCAGCGTCTTCAGGATCTTGGGCGCGATGCCTCCCCCCAGGTAAACCCCTCCTGTAGCCAGCGCCTTCAAAGCCAGATTTCCCGACTCTGCACCATATGCCGCGGAAAATATCTTCATCGTCTCGAAGCACAGGGAACTGCTGCCGTCTTCCGCGCAGGATCCGATCACGGAGTTGGGATCTTCGACCGCCATACGCTCGCGCAGCCAGTCGGGCTCGTGAATCTTTTCCACATCGCGCAGAAATGCATACACATTCTTGATGCCGATCCCCGAGACCACACGCTCAAAGCTCACGCGTCCATTCAACGTGCCCCGCAGATACTGCAGCAGAGCTATCTCGCGCTCATTCCTAGCGGCAAAATCGCAGTGGCCGCCTTCGGAAGGAATCGGCCGATGCCGCTTGCCGTCCCAGATCAGCAGCGCCTGCCCCAGTCCCGTACCCGCCGCGATGAGGCCGCGATGTCCTTCCGCTTCGGGCTCGCCCTGGTGCAGTGTGAAGATCTGGTCTTCGCCGAGCTCCGGCACACCGTATCCAGTCGCCTCGAGATCGTTGATCAGAAAGATATGCTCGATTTTGAGAGATGGGGCTAGCTCGCGCACATCGAGCGTCCACGGCAGATTCGTCAGCTTCAGCCGTCCACTTCTCACCGGACCAGGGCATCCGAAGCAAGCAGCGGCGATGGGTTGCCCCCCGGCCTCCTTGCCCGCACTCAGGAATTTGTGCACCACCTCGTCGAGAGAACTAAATTCATGCGCCGGAAACTTCTCATCACGGACCGGCTGTAAGCGGCCTTCTGCAAAGCTATACAACGCCAGGTGAACCTTCGTGCCGCCTACGTCTCCAGCGAGAATCATCGATCGAGCTCCAGGGTGCCGCTGCCGGTCGATTCCTCCGGTCTTGGCAGCTTAGATGCCGCCGCGGCATCTAGCAAGAAGGTCACTCTCCCGCTTGCTGGGCGGATCAGCTGCGAAGGATACGCCTCCGGCTGCCACCGGCCAAGCAGCACATCGCGCACCACCTGCGTCTTGCTCGTACCTTCGATGAGAAAGGCCACCTCACGGCTTTGATTGATCACAGGGGCTGTCAGCGTGATTCGCCACGTATCCTTCTGCGGCACGTGATTTGCAACCACAAGGTCTGTGATGTTCTCTAGCGCAGCCGTATGTGGAAACAATGACGCCGTGTGTCCATCATCGCCCATCCCAAGTAGCACCAGGTCGAACGTTGGCGTCTGCGCTCCCTCCAGCCGAAAGGAATTGCGGATCACCGATTCGTAGCGGGCCGCCGCCACCTCCGGCTCCAGTTCACCTTCCATCCGGTACACCCGTTCGGCAGCCAGAGGCACCTTCGAGAGCATCGCCTCCCGCGTCATCCGGTAGTTCGACTCTTCGTGATCCGGCGGAACCGAGCGCTCATCCACCCAGTAGATGACGAGCTTGTCCCACGGCATCCGGTCGAAGTACGGCTGAGAGGGGTCTGCCAGCAGCTCGAACATGGTCTTAGGCGTCTTACCGCCCGAGATGGCCACGCGCGCTATTCCGCGTGCTGCGGCAGCGGCCTTCGCCGTTTCTACAAACAACTCGGCGCCAGCGTGCCCGAGCGCATCGGGAGTGGCAGCGACGTAATATTTTGCCTGCACTGCCTGAGGCATCGTTCCTCCACTGCACCGGTGATTCGTTATAACTTCCGCCACTTGCGTCCATCCGACTTCAACATCGCATCCGCAGCGGCAGGGCCCCAGCTGCCGGCGGCATAGTTCGGTAGATCCCGGATCGGATTCTGCGACCACGCCTTCAGAATCGGCGTGATCAAGGACCAGGTCGCCTCCACGCCGTCGCGATGCGCAAAGAGAGTCCCATCGCCCAACATGGCATCGAGCAGCAGACGCTCGTAGCCATTCGCGGAAGATTTACCGAACGCCTCAGCATAGCTGAAGTCCATATTTACCGGCGAGATCGTCATCCCCGGACCCGGAACCTTCGCCCCAAAGCGTAGCGTGATACCCTCGTCCGGCTGAATCCGCATCGAGATGATATTCGATTTGATGCCTTCGCCGCCCTTTCCTTGCGGGTCCTTGAACAGCAGCAAAGGAGGCTGTTTGAACTGAATCGTAATCTCCGTCACGCGCTTGGCCAGACGCTTGCCAGCGCGTATGTAGAACGGCACGCCCGCCCATCGCCAGTTCTCGATCTCCAACCGAAGCGCCGCGTAGGTCTCCGTCTGAGACCGGGGATGCACACGATCTTCCTGCCGGTAGCCCACCACCTGCTTGCCGTCCACCGTGCCGGGGCCGTATTGCCCACGGACGGTATCGGCTGGGTGAATTGGCTGGATGGCGCGCCACACCTTCACCTTCTCCGCCCGAACTGCGGCCGCTTCAAACGATACCGGAGGCTCCATGGCAACGAAGCTCAACAGCTCCATCACGTGATTCTGCACCACGTCGCGCAGCGCCCCCGCCGTCTCGTAGAACGGACCGCGTCCTTCAATTCCGATCGACTCGGCCGCCGTGATCTCCACGTGATCGATATAGTTCCTGTTCCAGACGTTCTCGAAGATCCCGTTGGCAAACCGGAACACAAGAATGTTTTGCACCGTCTCCTTGCCGAGATAGTGGTCGATGCGGAAGATCTGGTCTTCGTTGAAGACCTTATTGACCTCATCGTTCAGCGCGCGCGCGGAGTCGAGATCGTGCCCAAACGGCTTTTCGATGATGATGCGAACCCAGGACTTTGCGCCATCGCCCCCGGGTGCCTTGGGCTTGGCCATGCCATGCTGTCCCAGGAAGTTGATGATGTCCGAGAAGTACTCAGGGGCGGTGGCCAGATAGAAGAGGCGATTGCCGCGCGTGCCGAATTTTTGGTCCATATCGGAGAGCATCTTGTTCAGTCCGTCGTAGCCCTCCGCTTCGTCGAAGTTCATGGCGTGATACTTGACCCGCTCGACAAAGGGAGCGAGTTTCGGGTCCCCCTCCTCAACACCGCCGCCACCGACGATCCCGTCTCTCATATCAGGCGCGAAGCTGTCTTCGAGGGGACGTCGCGCCGCCCCCACCACAGCGATGTTCTCCGGCAGCAGGCCTGACTGTACGAGGTGGTAGAGCGCGGGCAGCAGCTTGCGCTTAGTAAGGTCGCCTGAAGCTCCAAAGATGACGACGACGCAGGGGTCGGGTGTGCGTTCAGGTTGCGGGACCGGAGGTACCGCTGCGGGTGTTGCCTTTACTTCGGTGGACGCCATGTGCAGTACCTCAAATCATGTTTGTAACAGAGTTGTAGCGCGTAGGCAGCGTGCCTAACTCGAATGCGCTATAGCATAGACGCCCAAGCGGGCGAGATCGTCATGAAGTTGCTCGGGCGAGCGGAAACAGATCGCCTGCATCCCCGAGGCTGCGGCCGCATCGCAATTCTCCTGCTTATCGTCGATGAAGAGCGCCGTCTCCGCGGGAAGCCCCGAGATATCGATCGCCGCACGATAAATCTCAGGTTGCGGCTTCATCTCATGCACATACCCGGAGCAGATGAAGTAATCGAAGTATTGCCGCAGCGCGAATTGGTGCAGGCGAAAGGCGTTGAGTTCCTTGGATTCGTTGTTCAGCGTGGCCAGCCTGTAGTGTCCTGAAAGCCGCAACCCGCGGAGAATGTCGAAGCTCTTCGCGTGTAAGACGCTGCTCTCCCCACACACAAGAGGCCAAAGTTGCTCAAACGTGATGCCCAGGCGCACGTTCGGCTTCAGCACCGTCCGCTCAAAAAACGCCTGCGCCGAAATCAGTCCCCGTTCCCAGTAGAAGTTCGCCTCGTCGTGTACCGCCTCATACCGCGCGAGGTCGACGCCCAGCGAAGAGAGCACCCTAGCCCTCTGCTCCAAATCCCATCCGTTCGTCAGCAGGACGCCACCTATGTCCCAGAAGAGGGTCTGGACCTCCTGCTTTCCAGGCTGGCTGAGCGGGTTCACTCGCCCTCCGGGAAGTCCGCGCCGCGTGTCGTGGCTTCCCATGCGGCCACCTCTCTTTGCCACGAATCGAGCTTGCTTCGAAGACGGTCCAGAGCCGAAGCGCCCAGCAGCAGCCGCAGCGGAGGCTGGGGCGATTCGACCACGTCCATCATGGCATGCGCAGCACGCAGAGGATCGCCGCGCTGCTTGCCATCCTGATCCGCAAAGTAGCGCCGCATCTTCCCAGCAGTCTCGTCGTACTCCGGAATCGTGTGGAAGGCCCGCGCCCCGGAGCGCCCTAAAAAGTCAGTGCGGAAGGGGCCGGGCTCGACGATGGTTACGTGAATACCCAGTGGAGCGAGCTCCGCCGCCAAAGCCTCGGACAGGCCCTCCACCGAAAACTTCGTCGCGTTGTAGAAACCCATCCCGGGAGACGCAACCAACCCGCCGATCGAGGATATATTCAGGATGTGCCCTCGCCCTTGCCGGCGGAGTTGCGGTAGAAAGGCCTGAGTCACGCGGATCAGCCCAAAGACATTCGTCTCGAAGACCGGCATGAATTCGCCTTCAGAGGCCTCTTCTACCGCCGCAGCGAGACCGAAGCCTGCGTTATTCACCAGGACATCGACAGCTCCGAGATAGGTGGTCGCCTGGTCCGCTACCGAGATCACCTGAGCCCCATCCGTAACGTCAAGGGCATACGTCTTCGCACGTCCCGGATATTGCTCTTCAAGGTGCGAGATCTGCTCCGGCTTGCGCGCCGTCGCTGCCACCTTGCCCCCAGCCTTCAGTACTTCTTCTGTGAGCTTCCGGCCGAACCCTGTCGAGGCTCCAGTGATGAACCATGTGCGAGATGTACGTCGGTCAGCCATATCTCATGGGATGCGTATACGGCCCGTTTCGCTTCACCACCGCAAGTAGGGGAAGCTGCGTTTCTACCAGGCAAAGCGATCTATCGAGCGACCAGGCCACGAAGGCGATCAGCGGACGAGAGTCGTGCCCGTGGCCAACGGCATGTACTGCTTCTCAATGGCCTTCACCTTATTGAGACGCCGGACAAACCGCTCTTCCCTAGCGATGAAGCTGGCCTTCAGGTAACTCTCCACGCACTCAAACGCCAGGGCCGAACCTATGATCCGCGCCCCCAGCACAAGCACGTTCATCTGATCATGCTCCACACCCTGGTGTGCGGAGTAGGTATCGTGACACATCCCGGCCCGCACGCCGGGCATCTTGTTGGCGGCAATGCACACGCCCACTCCCGACCCGCAGATAAGGATGCCGCGTTCCACCCTGCCCTCCATCAACGCTCTTCCGACTAGAACAGCAAAGTCGGGGTAATCCGACGGCTCCGTGTTGAATGCGCCCAAATCCTCGATATCGTGTCCCAGCTCGCGAACATGCTCGCGCACCTCTTCCTTGAGCGGAAATCCAGCGTGATCGGCGGCGATGGCAAGCTTCATTTGGTCCCCCATTCCCTGCTCTGCAAGGTTCCCAACCCGAGCGCGGCCAGAACCCACGGTATCCAGGAAGTCTCTGCCACCCCTGCACCAAAGCCGATAAGGCTCTAGCTCGCTTCCTTTTCGGTCTCCCACTCCGTCTCAGGAGACACACTGTCCTCATACTGCGCGGCGACCGAAGAATCCTCGCTGCGCGTCTGTGGCCAATCCTCTTCTTCCCGCACCCTGGGTTCACTCCAGGCGTTCAAGACAGTTGGCTCCTTGAGCGGAGGGGCAGGGAACGGCCGGACCCCCGGCTGCCTCGCGCACTCATCTCTTCACCAGTTTTCGGGCATGTTCGACGATATTCGCCACCGAGATACCCAGCTTCTCTAGCGCAATGGGACCCGGCGCCGAACCGCCGAAGCGGTCCAGACCGATCACCGCCCCGTTCTGGCCAATGTACTTGTACCATCCCATGGTTGCTCCGGCCTCGATGGCCAGCTTCGGCGTTCCCTCCGGCAGCAGCCCCTTGCGATACGCCTCGTCTTGCTCCTCGAAGATCTTGAAGCTCGGCATCGAAACCACAGAAGCCCCAATCCCCAAGCCCTTCAGCTCCTCCGCGGCCTTCATCGCCATCGAAATCTCCGAGCCCGTGGCAATCAGAAGAATGTCCTTGCCGCTCGCATCCAGCGCGTAGGCGCCTCTCTTCACGCCTTCACGCACCTTGTACTTCTCGTTGTCGAGCACCGGCAGATCCTGGCGCGACAACGCCATGAAGCACGCTGTTTTCCGCTCGATCGCAAGCTCCCAGCACGCCGCCGTCTCATTCGCGTCCGCCGGTCGAAAATCCGTAAGCTGAGGTATGGCACGCAGGCTCATCAGGTGCTCGATCGGCTGGTGTGTAGGTCCATCTTCGCCCAGGCCTACCGAATCATGCGTGAAGATGAACAGTGAATGCACCGACATCAACGCACCCAGCCGCAGCGCGGGACGGCAGTAATCGGAGAAGACGAAGAACGTCGAGCCGAAAGGAATCAGTCCTCCGTGAGACGCCATCCCGTTCACCATCGCCATCATCCCAAACTCACGCACACCGAAGAAAACATTCCGGCCAGCAGGATCGACATGAAAGCTCGGCGAATCCTTGAAGATCGTCTTCGTCGAAGAGGTCAGATCCGCAGCTCCTCCAAACAGCTCCGGCACCACTCCCGCGATCGCGTTCATCACCACCTGGCCGGCGTTGCGTGTCGCCACTGGTTTGTCCACCGGGAACACCGGAATCTTCTTCGCCCATCCCTCTGCCAGCTCCCGTTTGATGGTCCGCTCGAACTGCGCCGCAGGCACCGGATACGCCTTCTTGTACTCCTCGAACTCAGCATCCCAGGCCGCATGCACGTCTTTACCGCGCAGCTTTGCCTGGTTCCAATTCTTCCGCGCGGGCTCCGGAACGTAGAAGCTCTTATCCTCCGGCCAGCCCAGATTCCTCTTGGTCGCCTTCACCGCGTCCGCACCCAGTGCCTCACCATGCACCTTGCTGGTCCCAGCCTTTGGGCTGCCGTATCCAATCACAGTGCGAAGCCGGATTAGCGACGGACGTGTGCTCTCCGCTTTCGCCGCCAGGATGGCAGCCTCGATCGCCGCCAGATCGTTCCCGTCCGCGACCGACTGCACGTGCCAGTGATACGCCTCGAATCGCTTAGTAACGTCCTCGGTAAAACTCAGCTCCGTCGGGCCGTCGAGCGAGATCAGGTTGTCATCGTAGAGCACAATCAGCTTGCCCAGACCGAGCGTTCCCGCCAGCGAAGACGACTCATGCGAGATGCCCTCCATCAGGTCGCCATCCCCACACATCACATACGTGAAGTGATCCACGATGTTGTACGTGTCCCGGTTGTAAACCGCCGCTAGGTGCTTCTCCGCGATTGCGATGCCCACGCCCATCGCGAAGCCCTGCCCGAGGGGTCCGGTCGTCACCTCGATCCCCGGCGTCTCCCCATACTCCGGATGCCCAGGAGTATGGGAGCCCCATTGCCGAAATTGCTCCAACTGCTCCATAGGTAGGTCGTAGCCGGAAAGATGCAGCGAGCCGTATAGCAGGGTGGACGCATGTCCATTCGACAGAATGAACCGGTCACGATCCGTCCACTTAGGCTCCGAAGGGTCGTGCTTCATGATTTTGTGAAACAGCAGGTACGCTGCCGGAGCCAGCCCCAGCGGCGCTCCAGGATGCCCCGACTTCGCCTTTTCCACCGCGTCCACAGCTAGAAAACGCAGTGCGTTGATAGAGAGTTGGTCGAGCTCCTGCTTGGATAGTTCCTGATCCTGCTGCGAGAGTCCCTGCTGCGTGTCGCTCATGCTGATCCTTTGTCTTGTAGTCGGGACCGCGCCCTTTGCCCGTTCGGTCCTACGCTGCCGATCCCTTTCAGTGTACTAGCCTTGCGATCGTCTCGATGGGCGCCGTTCAGCTCTTCGCCACAACTTCGATTCGAAGATTGCGTCCCAGCCATTGCTCCGCGTTATCTTCCCCGGGCCAGCACAAAGTCAGTACGATGCTCCCCGTCTGCTGTGGGGTGGTCGCAAGATCGACGTAGGCGCCGGAGTAGCCCATCACGCGAGACTCCACCGTATGCTGCGTCGCCCAATCATCCATGCTGTACACCAGCCTGAAAGGCTTAAGATCCACCACACGCAGCGTGAATCCGGACGGCACCGAAGCAGGCTGCCTCCCCACATGCACAATCTCGAGCGCGGACCTGAATGTCCTCTTGCTCTCTGCAACCCCGTACCGCTGCTCGACCACCGAGATTTTGTCGAACACCCGCTTGTCTACGGTCGAGCGAAGCAGCTTCAGGTATTCCGAATGTGCCCACACCAGAGGCTGCGCCGAACCTGCCGACTGGCCAAGATACATCCCCTCCTGCGGCAGATCGGCATAATCCCATATCTGCTCCGGCAGCATCCCGCCGATCGAGCTGAACTGCTCTATAGCCCGGATATACGGAGCCACGTCCCTGCCCGCCGCCAACTCATAGTGGGCCCGCTCTCCTGTCAGCAGAGGCCACGCCCGGCCTTGTCCCCATCCCTCGTACGGTCCTCCGTCCTTTCGCTGTCCGTACCCGTCGTGGTTGTACCTCCGCCAACACACGCCAAAGGGGGTATCGATCTTCAGGCAAGAGTCCACCACCTTCAGCGAATCCACGATGAGCGGATCGTCCGCGCGCCGTATCCCATACCGCACCAGCTCCAGGAACCCCGCATCGATCACCTCCCGCGCCTGGTAGTCGTACTTCTCCTCCGGCGCGCGGTTCGCGATGTGTATGCTTCCTGGCGCCGCCAGCGGGTTATGGAACGGCTCGCCCTCGGCCGGCGGCCGGATACGCATATAATGGCGCTTCACCTCCGGCAGCAGAACCCCATCGTTTGTCGTCGTCCACTCGTCCAAGTGGGCCTCGATCCAGTCCGCATAGCTCTCCAAAAAGTCCGCCAGCTCCCCAGCCTTGTAGGCTCGCGCCAGATCGGCTGCGCAGATCAGCCCGGAGATCACCGCCGCCAGCGTCGATGGAGAATATCCCGCGTTCTCCTCCCAGCGCTCCTGCTGCGTCAGCGGAGCGTAGCGCACCAGGAACGCCGCAGCGCGCTCCACAAAAGGAAACACATCGAAGTTGCCTAACGCGTCTTGCTTCCACAGGCGCCACGCCAGGATGATCGGGAACGCCACCTCATCCAGCTGAATGCCCTTCCAGTACGGCGTGCCGTCGATCCAGAAGTTCTGTGCGAAGCTCCCATCCGGACGCTGCGTACACGCCAGATATACCAGCGCTCGCATCGCCGTCTCCGGTTTGCCGCAAGCCAGCAGAGCCGTAGCCGACTGCACCATGTCCCGCGTCCACACCAGATGATAGCCGCCCAGGTCCGAGTCCCCCTTGGAAGCACCCCAGGGAATCGAGGCCGACGCGATAAAGGCACCAGGGTAAGACTTATCCTCGTGCGTTAAAACCACACGATGGCTGATGCGCATCAGCCGGCCGCCATCCCCCGCCGCTCGGGCCAATTCCTCCGGAGCCGGAGCCCGTTGCCACTGATCGATGTACCGCTTCAGGTGAGCTTCAAACGGCGTTGCGAGCGTCTGCATCACGCCGGACAACGCCGCATGGGGTCCTGATCCAAACCCAATCGCGATCGTGAACTCCCGATGAACCGCGACATCGATCTCCCCCGTCACAGCTATATTCCCGTTCATCGCCTGCCCGAACTGCCAGTCCATCTGCATGTTCGAGGAGAGATCCTGGTACCCGTCGCTCGCTCCCACATACCCGCAGGAACTACGCGAGAAGCCGCAGTTCGTCCCCATCGCTACCGAAGTCTGGTCCTTCCACGCCAGCAGAACCCGCTCCCCCGCCACATCCACGCTCCTCGCGCAATTGTTCGCTCCTCCTCCATTCAGGTGCGGAGCCATCAAGGCGTAGCACTTCAGCCGCGAAAGTGTAGCCTCATCCCCCGTAATCTGCACATTTACTAGCACCACCGGATGATGGGGATCGCTGATGAATCTCTTCGTGACCGTATACCTTCCGCCCGGACCCTTCGCCGTCACCCTTACCGCGGGCGCATGCGGATCGATGTACTCGAAGTCATACTCCAGATCGCGCTTCTCCTCGTGGAAGAACGTCGCGCCATCCGTGAACAGCAGCTCCATGTCGCGCGTCTGCGGCCGGTCGATCGTGGGATAGTAGATCTCGTTCAGCGTACCGTGCGAAAGCGTGAACCAGACCCGGCTGGAAGCTGCGTAAGCGGTCGAGACTGTGTCCTTCTTCGACGAAGTCCATCTCGGCTCCACGCCAGGCGAGCCGAAAGCCGCGCCTTGATCGTCAAGCCAGCGATATGCAAAGGTCGGATCGTTCATGTGTTCCATTAGACAGGAAACTGCCTGCTTTGTAAGCCGCGCCTGAATAGGCGGCACGAGACAAATCTGTGCGGTATTATCCGGAGGGCAAGCCCACCCTCCCCACGCAGACGCCAACGCGTGGAAACGGCATCGAACTTCTACACACCCGCGGAGATTTCTCCCGCTTACCTCCAGCCCCACCAACGAACAGGAGCTTCCACCATGCCCTACGACCTTCCCCCCCTGCCCTATGACTACGCGGCTCTCGAGCCTTCCATCGACGAGGCGACCATGAAGCTTCACCACGACAAGCACCACCAGACCTACGTCACCAACCTGAACGGCGCCGTCGAGAAGCACCCCGACCTCGGCAAGAAGACGCCCGACCAGTTGCTACAGGATCTGTCGAGTGTGCCGGAAGACGTTCGCGCAGTGGTCCGCAACAACGGCGGCGGACACGTAAACCACACCATGTTCTGGCAGATCATGAAGCCCAGCGGCGGCGGCCCTCCGATGGGCGCCATCGCCACCCAGATCGACTCCGATTTCGGCTCGTTCGAAGACTTCAAGAAGCTCTTTAACGAGACCACCGCCAAGCAGTTCGGCTCCGGCTGGGGTTGGCTCGTCTTCGATGCCGGCAAGCTGAAGGTCATCACCACCCCCAACCAGGACAATCCTCTCTCCCAAGGCCTCTATCCCATCCTCGGCAACGACGTCTGGGAGCATGCCTACTATCTCAAGTACCAAAACAAACGGCCAGACTACCTCGCCGCCTGGTGGAACGTGGTGAACTGGGAGGAGATCAACAAACGCTTCGAGACCGCCAGCAAAGCCAAATAATCATCGCCGCTAGCGATGAAAGTACGGGGAGCCGCTTTCAAGCGGCTCCCTTTGTCTTGTTCCCGTTCTAGTCTGGTCACCGCCGCCTACTCTAGGGTCGATCCCCCCCGGTTGCCCTTCGGCCTGCGATTCGCCTGCAAAATCTTCTTGCGCATGCGCAGGGATTTCGGCGTCACCTCCACCAGTTCATCGTCCGCGATGAACTCGATCGACTGCTCGAGCGTCAATTGCTTGTACGGCACCAGCCGAAGCGCGTCGTCGGAGCCGGAGGCTCTCATGTTCGTCAGCTTCTTCTCGCGGACCACGTTCACATCCAGGTCGTTGTCGCGCGAATGTTCGCCGATCACCATGCCCTCATAGACCTCCACACCGTCTGGAAGAAAGAGAATGCCCCGGTCCTGGATGCCGTCTAGCGCATAGGTCGTGGTCACGCCTTGCCGGTCCGAAATCAGCGCCCCCGAAGGACGCTGCGGAATCTCCCCCTGGTAAGGGATGTACTCACCCGCGATCGAGTTCATCACGATCGTTCCGCGAGTCTCGGTCAGCATCTCGTTCCGCAGCCCGATCAGGCCGCGCGAAGGCACCTTGAACTCCATCCTCACCCGCCCCGAACCGTGATTGGCCATCTTGACCATCTCGCCCTTTCTCGGTCCAAGGCGCTCGATCACCGTCCCCACAAAGTTCTCCGGAATGTCGATCGTCAGGATCTCGCTAGGCTCCATCAGCGCACCCTCCAACCGCTTAGTCACAATGGTCGGCCGCGAGACCATCAGCTCGAATCCCTCCCGCCGCATCATCTCGATCAGCACCGAAAGCTGTAGTTCACCGCGCCCCAGCACCTTGAACGTCTCAGGCGACCCCGTGTCCTCGACGCGTATGCTCACGTTCGTAAGCAGCTCCTTTTCGAGCCGCTCTTTAATGTTGCGCGAGGTCACCAGCTTGCCCTCGCGCCCCGCGAACGGCGAGTTGTTCACCGAGAAATTGATCGCAATTGTAGGCTCGTCGATCTTGATCACGGGCAGCGGCTTCGGGTCCACCAGAGCGCAGAAGCTCTCCCCGATCGTGATTCCCGGAATCCCGGCAATCGCCACGATATCCCCCACCTCCGTCTCGACCGTATCCTCCCGCTTCAGTCCATGGAAGGTGAACAGTTTCGTCACCTTCACCGGTTGCAACGTGCCGTCGATCTTCGACACGTTTACCTCCTGGCCGATCCTCAGCGTCCCGTTGAAGACACGCGCAATCGCCAACCGACCTAGATAATCCGAATAGTCCAGGTTCGTTACCAGGATCTGCAGGTCGCCATCCGCCGTTCCCGTCGCCGGAGGGATGGTCTTGAAGATCAGCTCGAACAGGGGCTGCAGATCGGTTCCCGGCTTCGCCAAGTCCATCGTCGCCGTACCCGCCTTACCGTTGGTGTAGATGATCGGAAACTCCAGCACGCTCTCATCCGCACCCAGGTCGATGAACAAGTCGTACACCTCGTTCACCACCTCCTGCGGACGCGCATCCGGACGGTCGATCTTGTTGATCACCAGAATCGGCGTCAGCTTCGCCTCGAGCGCCTTCGAAAGCACATACCGCGTCTGCGGCAGCGGACCTTCCGACGCATCCACCAGCAGCACCACGCCATCCACCATCTTCAAGGCGCGCTCCACCTCCCCGCCGAAGTCCGCATGCCCCGGCGTGTCCACAATGTTGATCTTGGAGTCGTGGTACTGGATGGCCGTGTTCTTCGCCAGGATTGTGATCCCGCGTTCTTTCTCAAGATCGTTCGAATCCATCACCCGCTCTGCCACCGCCTCATTGGTGCGGAAGGTTCCGGACTGGCGCAGCATGGCGTCGACCAGCGTGGTCTTGCCGTGGTCGACGTGCGCGATGATGGCGATGTTACGAATGGCTTGGGCGGTCGTAGGGTTACTCACTGCGTTCGGATATCCTGTCTGTGCGCTTGGGTGGAGTCAAAAAGGGGGGATTGCGCGTCATTTCCAGTCTAACAGGAGGACACAGCGAACCTCTGCGTCAGCCCGCTCGCCGCGCGCATGGTTCTCTCGTGTAGGTAAACCGCGCAAGGCAGGGTTTAACGCAAAGCTTGACCCGCAACAGCCACGCCGCTCGACCTGGCCTGAGCAGCGTCGGCCACTGAGGCAGCGGGCAAAGTATCGAAGGTCGCAAGATCCGCCTGCAACTTCTTCCACTTCTTTGGCTTCTTCAGATACCACGCAGGCTCTTTCCGATCGCCATAGAAGTCCACCATGCTCTGGTGAATGTCCGGGGGAAGCGCGGCATGCGGATCCTTGACCAGCCTATCCAACAGGAACGCATACGTGCGGTCTGCTAGGGGATACTCGCCCAGGCGCGATGACTTACCCGTATCCAGGTCGATCTCCGGCAGGTCGGGAGCCTTCTGTGTATCGTGCCGGTTCGCAGGAGCCTTGATGTTTGACAGGTACGTGTCAAGGCTGTCCACCGTCTTGTTGATGCTCTTAACGTACAGGTCCTGTTCGGCCGGACTCGGCACCTTCAAAGCGAACACCTTGAGTGGCCCCACCTTCGGCACGATGTCGATCACAAAGGCCAGCATGCGCGACCCGACTCCCGGACGCGCATACTGCTTGCCATAGTCTTTCTCGAACTCCGTACGGCGCAGGCGATAGCGGAACTTGGCCGCATCGAATCCGGGGTTTTCCTTTTCGATCTGCGGCCTGTAGGTCACAAGCGCTACTGTCGTCATCCTCGGAATCAGCCCGCTTACCGCTCTCCGGTAGCTGCCAATGGAAAGGTCTTCATCCTTGATCAGCGAATCCATCGGAATTCCGTACGTCTCGAGGAACGCGCGGTTCAATAGATCCTTGGCCACTTGAAAGCCAATAAAATCACGGTAGTTCTGCTGCGAATAGCGCCCATGCGCCACCTCAACCACATCGAAGCCGAACTCCGTCCGCACGTGGGCCACCGGGTCTTCCCCGTACGTAACCACCTTACCGAAACGGTTGCGAAGCTTCGGATACTCGTCAGCCGTCACTTCATTGACGATGGGATGGCCGTTCACGTCGCCGCAGTAATGTGCCAGCGCTCCCAAGGCGAAGGCGTATTCATCCAGGTTGCTGGACTCCCGTATCAGCGTAGAGACAAAATCACCGGTGCGGGAGTAGTGAAGAAGATCGGAGAACTGATGATTGCCGAAGGGATAGTAGCCAATATCCTGGATGACAGACCCGCCATACGCATAAGCATGCGCTTTGCGCAGATCGTCATCGGAAAGATTGGGAAAACGAGCACGCAGCAAAGGAACGATATACTTCGGCCACGCCATATCCACAACCTCTTCATGCGAGAGAACCGCATATGCGTTGGCAGGCCGGGGCAGAAGTAAAAGCAGCACGAGCAGCAGGAGCGACGAGACTTGGATACGCTTGGGAGAGTTTTTCATGTTAGGAGTTGCATCAGACGAACCCAAACGAAGACCTTCTTGAAAATCAAGAGTCCGAACTCTCCGGCCCGTTGTGGGATGCCTCCATACGTGCTAAAGCTGCATTTGGACCATTGACTTAGCAGTAGCCTACATCAAGGTCGAACCCGCGACGAGGCAAAATGTTCCGGGAAACCTACAACTTAGGTCGCACTCGTCCGCTGCAAAGCTCGGTCTAGGCACCCGATTGGGAACGGCGCCTTCACAGCCTGCACCTCTACTCAAAAGCCTTCGGCAACTACGTCCTTCGATCTCCAGAAGCAACTCTGCTACTCCAACAAAAAAGGACGATCTCCTGGCCGAGCGGCTCATCGCGAACTGGCCGACTTCACGCGTATCGAGTAGATCGAGTGTGGACCAAGCGCACGCGCCGTCAGCGTCGCTCCAGCGACGGCGTTGAGCAGAGGGACCATCCAAGCCTGTCCACGATGCGGCAGCTCCAGCACGAACACCACCGGAGATACAGGCCCTTGCGCCGCGGCTGCCAGCATCGCCGCAAACACGACGATCGCGAACGAATCGAAGCCCGTCCCCAGCCACAGACGGTTCAGCCATGTCTCGGCCGCCCTTAGGACCTAGCCAAACGCCATGGTGGGCCTGAACAGGTCTCCGGGAACCCCGTCCGCAGCGGTATCACCGTGGCCAGAGGACGCAGCGCCACAATCCAGCACAGCAACCCGACACGCATCTCGTTGCTGTACGCCAGTTGCACGACATCCTTGCCATTGCCCAAAAGCTCGGGAAGCGTATCGCCGCCGCTGCGGAAGCCATCCGCCTCACCGCCGTGCCTCACGTTCGGCTACGAACACCCCTTGCTTCTCCGTCATCGTCCGCTATCCCCTGGATGCGAAGTCACTCCCTTCGGAGGCCACCTCCGATCCTGCAGCCTTGAATCGAAGCGGAGATGTCGACGCTCAAAAGGTTCACGCGACGCGACGCCCTCAGACATCGCACAGGTCGACCGCTTGGCGCAGCGACGTGAAAGGATCCCCCGTCGGCAGAAACTCGTGCGCGACATACCCCTCAAAGCCGGTTTCGGCAATCGCACGCATCACCCCGGTCCACTGCACCTCCTGCCTGTCGTCCAACTCGTGCCGGCCGGGGACGCCGCCGGTGTGGAAGTGTCCAATCCACCGGCTGTTCGCCTGTATGGTCCGGATCAGATCCCCGTCCATGATCTGCATGTGGTAGACGTCGTACAGCAGCTTCACATGCGACGAATCCACCTCCTGCACCACTTCCACCCCCCAAGCTGCGTGATCGCACATATAGCCCTTGTGATCCACCTTGCTATTCAGCAGTTCCATGCAGATCGTCACGTTATGGTCCTCGGCGACCTTCTTTAGCCGGTTCAAACCGAGCACGGTATTGCGCGCTCCCTCCTCATCGGACATACCCTGCCGGTACCCGGAAAACGTGATCACATTCGGCACCCCCGCCTTCGCCGCCAAGGGAATATTCTCGCGGAACCCCGCCTCGATCCTGGCGTGATTCTCAACCCGCTTCAGCCCGCTGCACCTCATACTCCTCCGGCTTCAACAGGTCCACCGCCTTCAATCCTATCTGCGCTGAGTAGCTGCAAAGATCTTCGAGCGGAATCTTCTGATAACACCACCGGCACACCGACTGATGTATGCGATCCCTCCGCCGCACCGGCACCACACCCTGCGCCAGCACACCCGGCGCAGCCATCGCTGGCATCGCCCCTGCCACCGCACTGGCGACCGTACCCCGTATCAAGCCGCGTCGGCTTAGCTTCGACATATCAAGCAGACTACATCGATACCCTTTTGCGCGGCAGTCCGTGCCGCTATACTCTAGCTCCAATGCATACAGGCGAGGTGAACCAGTTCGACGGGAGTGCCCTGAAGAACTATCTGCTGGACCACGCCTACGATGAAATGTTCCAGTCGCCCGGCCAGCTCCACGAGCATTACGGGCCCCTCATGGAACACTTCTCCGCTCTCCCCGCAGAGGAGGTCCGCCAGAAAAAGCAGGCCGCCGACCTCAGCTTCCTCAACCAGGGCATCACCTTCACCGTCTACGGCCGCGAAGAAGGCACCGAGCGCATCTTCCCCTACGACCTCCTTCCCCGCATCATCACCAGCGCCGAATGGGAGAAGGTCGAGCGCGGCCTCACCCAGCGCATCACCGCCCTCAACCTCTTCCTCAAGGACATCTACAACGAGGGCCGCATCCTCAAAGAGGGCATCGTCCCCCGCGAGATCGTCTACAGCTGCAAACAGTTTCGCCGCCAGATGGTCGGCCTCCAGGTCCCGCGCAACGTCTACATCGCCGTCTGCGGAACCGACCTGATCCGCCTCGAAAGCGGCGAGTTCGTCGTCCTCGAAGATAACCTCCGTGTCCCGTCCGGCGTCAGCTACATGCTCACCAACCGCCGCGTCATGAAGCGCATTCTGCCCAAACTCTTCCGTGGGTATAACGTCCGTCCCATCGAGCAATACACCCAGCTCCTCCTCGGCACCCTCCGCTCCCTCGCCCCCGAGGGCCGGCCCGAACCCAACATCGTCCTGCTCTCCCCCGGCGTCTTCAACTCCGCCTACTTCGAACACGCCTACCTCGCCCGCCAGATGGGCATCGAGCTCGTCGAAGGCCGCGACCTCGTCACCCACGATAACGTCATCTACATGCGCACCACCAAGGGCCTGCGCCGCGTCGACGTCATCTACCGCCGCGTAGACGACGACTTCATCGATCCCCTCGCCTATCGCGGAGACTCCATCCTCGGCGTCGCCGGCCTCTTCAACGCCTACCGCGCCGGCAACGTCACCCTCGCCAACGCCTTCGGCACAGGCGTCGCCGACGACAAGGCCCTCTACGCCTACGTCCCCGACATCATCCGCTACTACCTCGACGAAGACGCCGTCCTCAACAACGTCGAGACCTTCCTCCTCACCCGCGACAAAGAACGCCAGCACGTCCTCGCCAACCTCGACAAGCTCGTCGTCAAAGCCGTAGGCGAAAGCGGAGGCTACGGCATGCTCATCGGCCCCCAATCCACCGCCGCCCAGCGCGAAGACTTCGCCCGCAAGATCGAAGCCGACCCCCGCAACTACATCGCCCAGCCCACCATCTCCTTCTCCCGCGCACCCTGCCTCATCGGAGATCAACTCGAACCCCGCCACGTCGACCTCCGCCCCTACGTCCTCTGCGGCGACAAGGTCACCATCGTCCCCGGCGGCCTCACCCGTGTCGCCCTCCAGCGCGGCTCCCTCGTCGTCAACTCCTCCCAGGGCGGAGGCAGCAAAGACACCTGGGTCCTCAGCCAGTGACCGATCCCTCGCCTCCGAAAACAACCCTGTACTTCCGCGAACAGGTCCTGCGCAAACGGGCATATCTCAAACTGGAATGGTGTCACGCGGTGCTAGGCAATCCGGTCGAAACTCAGGTCCAGGAGGACGGCCGCATCCGACACTGGGCTATGTTGACGAGTTTCCCGGCAAGGTCTTGCGAGTTGGTACTCTGGAAGACGGCGAGACACTGCACAACGCCTTCCCCGACAGCGGCTACACCAGGAGGAACCGATGAAGCTGCACTACTACGAAGATACCGATTCGCTCTACATCGACCTCTCCGCACGCCCCGCCACAGACGCTCGCGAGATCGCCGACGGTCTGGTCATTGACTACGACGATTCCGGACACGTTGTCGGCATCGATATCCAGCACGCCTCACTGCGCACCGACCTCACTGCGGTCGAAACAGCCCATCTCCCTGCCATCACACGTATCGCCTGATCCTCCGCCCGGCAACTCGCCTCATCTACAAGGAGAAGCACCCATGCTCTCTCGCGTCGCCGACAGCCTCTACTGGATGTCTCGCTACCTAGAACGCGCCGAACACACCACGCGCATGCTCGACGTCAACCTCAACCTCATGCTCGACGAAAGCTCCACCAGCTCCGAACACCGCTGGCTTCGCGTCCTCGATGCCCTCGGCAAACCCAAGGACATCGAGTGGAAGGGAGACCCCTACTCCCTCACCCGCACCCTCATCTTCGACACCGAAAACCGCGCCTCCATCCTCTCCTGCATCATCGCCGCCCGCGAGAACTCCCGCCACGTCCGCGAGCAGATCTCCACCGAACAGTGGCATCGCCTCAACAGCCTCTTCCTCCAGGTCACGCGCCCGGAGATGCACACCGAGAGGCACGCTGAAGCCCTCCTCGCCGGCTCCGAGCAGCCCACCGAATTCCTTCAACAGGTCATGGAGGCCCTCCACCAGTTCCAGGGTGTCACCGATTCCACCATGAGCCACGGCGAAGGCTGGCAGTTCATCCAGGTCGGACGCTACATCGAACGCGCCGCCTCGCTCGCCATGCTCCTCGAGGCCTACCACGAAGACCTCTGGGGCCACCCCGCCCGCGCCCTTGAAGGCAACGAGTACCTGGAATGGATGGGCCTCCTGCGCTCCGCTACCGCCTTCGAGGCCTACTGCAAGGTCTACACCGCCGACCTCACCCCCGAACGCATCTTAGAATTCCTCCTCCTCGACCCGAAGTTCCCTCACTCCCTGCGCTTCTCGATCGACGGCCTGCAAGCGGCCCTCGAAGCCATCTCCACCGAAAGCGGAAAAAACCGTGCCGAGTCCCTGCGCCGCATCGCCGGCCGCCTCCAGGCCTCCCTCAGCTATAGCAGCGTTAACGAGATCCTCGACCAAGACGTAGTCGCCTACCTCAAAATCATCAAAGCCGAGTGCAAAGCCATCCACGAAAACATCTACGAGCAGTATGTGGACTACAGCATCCAGGCCGCCCTCGCCGGTTAGCACCACCCCCTCATCGAAACCTCCGTCCGCTACAATCTCTCCGAGGCCACATCATGCCACCGCACGACCCCACCCACACCCGCCGCCAATTCCTCACCAACTCCGCCCTGGCCGCAGCGTCCGCCGCGCTTCTCCCGCACCGCCTCTTCACCCAGCAACCACCCTCCACCGACCGCCTCGCCCAGATGCGCGCCGCGGCCGCCAACGCCAAGATCACCACGCAGAAACTCCGCGGCAACGTAAGCGTCCTCATGGGCTCCGGAGGCAACATCGCCGTCCTCCCCGGCAAGGACGGCAAGCTCCTCGTCGACTCCGGCTACGCCACCTCGCGCCCCCAGCTCACCGAGGCCCTCAACGCCATCAGCGCCGACGGACTCGAACACCTCATCGACACCCACTGGCACGTCGATCACACCGACGGCAACGACTGGATCCACTCCTCCGGCGCCACCATCATCGCCCACGACCAGACCCTCGCCCGACTCAGCACACCCCAGCACATGCAACTCTTCAACATGGAGGTACCAGCCTCGCCCTCAGGCGCCCTGCCCACCCTCGTCTTCACCAACGACCACACTCTCACCACCAACGGAACCACCCTCCAACTCCAGCACTACACCCCCGCGCACACCGACTCCGACCTCTCCGTCCTCTTCCCCGACGCCGACATCCTCCACACCGGCGACACCTGGTTCAACGGCATGTACCCCTTCATCGACTACTCCTCGAACGGCAACATCGACGGCATGATCCGCGCCTCCAAGCGCAACCTCGCCGCCGGAACCTCCTCCACCATCCTCATCCCCGGCCACGGTCCCGTGGGCGACAAGACCCAGCTCCAGCAGTTCTGCGACATGCTCCAGGCCATCCGCGACAACGTAGCCACCCTCAAGCACCAGGGCAAATCCCTCGACGAGACAGTAGCCGCCAAACCCACAGCCCAGTACGACTCCGTCTACGGAGGAGGCTTCATACCGCCCGAAACCTTCGTTCGCCTCGTCTACCAGGGCGTCTGAGCAACTCACCCACCAGCAGCCACTCAGACCGTCATCACTTCCCTCTCCTTCGCCCGGAACAGATCCTCGATCCGCCGTATCTCAGCGTCCGTCAACTGCTGCACCTCGTCGCTCGCCCGCTTTTCGTCATCGGCGGAGATCAACTTGTCCTTGGCCGCCTTCTTGATCTGGTCGTTCCCATCCCGCCGAATATTCCGTATCGCCGTCTTGTGGTCTTCAAGCGTCTTATTCAGCTGTTTCACCACATCCTTGCGCCGCTCCTCCGTCATCGGGGGAACCGGAACACGGATCACCTTGCCGTCTGTCATCGGATTCAGCCCCGTTCCCGACATCCGTATGGCCTTTTCGATCGCCGCCACCATGCTAACGTCGTACGGCTGCACCAGGATCAGCGTAGCCTCCGGCGCGCTTACCTGCCCCATCTGCGCCACCGGGGTATCCGTGCCGTAATAATCCACCCGGATCTGGTCCAACATATGCACATTCGCGCGCCCTGTTCGCGCCGACAGCAGATGCGCCCTGAAGTCCTCAACCGACTTCTCCATCCTCGTCTTGAGCTCCTGATGAACGTCCTTTAAGGCCACAATACTTGCCATCGCCGATGCCATACACGCTCCTCTGAAAACCAGCTTTTTCTATCGCTTATCTTAGACGATTCCAACCTGCACCCACCTTCGAGGAGCCGTTACACGCTCAATCTTCCCTCAGAGAGAAAGCTTCCCTTGTGGCGTTCTAGCCCCGAGTTCTCGCGCGCCTTGAGTTCTCTCTGGCCGTAAGTTCTTACCCTCATCCGAGAATTCAGAAAAACCCCAAGACTCTACGGGGCGCCGATACCGTCGACCCTTTCGTAAACCCAAAAGGACCACCACTCCCACGCTCAACCCTTCACCCGCAACCCACGCAGCCTCTGGCAGGCCTCCGCCAGATCCTCATCCTTCTTCGCAAAGCAGAACCGCAACAAATCCTCACCCTGCCCAGCCCTGAAGAACGCCGATCCCGACACCGCCGCAACCCCCGTCATCGCCAGCAGAGCACGCGCCCTCTCCGTCGCCTTCACCCCTGGAATTCCGCTCGCATCCGCCAGAATGTAATACGCGCCGTCCGGAACATGCGGCGTCATCCCCGCCGCCCGCAGAGCCTCCACCAGCATCGCCCGCTTGCCTTCATGCTCGAGCGCCAGCCGCGCATAGAACGTCTGCCCCAGCTGCTCCACACCCTCCGCGCACCCATGCTGCAGCGGAGCCGGCGCGCACACGTACGTCATGTCATGGAAGTACGCCATCGCCGGCACCCACTTCGCGTCTGCAACCAGGTACCCCACCCGCCATCCCGTAACTGAAAACGTCTTCGAAAACCCCGACATCAGGATGGTTCTCTCCCGCATCCCGTCCAGCACCGCGGGACTTACATGCCGCGCCGTCCCATACACAAAGTGCTCATAGATCTCATCCGTAAACACGAACAGTTCATGCTCGCGCGCCATCTCCGCCAGCCCCTCCAACTCCGCCAGGGTAAACACCTTGCCCGCTGGGTTCGAAGGCGTGTTCACGACGATCGCCCGCGTCCGCGTGGTCACGGCCCCCCGCACCGCTTCGATGTCCAGCCGCCAACCCTCCCCTCTGTCTTCCATCCCCACCAGCACTGGCACGCAGCGCATCGCCCGCAGCGTACTTACGTGATACCCGTACAGAGGCTCGAAGACGATCACCTCATCGCCCGGATTCAGCAGAGCCATCGCCGCCGCATGGAACGCGCCCGTAGCTCCGCTCGTCACCAGTACCTGCTTCTCCGGGTCGACCGTTATGCCGTGCGTCCGCTCCAGCTTTGCCGCAATCGCCCGCCGCAGACGCGGAATCCCTTCCATCCGCGTATAGATATTGTGCCCTTCGCGCATCGCCCGCTGCGCTCCCTGCAACACGACCCCGGGCACCTCTGTGTCGCAGACTCCCTGCGCCAGATTCACTCCACCCATCCGCTCGCACTCCGCCGTCATCGCACGAATCTCCGACTGCATCACGCGCGGCGCCAACTCACTCAACATCACCTGCCGCATCCTCGTCTCCAGCATCTCCGCACCTCCAAAGCCCTGCGAACCTCTGCCTTGCCTTCCAAGCCTCTGTTCGAACCCTCAGTCCTGAACCGCCAACGCTCCAGCTACTGTTCACGGAAAGGATATTGCGAAAGCCTAAGCGACCCAGGAGACCGCATAAACTATCACTATCATGCCCGAACTACAGTTCGTCAGCCGAAGGAAATCTGGCCAGAGCGCTCAGCGATTGGCCTAGGCTGTTGGTCTGCTTCCCTGTGCCATCGGCAGTGTACTGGGGCGAGCAGAAGGCGCTGCTCTACAACGACGGGTACAAAGCGTTTGCCGGGGAGAAGCGAAAGATCACTCAGCAGAAGCAGACGCAAGCGCTGGTGCAGAACGAGAAGCTCGCTGCCGTCGGCGACGGGCCGCAGGGCTCGTGTTCACCGTGGCGGCTGCCGGTCCGGGAAGCTGGGCATGCGGACAAGCTACCGGGCGGCTCACAGCGGGACTGCGTTTAAGCTAATTCTGCACTTCGAATTCGCGCCGCAGCCGGCACAAACCTCAGGGCTTCGGCCGGTCGGGGGTGAGCGCGCGCTCCTTCAGCATAGGGGCGATGTTGGGCGAGGAGCCTGCCCACGCGGCGTACATGGCATTGAGGTCCTCGGTGTTGCCGCGAGAGAGGACCATCCGACGGAAGCGGTCGCCGTTGGCGCGGGTTAGACCACCGTGGTCTTCAAACCACTGGAAGGCATGGTCGTCCAGCATCTCGCTCCAGAGATAAGCGTAGTAGCCGGCCGCGTAGCCTCCTCCCCAGATGTGGGAGAAATAGGTGGAACGGTAGCGGGGTGGGACCTGCGCAAGCGCGAGGTGGGTGCGCTCAAGAGCCGCTGTCTCAAAGACGTCAGGCTCCTGGAGGGGAAGTCCGGAAGCGAGCGTGTGCCACTGCATGTCGAGCTCGGCGGCCGCTAGGAGTTCGGTCAGCTCGTAACCTTGGTTGAACGCCAGAGACCTCTTGATCTTTGCGGCCAGTTCGGGAGGCATGGGAGCGCCGGTTTTGTAGTGCTTCGCATAGTGCGCGAAGACAGTGGGATCGGTGGCCCAGTGCTGATTGAATTGCGAGGGAAATTCGACAAAGTCCCGGGGCACGGAGGTGCCGGAAAGCGAAGGATAGCGTGCGTCGGCGAAGATGCCGTGAAGGGCGTGCCCGAACTCATGAAACATGGTGATGACGTCGCTGAAGGAGATGAGGGCCGGCTCGCCGGGAGCGGGCTTCGGCAGGTTGGCTACGTTGAAGACGACCGGGAAGGTGCCGAGCAGCGTGGACTGGTCGACGAGGCTGGACATCCACGCTCCGCCGCTCTTGTTGTCGCGTTTGAAGTAGTCGCAATAGAAGAGGGCAAGGGGTCTGTCGTTGCTGTCGCGGACCTCAAAGACCCGGACCTCAGGGTTGTAGACGGGAACGTCATGGCGCTCGTGAAACGTGATGCCGTAGAGCTGGGTCGCGGCGAAGAAGACGCCGTTCTGGAGCACGTTATTGAGCTCGAAGTAGGGTCGCACCTGGGACTCGTCGAGATCGTAGCGAGCTTTGCGCACCTGCTCGGCATAGAGTTCCCAGTCCCAGGGCTGGAGGGCGAACTTGTTCGGCTGGGAGTCGATGACGGTCTGAATGTCGGACGCTTCGGCGCGCGCTTTGGCCGTGGCGGGAGGCACGAGAGCGTCCATGAAGCTCAGCGCAGCGGCGGGAGTCTTCGCCATCTGGTCGGAGAGCTTCCACGCCGCGTAACTGGGGAAGCCGAGGAGCTCCGCCTTCTCGGCGCGAAGCTGCGCTAGACGGGAGACGGTATCGCGCGTGTCGTTCCCGTCCCCGTGCTCGGCTCGATTCCAGGAGTTGTGGAAGAGCTCCTCCCGAGCGGGCCGACTGGTAAGCTGCGCGAGCGCGGGCTGCTGGGTAGTGTTCTGGAGCGGGATGAGGTAGCCGGACTGCTGGCGCGCAGAGGCGGCGTGCTGGGCGGCCGTGAGCTGGGCGGCGCTTAGGCCGGCTAGCGCGGTGGGGTCGTTGTTTGTCAAGGCGCCAGCCTTGGTCGCCGCAAGCACCTTGGTGCGGAAGGTGTTCGAGAGCGTTGACTCCTCTTCGTTGAGCCGCTTCAGGCGGCTCTTGCCAGCGTCCGATAGATTCGCCCCGGCGTGCACGAAGCGCTGGTAGTAGATCTCGAGCAGGCGGGAGGATTCGGGGTCCAGGTCGAGAGTGGCGCGGTGATCGTACAACGTTTGAACGCGGTGAAACAGACCGGAGTTGAGATAGATCGCATCGCGATGCGCGGCCAGTTTCGGCGCCTCGACGGCCTGAACCTTCTCGAGAGTGGGGTTGGTGTTAGCCCCCGTGATGGCGTAGAAGGCTGCTGTCGCACGCTCGAAGAGCCGGCCCGAGTGCTCAAGAGCGACCAGAGTGTTGCCGAAAGTTGGGGCCACCGGATTGTTGGCGATCGCGTCCACTTCAGCGAGCTGCTGCGCCATGCCGGCCTCGATGGCTGGCTGATAGTCGGAGTCCCGAATGCGATCGAAGGGCGGAGCCTGAAAGGGAAGGGTGCTAGGAGCATAGAACGGGTTGGCAGGGCCGAAGGCGGGGTCGGCAGCCTGGGCAGGTGCTGCGGCTACGGCAAGACTCATGCAAAGCGCTCCGGCGAAGGTCAGTATGGGCGATGGGGCAGGGCGGACGGTGCGTGCAGTGGATCGCATCTGTTGGATCGATTGTAGAGCACGGAAGACGGCTGTTGAAGCCTACACGATACACTCAGTTCATCGCAGGAAAGCTGGAGCGCTGCGAGGCTGCTTCAGGGAATGGATGTTTCGGCGCATGAGGGTACGCGGGGTTTGGAAGGTTGCAGCTTGTTTTTGGGTGGGAATTGCAAGTGTTCGGGTGGGTCTCGCGGCAGCGAAGCCCGCAACAGACATGGCGCTAGTCGATGCCATGGATGCGGAGTTGCACCGCGCCATGAGTTCGCTCGGCACGGAAGCACCGCAGCAGCCCAAGCCCTACTTCATCAGCTACGCAGTCTCGGATGCGGACTCTTTGAGCATGGGGGCGCAGTATGGGGCCATCACCGGGGTAAATGAAGGTCATCGCCGGTTCGCGGATGTGCAGGTGCGGCTGGGCACCCCGGGCGAAGACAATACCCATGGAGACCATAGAAACAGCGCGTTGACGACCGTACCTCTGCCGCTGACGGACGACCGCGAGGCGATCGAGCGAAGCTTGTGGTTCGCGACCAACCGCGGGTATGGCAAGGCCCTCGATGCTCTCCTAAAGGTGAATACGGACCAGCAGGTGCGGGCGAAGGAGGAGGATAGCTCGGCGGACTTCAGCTCGGAACAGCCGCATGTAGGTCTGCTTCCGGCCGCCGCTCCACTGACCGTGGACAAGGTGAAGTGGGAGGCTCGGCTGCGAGAGATCTCCGGTGGATTCCTCAAGTATCCCGATGTCTTCTTCAATGCGGTGACGCTGCAGGCCTCCACGGAGACGGATTATTTCGTATCGTCGGACGGGACCCGGGTGGCCACTCCGAACCGTGTGGCAAGGCTGATCGTGGTGGCCCGGACACGCGCGGCCGATGGCATGGACCTGTTCCGCGTGGAGACGTTCGAGGCCGACGACCTGGCGCGCCTGCCGGAGCAGAAGGCGGTTCTCGCGAAAACTTCGGAGATGGCGGCGAATCTCGTGGCGCTGCGTTCGGCGCCAGTCACGGAACCCTACAACGGCCCCGCGATTCTGAGCGGGCGGGCAAGCGCGGTCTTCTTCCACGAAGTGCTGGGGCACAGGCTCGAAGGCCAAAGGCAGCGCGGCGATGAAGAGGGCCAGACGTTCACAAAGCTGCTCGGCAAGGAGATCCTGCCAAGCTTCATCTCCGTGGCCGACGACCCTACGCTGCGCAGCTACCATGGCATGCCCTTGAGCGGACACTACAGTTATGACGACGAAGGCGAGCCGGCGAGCCGCGTGGAGCTGATCAAGGATGGCGTGCTCCAGACCTTCCTGATGTCGCGGCTGCCGATCGCGAGCTTCGCGAACTCGAACGGACATGGCCGCGCCGAGGTCGGGCACATGCCCACCGGACGACAGGGCAACCTGATCGTCACCTCGACAAAAGAGGTGCCCGAGACGGAGCTCCGGCAGATGCTGAAGGACGAGGCGAAGAAACAGGGCAAGGCGTATGGACTGTACTTCGAGGATATCTCTTCGGGGTTCGCGGTGACGACTCGGCGGTCTCCGCAAGCCTTCCAAGTCATTCCTCTGGTGGTGTACAGGGTGTATGTGGATGGACGTCCGGATGAGCTCGTGCGCGGGGTGTCGATCGTGGGAACGCCCCAGGCCGCGCTGAATCGGATCGTGGCGACGGGCAACAAGGACGATGTCTTCAACGGGATCTGCGGGGCGGAGTCGGGTAGCATTCCGGTGAGCGCCGTGGCGCCGGCGATGCTCGTCAGCGAGATCGAGACCCAGCGGCAGGCGCAGGGGACGGCCCGGCCACCCATCCTCTCTCCTCCTCCAGCGGCAGAAGCGGCGCTGGCGCAGGGTAATGCGGGGGCGCGATAAACTTGTTCCCATATGCGTTACACATACCTCGAAGGATTCTCCCGGCCGCTCTGGCACTGACGCTGCTTGCTCCTTGTACAGTTACAAACCGCGCATGCGCGGAGCAGAAGTCGACCGATGACGCGACCCTGCGCGCGATGCGGGCGGAACTCGAACGGGAGAAGACTGGGCTGATCCTGCCCGGAATGGCTCGCCCCTACTTCATGGAGTATCGCCTGGATGATTTCTCGACCTATGAGGCGGTGGCGAACTATGGTGCGCTGACGCGCGAGGAGGAGGGGCATCAGCGTGTGGTCCGAGTGACGGTCCGGATCGGCGACTATGCCTCCGATTCAAGCACAGCGCGCGGCGACGGCGCGGTGCAGCTCGCGCCGGAGGACAACGATCCAACTGCGCTGCGATACGCGCTCTGGACCGCAACCGACGAGGCGTACAAGCTGGCCCTGCGGACTCTCGCTGCCAAGCAGGCTGCGTTGAAGCAGTTCCAGTCCGCGCCCATGCAGCATGACTTCTCGCCCGCCAAGGCCGAGGTGTACGTGGGCCCGCTGCTGGCTCTGAACCTCGACCGCGCGGAGTGGAAGCGGCGCATCGTCGATGCCAGCGGGCTGTACGCATCGGACCCCGAAGTGCGCGGGTTCGCGGCGGAGGTGCAATATTCGACCGCCAATGTCCGCGGCGTGGCGCTGAACCGCTACCTGGTGAACACGGAGGGCACGCAGGTTCGGCACGGCTACGCGGGCTACCAAGCAATGGTGAGTGTAGGGGGCCAGGCTGCCGACGGCATGCGCCTGGGACGCGACAACGGCACGGTAGGCGAGACGGCAAAGGACCTCGAAACTGAAGCGGCGTTTCGCAGGCGTATGCTCGACGATCTGAAGAGCTTCGATGCGCTGTGCAAGGCTCCTGTGGTCGCGGCCGAGGACTATCACGGCCCCGTGCTCTTCTCGGGCGATGCCTCCGCGGATGTCTTCACCAAACTGTTTATGCCTAATATCGAGGCGGAGCGGCCAGACATGGGAACGACCGCGCGTACGCAGGGCGCATACACGTCCAGCCTGCATGCGGCGGTGCTGCCGGAGATGCTCAGCGTGAAAGACGACCCCGCGCTGAAGAGCTTCGCAGGCCAGACGCTGCTGGGCTCCTACACCGTCGACGACGAGGGTGTGCCGGCGGCTTCGGTGGAGTTGGTGAAGGCCGGCAAGCTCGAGAGCTACCTCGTCGCCCGCGAGCCGATCCGCGACTTTCCCGCTTCCAACGGACACGGCCGCGCGGCTGCCGGGCAGGCGGCGCATGCGAGCGCGGGCGTCATCGACGTTACCGTGACCAAACCCCTGACGGAGGCGCAGATGAACGCACGTCTGCTCGCGCTGGGCAAGGAGCAAGGGCGCGATGTGTATGAAGTCGAAACCCTCGGCGGAGGCGAGCTAACCCCCCGGCTGCTCTATGTGGTGCATCAGGACGGCACGCGCACGCTGGTACGGGGAGCCGCCTTCGATGAGCTCGATACGCGTAGTCTGCGGTCCGATGTGGTGGCTGCGGGGGGCAAACCCTACGTCTCGCAATCGCTCGGCGCCATTCCCCAGACGGTGATCGCGCCGGAACTGTTGTTTGGCGATATTGGCGTGAAGCGCGCTACCGAGGAGCAGGGAAAGCTGCCGTACTACGCTCCGCCCGCGGTGAAGTAGAGCTTCTGCGCCACCACCTCAGGAGTCCTCGCGTTCGAGTAGTGCGACGGCCTCGGGCACCGTCATTCCCGGCGGAATCTGTCGGAATGTGCTGTGTTCGGCGTGTTCCTTCTTCCCGATCGATTTGAAGAAGATGGCGCGGCCGTCGATGTCGGTGTTCAGCGTATGCGTCTTCCACTCCCCGCCGGGCACAAGCTGTCGCGTAGTCTCGAAGCTGCTGCCAGCCTCGATAGTCGCTATGATTCCGAAGCCAATCGCGACATCCTGCGGAAGCCTGCCCTGGATGCTGCGCAGACGGGCCAGCTTCGGCTCCACCAACAGCGACCCATGCATGGAGTGCAGTATCCGTTCTTCGAGCGAACGCGCCTGGTACTCGGGACGAGGCCGGAAATCGATGCGGACGAACTCGCCTTCAGGGCGCAGGTTCTCAAGCACGAAGGCCTTGGGTAGCAGGTCGAGCATCTGCTTGGCATGCTCCTCGTCGTTCTTGCGCGCCTGCTCGCGCTTCTCGAAGAGCTCCGGGTGCGCCGCGATATCCGCCAGACGCGCACGCTCCACCGCAGCGCGATCTCCCGTAATCGTTCGCCCATCCTCGGCGATCAGCATCCGCACCTTGCCGGCATTGGTCTCCGCGATGCGCTCCCTCCAGAGATGGCCTCCCGTCCTGTCCGAGCGCTCCTCGGAGACGTAGGTGAAGTGCCCCCTGTGCGCAGCCTCCGCGTCCTCATTGGCCACCATGCGCTCTACCAGCGTCTGAGGCGTCAGCGTCGGCTCGGACCCACCGCGCTGAGCCGCAAGCAGCGTCTGCAAGCCGCCCGCCAGCAGCAGGATTAAGACAATGCCGCTCGCGCAGCCTTCTCTCCACGGTCTTCGCATGGATCGCAATCCTCTCCTGCCTGGATGGGTGAACGCGATGCGTTCGAGTCGAAGAAACATCGAGCCTACTCTATCGCATGGGCGTTGTCGCTTGTCCTGTTAGACTCTGCCCAGCCGACATGGATACACCCGAACCCGCCTTTTCTCCTTCCCCCAGCCATCCTCCCGTACCCACTGGTCAAGAGCCCAATCCCCTGCTGACCGGGCCGGAGCTGGTCTCCCCGCCGGGTGACGGACCGCCGCTTCCAAGCAAAGCGCCGCGCAAAGGCGCCGCGACGTTTATCTTCCTCACGGTCACGCTGGACATGCTGGCGCTGGGCATGATCGCGCCTGTACTCCCCCGCCTAATCGCAACCTTCCTACATGGAAACCAGGTCTCAGCGGCCCAGATGCTAGGCATCTTCGGAACCGTCTTCGCCGCCATGCAGTTCTTCTTCTCGCCTGTGCTGGGATCGTTGTCCGACCGCTTCGGACGTCGTCCAGTAGTGCTGCTGTCGAACTTCGGGCTGGGCCTCGACTATCTGCTGATGGCATGGGCGCCCGCGCTGAGCTTTCTTCTGCTCGGACGTATCGTCTCTGGCATAACGGCTTCGAGCGTGCCCACCGCGCAGGCGTATATATCGGACGTCACCCCGCGCGAACGCCGCGCCGCCGCCTTCGGCATGTTGAATGCCGCCTTCGGCATCGGCTTCATCCTGGGACCGGCCGTGGGCGGCCTGCTGGGGACCGTCAACCCGCGTCTACCGTTCCTGGTGGCCGGAACGTTGTCTCTCCTCAATGGAGCCTATGGAATCTTCGTGCTGCCCGAGTCGTTGCCCAAAACCCTGCGCGCATCGTTTTCATGGAAACGAGCGAATCCAGTCGGTTCCCTCTCCCTGCTCGCCCAGCGCGGTGGTCTGCTGCCCCTCGCAGCGCTTCTGCTGCTGGGTTATATCGCCCAGCAATCGCTCATGAATGTGTATGTCATCTATGCCGACTTCCGCTATCACTGGAGCGACCGGACCGTCGGCCTTTCGTTGGCCACCGTAGGAGTCTTCACCGCCATCTATGGTGCTTTGCTGGTCAAGCCCGCCGTCGCGAAGCTGGGCGAGCGCGGCTGCATCTTCCTCGGGCTCGCCGGTGGAATGGTCGGTTACACCTGTTTCGGGCTGTCGCGCTCGGGACTTCTGCTCTGGTGCGCCATTCCGGTGATGAACCTGATGAGCCTCACCTGGCCTGCGGCCCAAAGCATCATGTCGCACGTGGTCACCCCCAGCGAGCAGGGTCAGTTGCAGGGAGCGGTGAACAGCCTGCGCGGCCTCGCGGGATTGATCGGTCCCGGGCTCTTTACGTGGATCTTCTCCCGGTCCATCGGTCCCCACCCGATCGTGCCCGCACCCGGCGCCCCGTTCTTCGCGGCGGCTCTGCTGCTGGTTGCGGCGATGGCGTTGGCCTGGCCTGCGACATCCACCGGCCACACAAGAACAACGCCCGCGGAGCCCGCCCAGGCCACCTAACTTCTGTTCGGAACCCTCCGGCAGAGGCTCGCGGCCACGCTGCCCGGCACGGTCGCCCCGCGCTGCGTTCGGACCGCCCTGCTGCTCGCAATGCGGTGACCCTCGCGCGCGCGCAGTTCCATGCAGCCGCGGGTATCTCTCCTCCCCGAAGCGTCTTCCTACCAGCATGCGAGGCCAAGACCAACCCATAAACCCGCAAAACAAGAGCGAGTTGCGAAAGTCCTCTCGGGAGCGGATACCTCCGAGGTTGTAGAGCCATCCCCGCGCGTTCTCCTGTACCGTGCAGACATGCAAGTCCGAGCGATACGGCGGCTCGCTTGAGCTGCACTAACACGAGATCCCTCCATGCCTGAGCCTGTCGCAGCGAAAACCTTCTCACCAGGAGCAGCGCTCCCAACGTGGAAGAGCCTGGCGTCGGCCGCCGGTCTGCTAGCCCTCGCCTCTATCGCCGAGAGCCTGCTGAATGGCAGCAGCTCAGTCGCCGGCGGCATGACCATCCTCTGGATCTCGAACGGTCTGCTCATGGGCATTCTGCTGTGCGCGTCCCGGCGGCACTGGCCGGCGTACCTCGCCCTAGGCTATCTCCTGGATTGCGCCGCGAGTACCTTGACGGGTTCCGCCTTCTCCTCGGCGCTCGTCTTTTCCCTGTGCAACTTGGTCGAGATCGCACTGGGTGCCCTCCTGCTCCGAAACACCCTCACCATCCATCCCGACCTGTCGCGGCGTAAGCAGTTGAAGCATTTCGTGTTGTACGGTCTCGGAGTAGCTCCCTGCGTGGCCTCGCTTCTGGCCTCTCTTTACCTGGTGCATCTGCGTGGAGTGAACTTCCCCAAGCAGTTCCGCGATTGGTACATCGCCGACGCCATCGGCATCGCCATTATCACCCCGTTGTATCTCTCCTTCCATCGTGGCGGCCGGATCGCCTCCACCCCGCTGCGTGAGATCGTTGCGTTGTTCGGCCTGCTCGCCTCAGTGCTATTGCTGGTCTTCGGACAGACCCGTTTTCCCCTCCTGTTCTTGATCCTTCCCTTCCTCCTCCTGCTTGGGGTTCGGCTACGCTTGGCGGGCTCCGCGCTCGGCCTTCTGCTTGTCGCCTTCGCCGGCGGCTGGTTCACCGTCGCGGGCCGCGGACCGATCGGCCTGGTGCCGCACAGTTCCATGGTGGAGCGTGTGCTGCTGCTGCAGTTCTTCGTCAGCGCCTGCATGCTCATGCTCTGTGTGACCGAGGTGGTCATCTCGGAGCAGGCCAAGCTGCAGGATCACCTGGCCGAAAGTGAAGCGCGATTCCGTCTGCTGGCGGAGGCCTCCCGCGATGTCATCGTGCTTTCGCGGCTCGATGGCACACGCAAATACGTCTCTCCCGCCGTTACCGAAATGCTTGGCTGGGAGCCCGCCGAACTGGTCGATGACGACTTCAAGCGTATCGTGCATCCGGACGACGTCCCTCTGCTCGAAGGCATGTTCGCCGCCTGCCGTGACGGCCAGCCCTCCTCCGCATTCTCCTACCGTTGCCGTACCCGCGGCGGAGACTACCTCTGGATGGAGGCTCACCTGCGCCTGTATAAGGACAGCGCGGGAGAGCCCGCGGGCTATGTGAACGTGGTGCGGGATGTCTCCAGCCGCAAAGCCGAAGAAGAACGCCTCCAAAGCGCTTACAGACTAGCCGAAGACCTCGCCGCAAGCGATGCGCTCACCGGAATCGCCAACCGCCGCCGGCTCGACAGCACGCTCGAAGGCGAATGGCGCCGTGCCTCCCGCGGCCGCTTGCCAATATCGCTTCTGCTCATGGACGTGGACCACTTCAAGCTCTATAACGACCTCTACGGGCATGTCCACGGGGACAACTGCCTTCGGCAGATCGCCGCCATCGCACAGGCGATCGTGCAGCGTCCCGGAGACCTGCTGGCGCGTTACGGAGGCGAGGAGTTTGCCGTCGTTCTGCCAAGCACCGATGCTCCCGGCGCCTTCGCCATCGCAGAGCAGATCCGCATCGCCGTGCTGGCGCTCAATCTCTCCCATCGCGCCAACCCCCACGGTGTGGTCAGCGTCAGCCTGGGCTGCGCGACGGCCGTGCCGGAGCGCGATTCCCCCTGCGAACTTCTCGTCCATGCAGCCGACAATGCTCTCTACTTCGCCAAAGCCGCCGGCCGTAACCGCACCGAGACGAACTCCGAAACGATGTACACGCCAAGAAGAGCCTCGGGTTCTCGCCTGGTCCTCCCTTAGGTATCCGCCAGACCCTTTCCGCGCGGCGTCGGCAGCGGGCTTCGGCGCGGCTTCGGTAGCGGACTTCAGCGCGCGTCGGCGACGGACTTCAGCTCCGCCCCCTTCGCGGCTGCGCCATCACCAGGCCGCGCGGCGTCGGCAGCAGAAGAACGGAGAGCAAACCCTCCGCCTCCATCTTGAGCGCAGCCTCCCGCACCAGCTTCAGATGCGAGCTCGCATCGTGCATCAGCACCAGCCCATGTGCCTTCATCTGCGGCAGAAAACGCTTTACCTCCGCCTCTCGCACCGTCAGGTCGGAGTCGGAGAAGAGCAGGTCGATCGTGCCTTCGACGGACATCTCGAGCGATGACTCGTTCCTTAGCTCGATCCAGCGGCGGAGCGGAGAGCCTTCAAGTCGCGCCTTCGCTTTCGCGAAAACCACAGCGTCGAACTCGCAGGAGATCACCTTGCCAAAGCCGTTGCGCTCCAGCCCGCGCGCGATCCATTCCGTCGAGACGCCCAGGAAGCTTCCCGTCTCGAGGACCAGACGCGGCTTCAGCGTCGTCACCAGCGTCGCCAGCAGCTCCAGCACCTCCACCTCGGCCGTCATCGAATCGAGCATGGACCACTGCTCCGGATGCGCGCACTCCGGCGTGGCCCGGTGATACTCCGGCAGGAGCGCGCCCCCGGCCCGCTCGTGCTGCAGCATCACCTTGTGCTCTTGCTTCCTTTTGCTGCGGAAGAACGCCATCGTTCGATTGTAACGGCGCTCCCACGGTCAACCCCTATGCTTTGCCGGCGAGATGCCGCAGCACGTACTGCAGGATGCCGCCATGCTGGTAGTAGAGAATCTCCTGCGGCGTATCGATGCGGACCGTCGCCGAGAACTCTATCGTCTTCCCAAGGTCCGATTCCGCTAGTACAGTGACGATCTTGCCGCCAGCAAACCTGCTGTCGAGCATCGCGCGAAGCTGGTTCGGCTCGTCACCGATGGCGAAGACCTCTTCTCCCGTAAGGTGCAGCGATTCCACACTCTGGCCCGTCAAAAACTGCAGCGGCAGAATGCCCATGCCCACCAAGTTCGAACGGTGGATGCGCTCATAGCTCTCCGCAAGCACGAAACGGATTCCCAGCAGGCGAGGCCCCTTCGCGGCCCAGTCGCGCGAGCTGCCCGACCCATACTCCTTGCCAGCCAGGATCGCCAGCGGAGTGTGGCGCTGCGCATACGCTACCGACGCGTCGTAGATCGACATCGGAATATCGTCTGGCAGCAGACGCGTCACTCCTCCTTCCGTGCCCGGTGCAAGCTTGTTGCGCAGGCGGACATTGGCAAACGTGCCCCGCACCATCACCTCATGGTTCCCCCGCCGGCTCCCATAGGAGTTGAATTCGGTCGGTTTCACGCCATGATCGATCAGGTACTTGCCCGCCGGGCCATTCAGCTTGATCGAGCCGGCCGGAGAGATGTGGTCGGTGGTAACCGAATCGCCCAGCACGGCGAGCACACGCGCGCCGTGAATGTCTTCGAGCGGCGCTGGCCTCGCCGTCATCCCGTCGAAGTAGGGAGCCTTCCGTATGTAGGTCGAATCGGGCTCCCAGCCATAGGTGTTGCCTCCGGGGAACTTGAGGCTCCGCCAGTTCTGGTCGCCCTCGCTCACCGTAGCGTATTGCTTGCGAAACATGGCGGAGTCGATGGAGCTTCCCACCACCTCCGAGACCTCTGCCTGGGTCGGCCAGATGTCGCGCAGGAACACCGGTTCACCCTGCTGGTCGCGGCCAAGCGGATCCCTCTCGAAGTTGTGTCCTATGTGCCCGGCAAGCGCATAGGCGACCACCAGAGGAGGACTCATCAGATAATTCGCCCGCACCTCCGGCGAGATGCGGCCTTCAAAGTTGCGATTGCCCGAAAGCACCGAGACCGCGACCAGGCCGTTATCTTCAATCGACTTCGATACGTCCGTAGGCAGTGGACCAGAGTTGCCTATGCACGTGGTGCAGCCATAGCCGACCACCTGGAAGCGCAGCGCATCCAGATACGGCATCAGTCCCGCCTTCACGTAGTAATCCGTCACCACGCGGGAGCCCGGCGCGAGCGAAGTCTTGACCCATGGCGGCGTCTTGAGTCCCTTCTCCACCGCCTTCTTGGCCAGCAGTCCCGCCGCCATCATCACGTAAGGATTCGACGTGTTGGTGCAGGAGGTGATCGCCGCAATGACGATCGAACCGTGATCCAGATACGGCTCCGGATCGATGCCGAACCGGCTGCGAATGCTCACCTGCGGCGCGTCCAAATGCGGCGTTCCCTCATGCTCGAGCGTGGCCACGGCCACCGTCGACGTCTCCACCACACGAGCGGGAGAGCCGACCCCGCTGGTCACGTCTCCCTGCGCGCTGGCATGGCCCCCCTCACCCTCCCAGCGAACCATCTGCCGCGCCGCGTTCCTGTTGCTGTGCGGCCCCAGCAGCGCGGGCAGCTGCTCCTGAAACGACTCCGCCGCATGCGACAGCAACACCCGATCCTGCGGCCGCTTCGGCCCTGCCACCGAAGGCTCCACCATCCCAAGATCCAGCGCCAACGTGCTGCTGTACTCCGCCTCCGGAGCGTCCGCCGTGTGGAAGAGCCCCTGGCTGCGAAAGTAAGCCTCCACCAGCGCAATGTGCTCCTCCGTGCGGCCCGTCAGCCGCAGGTAGGCCAGCGTCTCCTTGTCCACCGGAAAGATCCCGCACGTCGCGCCATACTCAGGCGCCATATTCGCGATCGTCGCCCGATCCGCGAGTGGAAGCTCCGAAACGCCCGGACCGAAGAACTCCACGAACTTGCCCACCACCCCATGCCTGCGCAGCATCTCCGTCACCGTCAGCACCAGATCCGTCGCCGTCGTGCCTTCGCGCAGCCTGCCCGTCAATCGCAGCCCGACCACCTGCGGCACCAGCATCG
>CAXTPY010000002.1:0-43605 GCA_964246195.1 uncultured Acidobacteriaceae bacterium | reverse complement strand
GCTTGAGGGCCTGGGCGGGGGTGATGCTGTGGAATTGCTCGAGGGGGGTGTTGCGGAAGGGGCCTCCGGAGGCGGTGAGCCAGATCTGGCGGACCTCGGTGGGGGAGCCGCCGCGGAGGGCCTGGTGGACGGCGTTGTGCTCGGAGTCGATGGGGAGGAGCGTGACGTGGTGTTCGCGGGCGGCGGCGAGGAGGAGTTCGCCGGCGGCCACGAGGCATTCCTTATTGGCGAGGCCTATGGTCTTGCCCGCGAGGATGGCGGCGTAGGTGGCTTCGAGGCCAGCTATGCCTACGATGGCGGAGACGACGAAGTCTACTTCGGGGAGGGTGGCTACGGCGATGGTGCCGGGGGTGCCGTGGAGGACTTCGGTGCCGGTGATGCCGGCGGAGAGGAGGCGGGCGCGGAGCTGGCCGGCGAGGGGCTCGGTGGCGACGGAGAGGAGGCGGGGTCGCCAGCGCTGGCACTGGGCGAAGGCAGTGTCGAGATTGTGGCCGGCGGCGAAGGCGATGGGGCGGAAGCGGTCGGGGAAGGACTCGCAGAGGGAGAGGGTGGAGGCACCGATGGAGCCTGTGGAGCCCAGGATGGCTAGGTTTTTCACTGCTCGATTCACAGGTACATTTTCGCAGACCCGGATGACACTTGACGGGACTGGTGAAGTTCACGTGAAGTCACTCGCGATCGGTGTTCGGTTTTACCGCGCCACCTCTTTTCAACTCTTCGACGGCTGCACGATCCCGGGAAAGGCCTTGTCCAGTTTGCGTCGAGTGATGCTGCCCCATTGATGGCGTCGCAATGGAGGAGGGTGCAAGCATCTGAAAACTAGTGCAAATTTGCCTCTCGTGCGATACTGTTCTCATAGCGGGCACGGGCTGTAGATGCCTTCCCGCAGAGTCCGTCTTCCTCCGGCGCAAGGCGCAGGCGACGGCAAACAAAGATTCTCAAAAGGCTGGCCAGGCGAGAGAGACATAGGTTACGTTGGCTGGACAGGACTCCGGTAAAGATGATTGCAGCAGGATGGCAAACGGCTCCGCCTCACAGGATTGAGGTTGTATCAGCCACATTCGCGTACTTGCAATCTTCAGAAGCATCCAGACGTAGAAGCGATTCCAGTGTGGCGCTCCGCCTTCCACAAAAGGCGGAGCTGTATCCACAGCTTGCAACGGGAGTCGATTCCCTGTCTGGCCATCCGGAGCATCCTCTCCTCACCGATGGTGAGCCGCTCCTAGACTTATCTAGGCGCAGCTTCGAAGTCTCTCTGCCTCGTCTGCCGCTCGTACTTCCATATTGGAGCGGGCAGAAAGAGCAGAACCAATGTCGAAAGAGATATACATCTCCTCCACCCCCCATGAGACACGTCTCGCCATCGTCGAAAACGATGACCTGACCGAGATCTATTACGAGCGCGAGAACGAATACACCCTCGCCGGCTCTATCTACAACGGAAGAGTCACTCGGGTGCTTCCCGGCATGCAGTCTTCCTTCGTCGATATAGGCCTCGAGCGCGATGCCTTCCTGTACATCACGGATTTCATGGAAGAGGCAGGAGAGGCTGCGGACTTCGACTCCAGCACAGGTCATCGCAGCCCGCAGCTTGAGAGCCCGCAGCGTGATCGCGAGACCCGGCCGAGCGACCGTGGGCAGACTGCGCGGAGCCCGGAGCGCGAGGGTCTCGCTCCCTCCGCTCTCTCCGGCGATTCCTCCGCCGAGCCATACGCGGGGCGTTCTCCCGAGCGGCAGGGCGGCCGCGACCGGAACGGGCGTGGAGGACGCAATCGGCGCGGAGGACGCGACCGTACGCGCCAGCAGCTCCCGACCGAACCGGCCGTTTCGACTACGCCAGACTTTGTGCAGCAAAGCTTCGCTGCTCCCGCAGACGTTCGCTCGGAACCCGAGCTGAAGGCTGCGGACCACGAGGACGTGGAACTCGGGGAAGAGGCAAATGGGGCTGACGGCAGCCGCCGTTGGCGCGGACGCCGCGGGCGGCGAGGAAGACGAGTTCCAGAGCAGGCCGGAGAGGCTAGCCTGGCCGCCGGGCCGGTCAGCCCGGACGAGGATTTCAGCGCCGAGGAAGGCATGCGCTTCAGCCTCGAAGCAGGCTCCGAATCGCACAACGAAGCTCCTCCGGCTGAGTTCTCCGTACCGCCGGCCGACCTCTCCCGCGAGAGTTCGAGAGCACCCAGCGAATCTGGCGAAGGTCGCGGCAGACGTGGTCCCGACGATCGTGGACGCAATCGCCGTGGAGGAAGGGAACGACAGGACCGCGCGCCCCGCGCCCCCCGTGGTTTCGCTCCGCGAACCTCCCTGTATGGGGTCGAGAACTCACCCGCGTACGGTGAGGCTGTACCGCCCTCAGCGGCGCCAGTGGAGCCCATCCTCCTGCCCGGTGAGGTGCTGTCGAAGTACAGGAAGCCGGAGGAAGGATCGCAGTCCACCAGCCTCCCGCTTGCCCCGGCTGCGCAGTCTTCCGCGGCAGAATTCAAGCTGCCCACAGGTTGGGACGGCGGCGCTATTCTGCCAGGGGAGACTCTCTCGCGGCATCGGCAGCCGCCTGCGCCGCGCACGGAGAACGCGGTATCTCGCACGCCAACTGCGGCTCGAACCGCATCCTCCGGGACGCGAGCTAACTCTTCCGCGCGCTCCACCTTCGACTCGCAGCCTGGCTCTGCGCCAGAGACTCTCCGTCCAACTTCCCCGTTGCCTTCACCGGACGCGCGAGAAAAGATGGAGCGTGTTGCCTCTCCGGAACCTGTGCCGTTTCGCGCGATGGAGCCGAAGCCACAAGCGCCCACGGACTACGAACCCACGGCGGCCTCTGCGTCCTATCGCGTGGACCCAGCGCCGCCAAGTGAGTTCCGCCAGGCTGCTCCGATACAGGAGGAAGCGTTCCTCCCGGTCGAGCCGGAAGCACCTTCTTCAAGCCTGGCGCATAGCATCACCCCACAGCCTGAAGATCCTGCGACTTTCGCTTCCGCTCCGGTCGAGCTTCAGTCGACTCTTGCCACCTCTTCAGACTCTGTTGCGAGTCCTACATCCGAAGACATCACCCTGGTCGGGCCTTCTGGAGAGATGGTCTCTTCTCCAGCCGAGTCTTCCGCCGATGCCGGTCCAGACTCTCCCATGGCTCACGAAGGCGCTCTTCTCGACTCCTCCGCTCGAGAGATCACAAATTCGCCCACGCAAGCTCTCCATGAGACCGCGGAGTTCGAAGATCGGCAGAGTCTAGAAGAGGAAGAGTACTCCACGACGCTGCACGCCAGCTCGATCGAGGAGATGGACGACCTTGACGAAGAGGAGACGTTAGAAGGGGCCGCCGACCTCGGCACCATGCTGCGGGAGATGTCTATCGATCAGATCACCCGGCCGGCGGGCGATCAGGAGGTGGACGACCTGGACGAGATGGAGGAGGACGATTCGCTGGAAGACCAGGAGATCTACAGCTTCGATGAGCAGGAAGACTCCTCGGGCGAGATCGATGAGTCCGATACGGAAGAGGATGTTCTGCACGAGACGTTGTCCCGCGAACGGGACTCGCAGGAGCGTTCTGGAGGCGACTCTGGCGCGAGCCCGATAGGCTCGCCGTCGCGGGATCGGGCAGCGGCAGCGCATGTGGACCAGGGCGATCCGGAGCGGCGACGCGGACGGCGCGATGGCCGGCGGGACAGCCGCCGCGATGGCCGGAGTCGCAGCGCGGGGGGGTCGGGAGACCGTGAACGCAGCGGCGGACGCTCCAGCCGCCACTCCATGCAAGCCACCAATCTCCCTGCCATCAGCGATCTGCTGAAGCCAGGACAAGAGGTCCTGGTGCAGATCGCCAAGGAGCCGATAGCCAAGAAGGGAGCGCGGATCACCTCACACATTGCCCTGCCCGGCCGCTTTCTCGTCTTCATGCCGACGGTCAATCACACCGGCGTCTCTCGCAAGATCGAGTCGGACTCCGAACGTCGCCGCCTGAAGGAGATACTTCTCTCCGAGAAGGGTGAAGCGTCCGGCGGCTTCATCGTGCGCACTGCCGCGTCCGGCGCGAGCGAAGAAGAACTCCGTTCCGACCTTCGCTTCCTTTTGAATCTGTGGGCCGACATCAAGCAGCGCTCGGAATCTTCGAAGTCGCCCGCACTCATCTACCACGATCTCAACCTGGTCGAACGTATCCTCCGGGATCAGGTCACCGACAACTTCTCGGCCATCTGGGTAGACACCGAAACGGATTATGAGCGCATCCTGCGGTTCCTGCAGCGATTTCAGCCAACTCTCATCCGGCGCGTCAAGCTCTACTCCAAGGAGACCCCTCTCTTCGAACAGTTCGGCATCACGGAAGAGATCAACAAGGCACTGCGCAGCAAGGTCTGGCTAAAATCCGGCGGATCCATCGTCATCAACCAGACAGAAGCTCTGGTAGCTATCGACATCAATACCGGCAAGTACGTTGGGAAGACCGCGCGTCTCGAAGACACCATCGTCAAGACAAACCTCGATGCTATTCCCGAGATCGTTCGGCAGATCCGCCTGCGCGACCTGGGCGGCATCATCATCATCGACTTCATCGACATGGATGAACGCAAGAATCGCAACCGCGTCATGACGGCCCTCGAAGACGAGCTCCGGAAGGACAGAGCTCCCTCCAAGGTGCTTCAATTCAACGACTTCGGCCTCGTCGCCATCACACGGAAACGGGTCAAACAATCGCTCGAACGCACGTTGTCTACGACCTGTGGCGTCTGCCAGGGGACAGGCATGGTCAAGTCTCCTGTCACCGTCTGCAACGACATCTTCATCGAGATACGCAAGATGCACAAGCATCTTGACCGCGGGGACGTCATGCTGCGCGTGCATCCCGATGTGGTTAAACAGCTTAAGTCGTCGACGAAGTGGTTGCAGGAGATGGAGGAGATGGCCGGGAAGACGATCCTGGTCAAGAGCGACCCTAGCCTGCATCCCGAGCAGTTCGACATCCACTAGAGGAGAGTACGGGGTCCTGCTCCCATCTTCGATAGCTGCCGGAACCCTCTACGGACGTGGAATAGGATCGTATCCTGCACATAGAACGCGTTTTTCGGATCGCATGAAAGCAAGTGTCGAACGGTTATCCATTTCGCCTCTTCGTGCGTCTCACACAACGGGAACCTGACACCCGGGTTGAAAGCTTCAGAAGCAGCAACGAAAGGAATTTCCAAGAGATGCCAACCTCCAACTTCAGTACACTTCTTGCTCGTTCAGCAGCGGTAACTTGTCTGACAGCCCTAACTTGTCTGGGACTGGAGGCACAGCAGTCCTCTACCGCGCCCTCGACGCTCAACCGGACAGTTGCGCTCACGGCTCCTCTTGATCTTTCGGCCGCCAGTTCGGCCAGCGAATCCTCCAGCTCAGTCGCGGAGGAGCGTGCCAACCTTGCTGGCGACGATAGTTCTCAGCCTCCGCCACGCCGCCGTTACAGCCGTCCCAAGTACAGCGATCGCATGCACAACGCAGACGGCTCGAACAAACTCACTGTGGCCTTCGGCGGAGGCTTGGCTCTTCCCTCCGGCAGCAGCAGCAATATCTTCACGGCTAGCTATAGCATTGAGGGCGGTATAGGTTATAACTTCAGCAAAAAACTCGGTCTCCTTGCCGAGGTGGGTTACGACCATTTCGGGCTGCAGGGCAACCTCATCGCCCAGCAACAGGCGTACTACAACAGTCTAGGTATCATCGATCCGACCACTGGTCTAGCGGCGAACTTTGTCGGGCTTGATGCCAATGCCCACATGTGGTCGGTCACAGTCGATCCAATCTACACCTTTTACCAAGGGGACAAGATGGGAGCGTATGTGATCGGAGGCGGTGGCTTCTACCATAAAGCCATCAACTTCACCACGCCTCAGCAGACCGTGTACTACTCCTACTACGGAGCTATTCCCGCCGTCCAAAACGCCAACATAGACACCCATACCGCAAACGGCGGAGGTTTCGATTTCGGTGGTGGAGTGACTTTCAAGCCCGGCAAGTTCAACTCCGTGAAGCTCTATGCGGAAGCCCGCTATGTTTACGCGGACGCGAAGCTCACCCCGGAGGTGAAGAATCCCAGCCCCCTATCCACGCTCGACAGCGGTTCCGATTCGTACGTACCCATCACGGTCGGTATTCGCTTCTAACCTGCCGGTTGGGATCACAGGTGAATGGGGATTTGAGGAGCTGTAAACGCTGCATCGCTCGCTCAGCTTCAGGTGTCGATTATAGTTGCGAGTTCTTCGGCCGGGAGGTATCTTCTCCTGGCCGAATCGTTTAAGACGTCCTGTAGAGCTGCTTCATCTCCTCCTTCGGAGTATCTTTGCGTGAGTTAGTCTGACATCCGGAGTGCATCGAAAGGATCCGCTGTGAAGGCTCTTCAGTTCAAGGCGCCGGGTGCTGTGGCTCTGCTCGATGTAGCCGCTCCCGTCGCAACTCCAACCGAGGTGCTGCTCAAGGTTCGATTGGTTGGATTGTGTGGCACCGACCTGAACTCCTACCGCGGCAGGAATCCGCTCTTGAGCTTTCCGCGTATCCCCGGACACGAAGTCTCCGCCTCGGTCGCCGAGACCTCGCCCGACGGCAAATGGATCGCAGGCACCGACGTCACGGTGCTGCCCTATATTAGCTGCGGCATGTGCGTCTCCTGCAATCGCGGTCGGCCCCACGCCTGTCAGCTCAGCCAGACCCTGGGTGTGCATCGCGACGGGGCCATGGTCGAGTATCTCTCCGTTCCTTCGACGAAGCTCTTTACAGGGCGGCTGGGGCTCAAGGAGCTCTGCCTCGTAGAATCGCTTACGATTGGAACCCATGCCGTATCCCGGGGGCGAGTAACTGCGGAGGATTCCGTTGTGGTCTTCGGCTGTGGAGGCGTCGGACTCGGTGCTGTCGCGTTCTCTGGATTTCGCGGCGCAACGACGATCGCCATCGACATGGACGATGCCAAGCTGGCCCTTGCCGCCCGATGCGGAGCCACTCACACGATCAACACCAGGCACGGCGACTTGAGCAGACAGCTCTCGGAACTTACCGCTGGCCGCGGCCCCGACGTGATCATTGAGGCGGTCGGATCGCCGCAGACCTTCCGCGCGGCCGTTGAAGAGGTCGCGTTCACCGGTCGCGTCGTCTACATCGGCTATGCCCGGGAGCAGGTCAGCTACGAGACGCGGCTCTTCGTGCAAAAGGAGCTCGACATTTTAGGAGCCCGGAACGCCCAGCCGCAGGACTTTCGCGACGTCATCTCCATGCTTGAAACAGGAACGTTTCCTGTGGATGAGATCATCAGCTCCATCGTTCCGCTCGAGCAGGCAGGACAGGTACTGCAGGAGTGGAGCGAGGATCCAGCCAGGTTCCAGAAGATCCTGATCCAGGTAAGCTGACCACTCTACTCCACTGGTGGCTTTGCGTTGTACCCATCCCGGGCGATGATCGAATACTTTAGAGGCTTTCCTTTTTCATCCTGCATCTTCAAGGGGTGCCCTTCATTGTCCACGAGCAGAACCTTGATCTTTCGATACGCCCCGTCCGTGGCCGCGTTGGTCGGACGGTACGTGATGATGTACTGATTGCGTATGGAATCGTTGATCTGCGCGAAGATGTCCGGAAGCGCGCCTTCGAACATGGGGTCGAAGCTGAGGCCGCCCGTCATGCGGGCAAAGGTGTGCAACTGGTTCTGCGCCTGCAGGTAGTTCATCCGGCTCGAACCGCCCATCCTGCCTTGGGCATCCGCCATCTCCTGCACCAGGTTGCCGGTCGAGATGGTAAAGATCGTAACGTTCTGAGTGGCTTTTATCTTAGCCATCATCTTGTCCAGCGTCAGCTTCGAAAACGTATCGCGCCCCGTGCCGATTAAGATCACATACTTGCGGCCTTCGATGCGGCTGGATCGATCCAGCGTTTCGTACAAGGCATCGAAGAGGTTGGTATCGGAAAAACCTGGGATCATCAGCGACTGCAGACTCTGTGCAATCACGTCCTTGTTCTTCGTGAAATCGTTGACAATATGCGTCCGCAGATCGTAGGTCACGACGGCAATGTAATCGTCCGGACGGAGTTGGCGAAAAAAGCTCACAGAAGCGTTCTGCATGTCGTAGATGTAGTAGTAGCTGTTCGCCGCGAACTCCAGCAGCATCACCGCCGTGATCGGAGCCTGCGCCGTGCGGAGGCTGGTGATCTGCTGCTCCGCACCGTCTTCGAGCACCAGAAAATTATTCGCCTTGAGTCCCGGAACGAACTGATGTGTCTTGTCCAGGATGACGTTCACGTCGAGGTTGACGATGGGGACGTCGACACGAAGCGAGTAGCTGTCGTTGTTGGGATTGCGCGGCTTGGGCTCCGTCGGGGCAGGCGGCGGAGGCTCGCCCGCGTCTTTCTTCTTTTTCAGAATGATGGTCCCGGGATCGGTCTGCGGACCGGAGTCGTCCACCGGCGGCGTGGTTTGCGTTGGAGGCGGCGCAGGGCTTTGAACTGGCGCGGGGGCGGTCTGCGCTTCAGCCCCGCACAGCGTCAGGACACCGCCGATCAGCAAGCCGGCCGTACCCCGCAGCAGCCTTGGAACAAACCTGGAGTGCGTAAGAGTCATCATCTGTAACTTTACTCCGGAGCACGGCTTTGCACGCGCGCCTTGACGCTCTAGTCTGTAGACGTGACAACTGCTGGAAAGTCGCTTGTATCGGTGTTGCGGATAGGAGTTCTGCTAGTGGAGTGCGGATTTTTTCTAGCTGGTGGAAGACAGGCTTCCGCGCAGCAGGTTGCCCCGCAACTTGTCCCCTCAACTCTCATGCCCGCCGCCGCGCCCTCGGTCACCACCGTCTTCCCGCTTTCCGAGATTCACCGCGGCCTCCAGGGCATCGCTTACACCGTCTTCGAGGGCGTCACCCCGGAGCCCATGCAGGTCGAAATCCTCGGGGTGTTGAAGGACTCCCTCGGTCCTGGCAAGGACATGATCCTCGCGCGGCTCAAGGGCGCCAAGCCGGAGTACACCGGAGTTGTCGCCGGGATGAGCGGCAGCCCGGTCTACATCGAGGGACGCCTCGCGGGTGCCCTGAGCTATCGCATCGGACAGTTCAGCAAGGAACCTGTCGCGGGCATCACGCCCATCGAGCAGATGCTCGAGGTCAGGGACCTCCCGCGCCCCCAGGTCAGGACCGTGGCTTCGCGTGTCGAAGGCGCAGCTCCTGGAGCGAAGTCGACCCTGGCCGCCAATCCTCTGAACGCACCGGCGACTCCCATCGAAACTCCCCTCGTGCTCGGCGGGTTCAGCCAGGAGACCGTCTCCCGCTTTGGCCAACGCTTTGAGGCCTTGGGCCTCACCCCCGTCGCCGGTCTAGGCGGAAGTGACGCGCGGGCCATGCAGCCCGAACCTCTCGTGCCGGGTTCAGCCGTGAGCGCGATCATCGTCCGAGGCGACCTGTCCATGGCCGGTACGTGCACCGTTACCTACGTCGACCCGCAGCGCTTGCTGGCCTGCGGGCACCCCATTACACAGTTTGGCAAAGTAGACTTGCCGATGACCAAGACCGACGTCGTTGCCACGGTGGCCTCTCCGTTGAACGCCTTCAAGATCGTGAACACCACCGAGACCGTGGGCGCCTTTACCGAAGACCGCAGCTCGGCCATTCTGGGGCGCTTCGGAGTGGAGGCCAGGATGATCCCGGTTGAGGTGAGCGTCCTACCCGGGAGCGGCCTCCCGAAGCCCAAAGACCTGCGCTTCGAGGTTGTCGACAACCGCCAGCTGACGCCCTCTGCCATCCTGCTCTCGATCTACCAGAGCCTGCAGCAGACCAACTTCGCAGCCGCGGAGATGAGCTACAAGATCAGCGGTGAACTGGATATTCGTGGCCAGCAGACGCTCCATCTCCATGGCATCATCGCCCAGACGGGCTTCAACTCTGCCGCCATTGAAACCGCTCTCTATGTCGGCGATGGCTTCACCCGCATCTATGGGAACCTGATCGAGCAGCCTGAGCTGACCGGCTTGCGCCTGCAGGTCGAAGCCATACCCGAGCAGCGCACCGCCTCGATCGAAGCGGCCCGGCTCAGCCGCGATGAGGCTCATGCCGGCGACACCCTCAACCTCGAGATCGAGCTCCGTACCTATCGGGCCGGAGTCAAGCTGCTCCGCATCCCCGTCACCTTGCCTTTGTCCCTCCAGCCCGGGCAGCTCCGCATCCTCGTCAGCGATGCGGCCTCGATCGATCGCATCTCCGCTCCCGAAGCCGTCCTCGGAACCCCGGCTCCGGGCCTCGCCGACACCATCGCGGAACTCAATCGCCGCCGCCCCAACGACGGAGTCTACGTGACGCTGCTCGAGCACGAACCGGAGGCTACCGTCGCCTCGGGAGCCATGGAGGATGTTCCCCTCTCGATGGTGAACGTCCTCCACTCCGAGGCCGGCGGCCACCCCGCTCAGGTTCATGGAGAAAGCGCGCTCCCGGCCGGCTCCGCGTCGACTGATTACGCCGTCACGGGGCAGCAGGTGTTGAGCCTTACCATTCGCTGAGCCCTCGAGCGACACGTGCTTGGACGAGACCTTCTGCAGTAGGCCAACCCGGCTTCGGCTCGAAGAAGCTTGATGTAGCATCAGACTGGCGTTCAGACCCGACGAAAGTCGAAGCGTGAGGGGAACCGGGATTCGATGAGTGAGATACATGGTCTGGCTGCTCACGCAGCGGGCGCACAGTTGCTGGCCTACAAGTACTCTCCTGGAGAGATCGAGGCGAACGACGTTGAAGTGAAGATCTCGCACTGCGGCGTATGCCGCAGCGACGTTCATCTGATCGACAACGATTGGGGTTCCAGCAGGTACCCCTTCATCCCGGGTCACGAGATCGTCGGCTCCGTCCTTGCCATAGGTTCCGGCGTCCGCGATCGGGCCGTAGGCGAACGCGTCGGCATAGGCTGGCAGGCGGATAGCTGCGGCGTCTGTGAGTGGTGCCGCCAGGGTGACGAGCAACTTTGTCGCAAGGCACGGCCCACCTGCGTGGGGCGCAATGGAGGCTACGCCGACCGCATTCGTGTGAACGCCCGATTCGCCATCCCCGTCCCGAACATCCTTGAAAGCGAGAACGTCGCTCCTCTCCTCTGCGCCGGAATCACCGTGTATAGCCCCTTGCGCAATCATCAGGTTCGTCCTTGCTCACGAGTCGGCGTCATCGGCATCGGAGGTCTCGGCCATATTGCCCTACAATTTGCCAAAGCCTTCGGCGCTGAGGTGACCGCCTTCTCCACCTCCAAGGACAAGGAGCCCGAAGCCACCTCGCTCGGCGCCCACCACTTCGTGAATACACGCGATACCGGGGCGCTCAAGAAGATCGCCGGCAGCTTCGACCTCCTACTCAGCACCGTGAGCGCGGCCCAGGATTGGCAGAGCTATATCGCCGCCCTCCGCCCTAAAGGCACCTTGTGCATGGTAGGCGTGCCCCCCTCTCCCCTGCAGCTGCAGGCGTTCTCCTTGATTGGCGGCCAGAAGGCGATCGCCGGCAGCGTCACCGGCAGTCCGCGCGACCTGCACGAGATGCTCGATGTGGCGGCCCGTCACGGGGTCAAAGCCATCACGGAGCGCTTCCCCATGGCCAGGGCAAACGACGCTATCGACCGGGTGAAGAAGAACCAGGTGCGATATCGCGCGGTCCTGGTGAATTAGCGCGTAGCTTCTGCGTCTCGCAGAAGGCTCTCGATGGCGTCCCCTTCGCCCTTCCCGGAAGCGCTGCTTTAGACTCAAGGCACGATGATGCGTTGGGTAGCGTTTGCTTGGGTGCTCCTTTCAGTCTGTCCGGCTTCTCTCGCCCAGGGCACGAAGCTCTGGATCGTGGACCGTTACGATCAGATGGCCAAAGGCTTGCCCGAAAACGTCACCCTCCGCAGTGACGGCAGAGTGGAAGCCGGCCCCGCCACCTCCCAGGTGCTCGACGAGGGCGGCGCCTTCGTCTGGTCTGTGGCCTCCGACGCCGCTGGCAGCATCTATGCCGGCCTGGGAGGAACCACGGCGGGCTCGGCGAAGGTAGTCAAGCTCTCACCCGGTGGCAAGCCGCAACAGATCTTCGAGGCCAAGGAACTGGGCGTGCAGGCGATCAAGCTCGCGCCCGATGGCAGCCTCTTCCTCGCCACCTCGCCCGACGGAAAGGTCTACCGGATCTCTCCGGGTTCTGCCTCGGCAACTCCGGTCTTCAACGCCTCCACCACTCCGGAAAAGCCGAAGTACCTCTGGGACATCGCGCTTGACCATGCCGGCGAGCTGTACGTCGCTGCCGGGGCTCCCGCCGTCGTCTACCGTGTCCCCGCAGCGGGCGGTACGCCGCAGGTGCTCTTCAAAACCGCAGACCAGCACATCCGCTGCCTCGCGCTAAGCCCCGACGGCACCCTGTGGGCCGGCTCCGATGGCTCCGGCGTGGTCTACCGCATCGCGACCTCCGGTCCTGCCGCCAAGCCGTTCGCCGTCTATGCCGCACCACACCGGGAGATCACATCACTCGCCCTGGGCGGCCACGGCGAGCTATTCGTCTCTGCCGTCGGAGGCAAAGGGACAAGCAGCCTGGCGCCCCTGCCCGTCACCGGAAATCCTGGCATCACCATCACCTTCCTCCAGCCCGGCTCGACCGCTGCGGCGGGTAGCAACAGCCTGGTGCCGGAAGGCTCCGAGATCTACCGCATCGCGCCCGACGGGACCCCCGAAAGACTCCTGACGCTGAAGGACGAAGTGGTCTACGCGCTCGCCGTCCGCAACGGCAGCCTGCTCGCCGCCACGGGAAATCGTGGGCGGGTCTATCGCGTGGACACCGAAGTAGCCGGAAGATTCGCCGAGATCGCACACTTCGAGGCCTCGCAGGTCACTGCCTTCGCTGCAACCAAGGACGGTCTGCTCGCGGGAACCAGCAACAGCGGCAAACTCTTCCGCCTCGACGATGCTCTCGCCGGCAACGCGACCTTCACCAGCGAGGTCTTCGACGCCGGAGGCTTCTCCCAGTGGGGACGCGCCGAGGTGCGTGGCGAAGGCCCCTTCGAAGTCTCCGTTCGCACAGGCAACGTGGAAAATCCGCAGGCGGGCTGGAGCGACTGGTCTCCTGCAACTTCGGCCGGCGAGGTAAAGGCGCCCTCCGCCCGCTTCGCACAGTGGCGTGCGGCGCTACGTCCAGGCGGCTCCGTGGACTCCGTCGCGCTCAACTATCTCCGCAGCAACGTAGCCCCTGTGGTGGACGAGATCGTCGTCCAGCCCGGAGCTCGCGTAGCCCCGACTGCCCTGCAGCCCGCCGCAGTGGTGCAGGTCCAGTTGCCTTCCGCCGCTGTCGCTTCCCCCATCTTCACGCAGGACGCTAGCGCCGCCCCGCTCGCAGCGCAGAAGGACAGAACAGCGATCACCGTCCGCTGGTCGGCGCACGATGAGAACGGTGACGACCTGCTCTTCTCCCTCTGGTACCGCGGAGCCGGCGAGCAGAACTGGCGCTTGCTCAAAGATAAAATCTCCGACCGCTTCTACAGCTTCGACTCCGCCCTGCTACCCGACGGAAGCTACGAAGTCAAAGTCATCGGCACCGATGCTCCCAACCACGCACCCGACCAGGCCCTCACCGGCGAAAAGCGCAGCGAGCCCTTCGTCGTAGACACCACGCCTCCCGTCCCAGGCACGCTGCAGGCCCGCATGGACTCGCCCACTCGAATCCATGCCACCCTTACCGCCCACGACGCCACCTCCCCCATCGCCCATGCCGAGTACAGCGTCGACGCCGAGCCCTGGCAGTATCTCGAACCTTTGGGCAAGCTCTCCGACGCCCAGACCGAAACCTACGACTTCACCGCCGCCGTACCCGTCTCCCGCGCTCCCATCTCAGGGGCTGCCATCGCCGCTCCCAGAGAGCACGTGCTGGCCGTCCGCGTCTACGATCGTTACGACAACATGGCTGCCGTGAAGACCGTCGTCCATCCTTGAGCCGGGAAGCGCGCTCGCCCGGATAGTAAGCTGAAGGCCGATGCGTTTCGAGCTCTTCATGGCCGCGCGGTATCTCAGGGCCAAGCGGCGGCAGGCCGTAGTAGGCGTCATCACCGCCATCTCCGTCCTCGGCGTGGCCGCCGGCGTAGCCTCGCTCATCATCGCGCTCGCCATCACCAACGGCATGCGCCGCGACCTCCAGGAACGTCTGCTCGGCTCCACCGCGCATGTCGAACTGATGCGTATCGCCGGTGATGGAATCCGCGACTGGCAGCCTCTGCTCGAACGCCTTCGCCATCTGCCGCACGTCATCGCCGCCGCTCCCGGACTCTACGGCCAGGTCCTCATCTCGCGCGGAGCACGAAGCGGCGGAGCCCTCATCGAGGGCGTCCTGCCCTCCGACCAGAGGAAGGTAGGCGATCTTCTGCAGTCCGTAAAACTCGGAAGCGCAGCTCCGTTGGAGCCGGGTCCGCCCCCCCGCCCCAGCGCCGCGACCGGAGCCACAGCCCTTCCTCCCATCGTCATCGGCAGCGATCTGGCCGAGACCCTAGGAGCGCACGTCGGCGACACTGTCCTGGTGACCAGCCCCCAAGGCGAGCTAACCCCCCTCGGCTTGATCCCGAAGTACCAGCGCTTCTCCCTCGCCGGCATCTTCCAATCCGGCTTCTATCAGTACGATTCCAGCTACGGATTTCTCCGTCTCGCCGATGCCCAGCGACTCTTCTCCGAACCCGACCTGATCTCCGTCATCAGCTTCAAGGTAGACGACCTCTACCGCGCGGCCAGCGTGGGGCGCGAGATCGAGCGCGATGCCGGCCCCGGCTTCCAGACCACCAATTGGATGGAGCAGAACCGCGAACTCTTCCGCGCCCTGAAGCTCGAGCAGGTCGTCAGCTTCATCGTCCTGGCCCTGATCGTCTGCGTCGCGGCTTTGAACATCCTCATCGCCCTCACCATGATGGTCATGGAAAAGACCCGCGATATCGCCGTGTTGATGAGCTTCGGCGTCACCCCATCCCAGGTCCGGCGAGTCTTCCTGCTGCAAGGCCTCCTGATCTCCAGCCTGGGAACGCTGCTCGGCCTGGTGGCAGGCTACGGACTGAGCTGGCTAGGTGGACACTATAGGTTCGTCCGGCTCGATGCCGCCGTCTATTCCATCGACTACCTGCCCTTCGCCCCTCGCGCCCTCGACGCTCTGATAGTCGCCGCGGTCTCGCTGGGCGTAAGCCTCGTTGCCACGCTCTACCCCAGCGCCTCCGCAGCCAGGGTGCTCCCAGCCGAAGCCTTGCGCTATGAGTAAGGCCCCAGATTGTGGCTATCCAGATTGTGGCTATCCAGATTGTGGCTATCCAGTCTGCGGCCGCCCAATCTGCGGCTATGATGGTCCAGGGAATGCCTCGCAGCAACAGTGAGCCCCTTTTTCACCAGAGCCGTGGGAGCGATGGAATCGAGGAAATCGTGAATGCCGCCCGGAGACCCGCCGAAGATCGTGAGCCGGGGGCGCAGGTCTCGGAACGGCTCGAGCCCTTGTTGCAAGGTTCCAGATCGCCGCTTGTCTTCCGTGCTGTGGGTCTGCGCAAGGCCTATCCCGCCATCTCCGGCAGTCACCGCCCCGGCGCCGCGAGCACGGAACTGGAGCTCTTCCGCGGCCTCGATCTCGATATCCGCTTCGGCGAAATGGTCGCCATCGTAGGCGAGAGCGGCGCCGGCAAGAGTTCGCTACTCCATCTCCTCGCCGCCCTCGACACCCCCTCCGCCGGAGATGTCTGGTGCGGCGAGACCAGGCTCGGCAGCCTGTCTCCCAAAGCCGCCGCCGAGTATCGCAATCGCAGCATCGGGTACGTCTGGCAGTTCCACTACCTGCTGCCGGAGTTTACCGCGGCGGAGAACGTAGCCTTGCCGCTGCTGGCGCGCGGCCTAGCCCGCGCGCCCGCTCTGGAGAAGGCAAGAGGCTGGCTTCTCAAGGTGGGTCTCGAAGACCGTGCCGAGCACCGCTCCGGCGAGTTGAGCGGAGGCGAACAGCAGCGCGTCAGCCTGGCCCGCGCCCTGGTGACGGAGCCCAGTGTGCTCCTCGCCGACGAGCCCACCGGAGACCTCGATAGCAGGACCGCCGAGGCCGTCTTCTCTCTCATCCAGCGTCTGCACGCCGCCCACGGCCTGACCAGCGTCCTGGTCACCCACAGCACCGAGTTCGCGAGCCGCTGCGACCGTGTTCTGCGCCTGAAAGATGGCCGCCTCCACGTGTAGCCCTACCACCGCCTCCCCCCTGGAGAGTCCGCTCAGGTTCGAGGAACGTCTAACCGTAAAGGACCTCCCCGCCTGCCCGGCCTGACACACGCACGCAGTCGGCTGCGGAGAATATGTTAGTTGCACAGCATTTGGTGCTAGTTTTGCACAGTCTGCGTCGAAAGCGTTAGAGCGCCTCCGGCCCCCTTGCTGTACTGTATGCATAACTTTTACGCCACTTCACCTCGCCAGCGGCGGGCGGATACACTAGATACGTAAGGTAGGTGCCTGTGGGTTCGCAGGCAGCCTGAGGGTTCCGGAGCTTTTTCGCCGGATCGGGACGGTACCAGGGCCGCTGCAAACGGCGCTTCGGCGCCCGCTGTTACGGTTCGATTGAAGGGGAAATCATGTTCGAACGCTATACGGAGAAGGCGCGGCGGGTCATCTTCTTTGCCCGCTACGAGGCCAGTCAGTTTGGGTCGCCTTATATCGAGACGGAGCATCTGCTGCTCGGTCTGCTGCGGGAGGATAAGGCGCTGACCAACCGCTTTCTGCGGTCGCACGCGTCGGTGGAATCGATACGGAAACAGATCGAGGGTCACACCACGATCCGGGAAAAGGTCTCGACGTCCGTCGACCTCCCGCTCTCGAACGAGTGCAAGCGCGTTCTAGCCTATGCTGCCGAAGAGGCCGAGCGTCTCTCCCACAAGCACATCGGAACCGAGCACTTACTGCTCGGTCTCCTCCGCGAAGAGAAGTGCTTCGCCGCGGAGATCCTCGCCGAACGCGGGCTGCGTCTGCCTGCCATCCGCGAAGAGCTGCAACGCACCACCCAGGAAAAAGCTCCTGCTGCAGCCGGTGGAAAGCAGGGTGGACGCGCGGAGCAGAGCATGCTCGCCGAGTTCTCCCGCGACCTTACCCAGTCCGCCGCGGACCAGCAGCTCGACCCGCTAGTCGGACGCGACACCGAGGTCGATCGCGTCATCCAGATCCTCTGCCGACGCACCAAGAACAATCCCGTACTCATTGGCGAGCCCGGTGTAGGCAAGACCGCCATCGTCGAAGGCCTGGCCCAGAAGATCGCCGATGGAGAAGTTCCCAGCTTTCTGGCCGACAAGAAGGTCCTCGCCCTGGACCTCTCGCTGATCGTCGCTGGCACCAAGTACCGCGGCCAGTTCGAAGAGCGCCTAAAGACCATCATGAAAGAGTTGATGGAAAACCAGAACTCCATCGTCTTCATCGATGAACTCCACACCCTGGTCGGGGCAGGCTCTGCCGAAGGTTCGCTCGACGCAGCCAACATCCTGAAACCCGCCCTCAGCCGCGGCGAGATCCAGTGCATCGGAGCCACGACTCCCGCGGAATACCGCAAATCCATCGAGAAGGACCGCTCCCTGGAACGCCGCTTCCAAGCCGTTAAAGTCCCACCGCCGAACGAAGAAGACGCCATCAAGATCATGATGGGCATCAAGGAGAAGTACGAGAAGTTCCACGCCGTCAGCTACACCGACGAAGCCATCAACTTCTCCGTCTCCCACTCCAGCCGCTACATCCCCGATCGCTTCCTGCCGGACAAGGCCATCGACCTCATCGACGAGGCGGGAGCCCGCGTCAAGCTGCGCCAGACCTCGCTCCCCGAGGAACTCACCGAGGTCCAGAAGCGCATCAAGTTCATCGTGCACCGCATGGAAAACGCCATCGCCAACCACGAGTTCGAGAAGGCCCGCTTCTACTCCGACGAGGAGCGCAAGGAGCGGGAGAACCTCCGCGCCCTCCGCGATAAGTACCACCTCGACGACTCCTCCGCCGGCATCGTCACCCGCGAGGACATAGAAGACGTTGTGAGCCGCTGGACCGGCGTCCCCGTCAACTCGCTCAAGGAAGAGGAGACCCAACGGCTCCTGCGCGTCGAAGAAGAGCTGCACAAGCGCGTCATCTCGCAGGACAAGGCCATCTCCGCCCTGGCCCGCGCCATCCGCCGCTCCCGTGCCGGGCTCAAGAACCCTGCCCGTCCTATCGGAAGCTTCCTCTTTCTCGGACCTACCGGCGTCGGCAAGACGGAGATGGCCCGCACCCTGGCCCAGTTCCTCTTCGGCAGCGAGAAATCCCTCATCCGCTTCGATATGTCGGAGTACATGGAGAAGCACTCGATCTCGAAACTCATCGGTTCGCCTCCGGGCTATGTCGGCTACGAAGAAGGCGGCCAGCTCACCGAGCGCGTCAAGCGCAACCCCTACTCCGTCGTCCTGCTCGATGAGATCGAAAAGGCGCACCCCGACGTCTTCAACCTCCTGCTGCAGGTCTTCGAGGACGGACAGCTCACCGATGGTCTTGGGAACACCATCGACTTCAAGAACACCATCCTCATCATGACCTCGAATATCGGCGCCAAGCACCTGCAGAAGCGCCAGGGCCTCGGCTTCCAGAGCGAAAAAGAAGACATGATTCTCGAGAAGATGGAAGAGCTCGTCAAAGGTGAGGTCAAGCGCACTTTCAACCCCGAGTTCCTCAACCGGCTCGACGAGATCATCATCTTCACCTCGCTTTCGGACGTCGACCTCATGCAGATCATCGAGCTACTCGTCCAGCAGCTCAACACCAACCTCGTTCACAAGGCCATCACCATCTCCGTCAACGAAGACGCCAAACGCTGGATCCTGGCCAAGACCGTCTCCGACCGCACCTACGGCGCCAGACCTCTGCGCCGCGCCCTGCAACGCTTCATCGAAGACCCTCTCTCCGAGGCGCTGATCGGCGGCGGCATCCTTGAGCGGCCCGCGTTCCTTGAGGTCTACCTCGACAACAACCAGCTCTTCTATCGCCCCATCGTCTCCGATGGCGAAGAAAAGCTCGCCGGACTCGCTCTCACCACCGTCTAAGCACGCGGGCTGGTCTCCATCCAATACGCCCCGGCCACAGTGCCGGGGCGTAGTATTTGCCCGAGGAACACGCCCTATGACAAGTAACATCGACGAAGACAAGAATCGAAAGCCAGCCCAAACGCCAGACCGAAGGCTACACGCAATACCAGATCGAAAGCTAGACCGCAGGGAGTTCGCTGCGCTCGCCCCGGCTCTGCTCGGCCTGGCCGCTGCAGCGCCTCTCCTGAAGGCGCAGGCGATCCCGTCCTCGTCCTCCGCCAGGCCCGCGGGCACTCTCGCACGGCTCACCTCCGGCACCTTTTCCGCCGGACCAGCTCATAACCCCGCGGCCCAGCGCGTCTCTCGGCCTTTCCTCGCCGGGACGCTTCCCGCCGGAGACCTCCGCCTCGAGATTCACGAGTCCACCCAGGTCACCGGCGCCGAGCACGAGGCAGTCGAGACCCACCTCCACAACGAAATCTGGTGCATGCGCGAAGGCGTCTGCGAACTCAACATCAACGGCGTCGCCCATCGCATGGAGGCCGGCGAAGTCGGCCTCGTCCTCGCTGGCGACCAGCACTTCATCAAAAACATCGGCAACGCACCCTGCAGCTACTTCGTCGTAGCCGTAGGTCCTCAGGAAGGCTAGCCGTATAGCCCCGCCAACTCCCGCGCCCGCACGAAGACTCGTGTAAACATAGCCCGATTCAGTCGCCCCGTATTCGTGTTCCGCAGCGAAGGATGGTAGCTGGCCAGCAACGCCAACCCATTCGGCAGCCTGTACTCTGCCCCATGGGAGAACCGGTACGCCGATTTGCGTGCGATCACCTTGGCCTCCAGCAGGTATGCCAGGTAACCATCGAACGCAATCCTGCCCAAGCACACCACCACTCGCAGGCGCTCGAGCGCCCCAATCTCGAGCGCAAGGTGCGGCGCGCAGTTGCGCAACTCCTCGGGAAGCGGTTTGTCCCCGGGCGGCGCGCACCGCACCACCGATCCGATCCACGCATGACGCAGCGTCAGCCCGTCGTCTCGCGAGATAGCCCTCGGCTTGCTCGCCAGCCCCAGCTCATGCAGCACCGGATACATGAAATCGCCCGATCCGTCCCCCGTAAAAGGCCTCCCTGTGCGGTTCGCCCCGTGCGCCCCCGGTGCCAGCCCGAGAATTAGAATCCGCGCCCTCCCGTCCCCGAATCCCGGCACCGGCCGCGCCCAGTACGTCTCCTGCCGATACGCCCTCCGGCGAACCTCGCCCAGAGTACGGCAATACTCTCGCAGACGCGCGCAGCGTTCACACGACGCAATCCCATTTTGGATCTGCTGCAGTACTGGAGGCAGGGAACCGATGTCAACTGGACTCACAGCATCTCATCATAGAAGACGATCATGAAAGAACGGCGTTCCGAGCGCCGCGCATAGACCCCACAAGGGGGAGACAAGCTCTCCACCCCATCGAGAACCGAAGGACCGGTGCAAGCACCTTGGAAGACCCCCGACTCAGCCGTATGTACCTAGCCATCTGGCGCGCGCGCTTCACGGAACTGCGCCGTAAGCTCTGGCGCGCCACTGTCCTGCGCTCCGGCGCCCTCACCGCCTTCTTCCTCCTCGCCGTCCTGGTCGCGGCCGTGCTCATCGTCAAGCAGCGCGGCACCGGACACCTCACCAAGATCAAGGCCGAACTCGCCCCCAAGGCCGCCGTTCCCATCGCCGCTCCCCTCCTGCCTGGTGGCCAGGAACCCCTGGTCCTCCAGCGCTTCGCCACCGAGGGCGGCTCCATGCCGGAGTTCCTCTCCGCCACCCTCCTGCCCGGCCGCGGCATGAACATCCTCCAGATCACCGCCTCGCTGCGGGACAAGGGAGAGATCAAGCTCCTCGCCGGCCCTCCCCTCGACGACGCCGCGAAGATGAAGCTGATGACCGGCGCCGGACCGGATGCGAACGGAGCCCTGAGCCTGCAACTCGGCAGCGCCATCGAAATTCCCTGGGCCGGCCGCATGGGCGCCCCAGCGCAGCCCGAAGCCTCTCGCCTCGCGCTCAACTGGCGCGGCCGCACTCTCTCCCTACCCGTGTATCGAGACGTCCCAGGAGAGCTCCCCGGAGCCTTCGGAGGGCTGCTCCTAAACCTCCCCGCCGACTCCGTCAAGACCAACGTCATGCCCGACGGCGGAGACGCGCAGCTAGCCTTCGCCGCGGGTGACTTCCATGGCCATTGGCTCTCGCACACCGACATCACCTCGACCGTCCTGCTCAGCAGCCGCGTGCTCGAGATCGGCGTCACCGCCAGAAACGTCGGAACCGAGCCCGAGCCTATGGGCATCGGCTGGGCCCCACGCTTCGTCATCCCAGGCGGCGACCGCGACCAGGTCCTCCTCCGCCTCCCCAGCGCAGACCGCGAAGAGATGCGTTCCGACGGCAGCGGCCTGCCCACGGGAAAACTCCTCCCCGTCGCCGGCACCCCCTATGACTTCACCGCGCGCGCCGGCACCCCCCTCGGCCCGCTCTCCCTGGACGAGAACTTCGTCCACCTGAAATCGGGCCTGCTGGACAACGGTCCCATCACCGAGCTGCGCGACCCAGGAAGCGACTTCGGCCTCCGAATCACCCTCCTCTCTCCCACCATTAAAGCCATGCGCGTCAACGCCCCGAGCGGCGAAAAATATATCTCGCTGCAGCCCCAGTTCAACCTCGACGACCCTTTCGGCCACGAATGGCCCTCCACCGTCGACACCGGAATGGTGGTCCTGGAACCCGGGCAGACCGTCCAATGGAAGGTGAGGATCGAGTTGTTTTCCCTCAGCTCGCAGATGCGTGGAAGACTGTGAAGCAGGAGGCTCGAAATCCGCCTCCTCCGGCGCTCCGCGGTTTGACCCTGCGGGAGCAACGCCCGTAGAGTGAAGAGAGGCGCGTGCCGCAACGATTCGCTACCGGCGAGCGGCACTCTCACCCGACCCATACCTTGGAAGGCATCACTTTGAACCAGACAGAGATCACAGAGACCCCGGAGACTGCTGAACTCCAACGCGACCCCACGCAGCAGACCACGCCGCAGCAGGCCACATCCGATCCGACCACATCCGATCGGAGCCCGGCCGAACTCGCCCACACCCACGAGGACGGCCACGACCACCATCACCACGCCCCTCCGATGAACCCCGAACTCACCCGCGAGATCGAGGTCGGAGCCGATGCCGACGAGGTCTCGAAGAGCTTCCGCGCCGTCGTCAAGCGCTACCAGAAGCTCGCCCGCATCCCCGGCTTCCGCACCGGCAAGGTGCCCGAATCGCTCGTCCGTTCGCGCTTCGCCAAGGAGGTCCGACAGGAGGTTATGGAAAGCCTCGTCTCCGAGCGCTTCCGCAAAGCCATCGAGGAGCAGAAGCTCCGTCCCGTCTCCGAGCCGCAGCTCCGCGAGTTGATGCTCGTCGACGGCCAGCCCCTCAAGTTCAAGGCCGCCTTCGAGGTCCTCCCCGAGATCTCCGTCGAGGGCTACGACTCCGTCACCGTCCCCCGTCCCGATGTCACCCTCACCGAGGAGGAGTTTAACCTCGAACTCTCCCGCGTCCTCGATCATCACGCCGTCGTCGAGCCCGTCGAGGAAGATCGTCCGCTTGAGAACGGTGACTGGGCCGAGATCGAATTTCGCGGCGAGGTGAAAGATCTGGCGCAAACGGTCACCGAGGACGGCATCAAAGAAGCCTCCCCAAACGAGCCCATCTCGGGCAAGGATGTGCTGCTGGAGATCGGTGGCAAGAACACGCTGCCCGCATTCGATCAAGCCCTCCGCGGCGCGACGGTAGGCCAGGAGTTGACCTTCGAGGTTGTCTACCCCGCCGACTTCGGGGAGCAGCGCCTCGCCGGTCAGACCGTCAGCTACGACGTCTCCGTTAGAGCCATCAAACGCAAGACCTACCCGGAAAAAGACGCGGAGTTCGCCAAACAGATCGGCGAGTACGAAAGCTGGGAGGAACTCGAACAGAAGTACAGGGAGCACTCCGCGGACCGCAAGAAGGAGGCTCTCGAGAGTCGCGCCAAGGATCAGCTGCTAGAACAGCTTATCGGCCGCTTCCACTTTCCCGTCCCCGAGGCCTTCGTCCAGCAGCAGATCGAGGCTCGTCTCGATCGCGGCCTCCGCGCCCTCGCCGAGCAAGGCATGTCCGTGGACGACATGCGCAAGTTTGACTTCGGTCGCCTCCGCGAAGCCCAGCGCGACCAGGCCGTCAACGAGGTGAAAGCCTCCATGGTCCTCGACCGGATCGCCGAGCTCGAAGGCGTCGAGGTCTCCGATGACGATATGAATCGTGAGCTCCTTCTACTGTCCATCCGCTCGCGCGAGCCCCTCGAAGCTCTCCGTGAACGGCTCGCCGCCGACGGCGGCCTCACGAGAATCCGTGAACAGATGCGCCGCGAAAAAACCGGCAGCGTGCTCTATGAAAAGCTGGCTTCCTAGCAGCGCAACCTTGCAGAAGAAACCTACGAAAGAGAGTGTCACATGGGATTAGTGCCGATGGTCATCGAGCAGACGAGTCGGGGCGAACGCGCGTACGACATCTACAGCCGTCTGCTGCGCGACAACATCATTTTTCTGGGAACCCCGATCGACGACAACATCGCCAACGTCATCATTGCGCAGATGCTCTTCCTCAGCGGGGAAGACCCAGAAAAAGACATCCAGCTCTACATCAACTCGCCCGGCGGCTCCATCACCGCCGGCCTCGCCATCTACGACACCATGCAGTACATCAAGAACGATGTCGTCACCTTCTGCATCGGGCAGGCCGCCAGCATGGGAGCCTTCCTCCTCATGGCCGGCAAGAAAGGTAAACGTTTCGCCCTGCCTAACTCGCGCATCCTCATCCACCAGCCCTCCATGGGAGGACTGAGCGGGCAGGCCACCGACATCGACATCCACGCGCGTGAGATCCTGCGCATCCGCGAGATCACCAATAAACTCATGAGCCAGAGCACAGGTCAGTCTCTCGAACGCATCGAACGGGATGTCGAGCGCGACTTCATCATGACCGCCGCGCAGTCCAAGGAATACGGCATCATCGACGATATCGTCGATCGCCCCCGCACCTGACGGGCCGGAACGGAAGCACGAAAGGCCCGGAGAGCGCAACCTCCGGGCCATCTTTCTTCTACCCCTTTTGGTGGACGGCGAGCCCCTGTTACGAGCCATCAAGAGGGTTGAAGAGGTGTAAACTCAGCGTATTGACTCTCGCAACGAAGCCGAGGAGTGGCTGTATCTATGAAGACATCAAGGGGATCGGACGAATCGCTGCGCTGCTCTTTCTGCCATAAGTCACAGGATGCGGTGGCGAAGTTAATCTCCTCGCCTTCGGACTACCCCCGCGCCTACATCTGCGATGAATGCGTCGCCGTCTGCAACTCCATCCTCGAGGACGACCGCTCCGAAGGTGCTCCAGGCGCGGCTCCCGCTCACCTGCCCAAGCCGCAGGAGGTCAAAGCCTTCCTCGATGAGTACGTCATCGGCCAGGACCAGACCAAAAAAAAGCTCGCCGTCGCCGTCTATAACCACTACAAGCGCATCCAGATGAATAAGGTGCGCGGTAACGACGTCGAGCTCGCCAAGTCCAACATCCTGCTCGTCGGTCCCACCGGCTCTGGGAAAACTTTGCTAGCCCAGACCATGGCCAAGATGCTCGATGTTCCCTTTGCCATCGTGGACGCCACCACCCTCACCGAGGCCGGTTACGTGGGAGAGGATGTCGAGAACATCATCCTGAAGCTCCTCCAGGCCGCCGACGGCGACGTAGCGCGTGCGCAGAGCGGCATCATCTACATCGATGAGATCGACAAGATCGGACGCAAGGACGAAAACCCCTCCATCACACGCGATGTCAGCGGGGAGGGCGTCCAGCAGGCCCTGCTCAAGCTTCTCGAAGGCACCATCGCCAACGTTCCTCCGCAAGGTGGCCGCAAGCATCCCCACCAGGAGTTCACCATCGTCGATACCACCAACATCCTCTTCATCTGCGGAGGCGCCTTCGTAGGTCTAGAGAAAGTCATCGGTCGCCGCATCGGGAAGAAGGCTCTCGGCTTCAAGGCCCTCGCAGACCCGGACGCGAAAGAAGGTGATGTCCGTCCTATCCGCGCCCAGCGCGACTCCGAGCTGCTGCGCCAAGCCGAACCCCAGGACCTCCTCAAGTACGGCCTCATCCCCGAGTTCGTCGGCCGCCTTCCCGTCCTCGGCATCCTCGACGAACTCGACGAAGCCGCGCTCATCGACATCCTCACCAAACCCAAGAACGCCATCCTCCGCCAATACGCGCGCCTGTTTGAATATGAGGGAGTCAAAGTCACCTTCACCGACGATGCCGCCAAGGAGATCGCGCGCGAGGCGCTCCATCGCAAGGTCGGCGCGCGCGGCCTGCGAATGATCCTCGAAGAACTCATGCTCGACCTGATGTACTATGTCCCCGGCAGTAAGAAGTTCAAAGAACTCACGATCACGGCGGAGATGGTCAAGAAGCATGGAATCGTCCTGCCGCTGATGCTCGAGAAGGCCGGGTAATCTCCCGCGCCCCTCCAACAACGGTAAGGGGGCGCATCCTGGCAGTGCAAGCTACATCGAATAAGGTGGGAGACTCATGACAACTTCAGCAAAACAGAACCCGGGCGGCGAGACTCGCAAGCTCCCCATGATGCCTATCCGCGACATGGTCATCTTTCCGCACATGATGACCCCCTTCGTCGTAGGTCGCGAGTCCAGCGTCCGAGCCCTCGAAGAGGCGCTCACCGGCGATCGCAAGATCTTCCTCGCCACCCAGCACGACGCCTCCGTCGACGAGCCCAACGCCGACGACATCTTCGAGACCGGCACCATAGGCAACATCGTCCAAAGCGTCAAGATGCCCGACGGCAACATCAAGGTCCTCGTCGAAGGCGTCGAACGCGCCCGCGCCACCGAGATCAACGATACCGACGGCTTCTTCGTCGCCACCGTGCGCACCGGCAAGACCCAGCTTGAGATCACCCCGCAGGTCGAAGCCCTCATGCAGCGTGTGCATACGCTCTTCGAGCAGTACGTCAAGCTGCAACAGAGCCTCAATTACGAGACCATGGCCGCCGGCGTCCGCGCCGACGAACCCGCCAAGCTGGCCGACACCATCGCCGCCAATCTCCAGCTCTCCATCGAAGAGAAGCAGCAGCTCCTCGAAGTCTTCGACCCCGAGCTCCGTCTCTCCCGCGTCGCCGACGTCCTCGACCTGGCAATCGAAAAACTCAACATGGATCGCACCATCCAGTCGCGAGTCAAGCGCCAGATGGAGAAGGCCCAGAAAGAGTACTACCTCAACGAGAAGATCAAGGCCATCCAGAAGGAGCTCGGCCGCGGCGAAAAGAGCGAATTCGACGAGCTCAAGAAGAAGATCGAAGCAGCCGGCATGCCCAAGGACGTCCTCGACAAAAGCCTCCAGGAGCTCAAAAAACTCGAGGCCATGCCGCCCATGTCCGCCGAGTCCACCGTCTCGCGCAACTACCTCGACTGGCTCCTAGCCGTGCCCTGGAAGAAGCGCTCAAAAGAAATCCGTTCTATCGAGCACGCCGAGCAGATCCTCAACGAAGACCACTACGGCCTCGAAAAAATCAAGGAACGCATCCTCGAGTTCCTCGCCGTCCGTCAGCTCGTCAAAAATCCGAAAGGCTCCATCCTCTGCTTCGTCGGACCTCCCGGCGTAGGCAAGACCTCCCTGGGCATGTCCATCGCCAAGGCCACCGGACGCAAGTTCGTCCGCATGTCCCTCGGCGGCGTCCGCGACGAGGCCGAGATTCGCGGCCACCGCCGCACCTACATCGGCGCCCTCCCCGGCCAGATCATCCAGTCCATGAAGAAGGCCGGCACCAAAAACCCGGTCTTCATGCTCGACGAGATCGACAAGATGGCCTCGGACTTCCGCGGCGACCCCGCCAGCGCCCTCCTTGAAGTCCTCGACCCCGAGCAGAACACCTCCTTCCAGGACCACTACCTGGACGTCGAATACGACCTCTCGCAAGTCCTCTTCGTCACCACCGCCAACGTCCTCCACACCATCCCCGGCCCGCTCCAAGACCGCATGGAGATCCTTCGCCTCCACGGCTACACCGAGCTCGAAAAACTCGAGATCGCCAAGCAGTACCTCGTCAAGAAGCAGCGCGAAGGAACCGGCCTCTCCGAAGCCCAGATCGTCTTCGAAGAGGATGCCCTGCAACTACTTATCCGCTCCTACACCCGGGAAGCCGGCGTGCGCAACCTCGAACGCGAGATCGGCAACGTATGCCGCAAGGTAGCCCGCCGCGTCGTCAAAAACGGCGCCGAGCACACCGAAACCATCTCCGCCGCCAACCTCGAAGAGTTCCTCGGCGTCACCAAATTCCGCGACTCCATGGTCCACGAAAAGAGCGAAGTAGGCCTGGTCACCGGCCTAGCTTGGACTGAAATGGGCGGCACCATCCTCCAGACCGAAGTCCAGGTCCTCGACGGCAAAGGCAAGATGACCGCGACCGGCCAACTCGGCGACGTCATGCAGGAGTCCGCGCAAGCCGCCCTCAGCTACATCCGCTCCCGCGCCCACCATCTCGGGCTGCAGAAGGATTTCTACCGCAACGTCGACATCCACGTCCACGTCCCCGAAGGCGCCATCCCCAAGGACGGCCCTTCCGCGGGCATCACTCTCGCCACCGGCCTAGCCAGCGCCCTCACCGGCATCAAGGTTCGCCGCGACATCGCCATGACCGGTGAGATCACCCTTCGCGGCAAGGTCCTGCCCATAGGTGGCCTCAAGGAAAAACTCCTCGCCGCCCACCGTGCCGGCATCTTCGAAGCCATCCTCCCCGAGGACAACCGCAAGGACTACCCCGATCTCCCCGAACTGCTCAAAAGCACCATGAAGCTCCACTTCGTCGAGGAGATGGACCAAGTCCTGAAGATCGCCCTAGAAGCGAAGCTGCCTGACCTCTCCGAAGAGACTCCCGAAGTTCTGTCCAACGTCATTCCGCCCGCCGCCCTTGAGCACCAGCCCGTCGCACATCAATAGCTTAAATTTCCTATAAACGACCCTTGGCCGCCCATAAACCGAGGGCGGCCCCAAGCGCCGAAGCTAATTCGCTGACGAAGCCATCTCTAGACCGTACGCCGCCCACTAACGAAGTGCATAATAATGGAGATTACCGCGAACAGCAGTAGCAAATGAATGAAGAAGCTGCTGATGTGCATCACAAAAAAGCCACCAATCCAAAGAACGAGCAATACTACAGCCAAGATCAAGAACATAGCATTTCCTCTTCCATCCCAAAATTGTTGCGGATCGCAACGGGTATAGGTGATAGGAGCTAGCGCAGCCTGGAATCGTTGCTCAAACCCAATAAAAATGTTGCAAATAGAAGAGATAACCCCATCCCATCTCCGCGCCGCCCTAAGATGAAAAGCTGCTCCCACATCCACAACTCTTCGTCGAGTTCGGATTGATGAAGTTGAACCCCTGCCGCATCAGCGTCTCCTCAAAATCCAGCACCATCCCCGCTAGATAAATAAAGCTCTTCGGATCCACGAAGATTCGCACCGGCACCCCCTCACCAAACCCATACACCCGGTCCCGCTCCCTAGCCTTCGTTTCAAACCGTATGTTATAGCTCAGCCCCGAGCACCCTCCCCCGGTAATCCCCAGCCGCAGCCCACCCTGCTCCGGCGACACATCCTCCTTCGCCATCGCAGCTCGGATCCGCTTCAAAGCCCTCGCCGTAATCCTGATGCCCTTCGCTCCATCCTTCTCGCCCAAGGCAGTCAGCACATCCTCAGGCAGCCCCGCCGCCGCCGGAGCCGCCACGCTGCCTTCCCGACTCGTCTCAGCCTGCAGCGTCACCATGCCCATGCCTCGCAACTCCCATCACGTAACATCAACGCTGGTGCCGTGCCTCAGGGGAAGCATAGTTCTCAGCGATCTCCGAAGCCGTTATCTCGATCCCGGAACTCCCCACGATCAAGCTCGCAATCTCCTCATCGCCCTTCCCCTGTGACCGCAGCGCCTCGATCTCATCGCTCACCATGCCCACGAACGCCTGTACAGGGAATTGTTCCGGAGGCAGCCCCGCAGCTTCACGAAGCGCCTTCTGGGCACGCAGCGCAGATTCAATCGGATACGTCTTCATGCGGCTACCTCAACCCTCACCAGGCCCCCGTGACCGCGGACCAGCAAACCCGCCACAAACTCGGCCACCGCATCAATGCGCCGCGGCCGCGACCTCTTCTGTCTCGCTCACCCGATTCTTCTTCTTCCAGTCACCGATCGCCGCCCGGATAGCATCCTCCGCCAACACCGAGCAGTGGATCTTCACCGGAGGCAGCGCAAGCTCTTTCACGATGTCTGTATTCTTGATCTCGAGCGCCTCGGCCACGGTCTTGCCCTTCACCCACTCCGTCGCCAGCGACGAAGACGCGATCGCAGAACCGCAGCCGAACGTCTTGAACTTCGCATCTTCGATCACCTGGGTCGCGGGATTGACCCTTATCTGCAGACGCATCACGTCGCCGCACTCCGGCGCGCCCACCAGACCCGTTCCCACCTCATCCGAGCTCTTGTCCATCTGCCCAACGTTCCGTGGGTTGCTGTAATGATCGACTACCTTGTCGCTATATGCCATGGGAATACCCTCGCTTCATTCGATGATACTCGCCCATGCCAGGGTTCGCCAGCCTGCTGCCCAGCCTGCTGCTCCGATGGAGTCGATCCTCCTACTTTCAAGTGGGAACGAGAGTGGATGCAAAGTTCTGCTTTCATAGGAAAGTATTTTCTCTTTGCCTTCCTAAGCTCCTCAAGCTGCGCCTCCCCAACTCCTACCTGAGCTTCAAAGAGCTTCGTAAGTATACGTAGATAATAGTTTAGACAGTTTATTGCAAAAAATTGCACGTTCACCCGCTTCTGGAACAAGGCTTGCAATACCTCTAAGCAGATTGCAATAGCACCACACATCAGGAGGTATCACCTTGAACTTCAAATGTCTTCTTGCCACACTCTCCCTCGCCGCCGCCGCTTCCACCCCCGCCTTCTCCGCCACCATCGACTTCACCGGCGCCAACAACTCCTTGGGCCACTCCCAGACCTTCGGCTCCGGAGCAGGCTCCGTGACCGCCTACGCCTTCAACACCAACGGCTCCAACGCCAGCCTATTTGGCAAGAATGGCGGAGGCTCCGAGAACGGTTTGGGCATCACCGGCACACTCGACAACGAGATCACCAGCAGCACCTTCATTCAGCTCAATGTCTCCAACCTCACGACTCCCTTCTCGCTCGCCATCGGCAGCACCCAGAGCCAGGAAGGCTTCAGCGTCTACGTCTCGAACACCCTCGGCTCGCTCGGAACCCTCTACCAGGACATCCACACTCCCACCTCCGACCCCTTCTCCACCGCCCTCATCTCGACCACCGACACCTACGTTTCGGTCACCGCTGACGGCAATCCCTCCGGAGTCGGCAACGTCCTGCTGGACACCCTGACCACCTCTCCGGCGACCACCTCGCCGGTCCCCGAACCAAGCTCACTGGTCCTGCTCGGCACTGGCATCCTCAGCGCCGCCGGAGCGCTACGCAGAAAACTCTCCGCATAACCCTCGCGCCCAAAGCCCCGCTCCGCCTAACGGGTCGTGGCCGCAAAGACCGCCAGCCATTCCTACAAGACCCTAACCTCAACAGAGAAGCCCTCGCCACCCAGCGAGGGCTTCTCTATTCTCCTGTCCACAGCAACCGGCCGTCACACACGCTTGCCCACCGCGACGACCCCGTCCGGGACGCCGCTGCGTGAGCGGTCTAGGGTGGGCTCGCCTACCTCCTTCAAAGCAACGTCGCAGCTCATGTAGAGGCTTTTCTCTCTTTCCTTCCCGAAGGAAATCTGCGGTTGTTCTTGCTGTTGTCTGTTCTTCACACCATCAGCTAATCCGCTGCGGATGGCTAGAGATAAAGCCAGAGTGGATGCAAAGTTCTGCTTTCATAGGAAAGTATTTTCCATTTGCCTTCCTAAGCTCCTCAAGCTGCGCCTCCCCAGCTCCTACCTGAGCCTCAAAGAGCTCCGTAAGTATACGTAGATAATAGTTTGGACAATTTATTGCAAAAAGATGCACGTTCACCCGCTTCTGGAACAAGGCTTGCAATACCTCTAAGCAGATTGCAATAGCACCACACATCAGGAGGTATCACCTTGAACTTCAAATGTCTTCTTGCCACACTCTCCCTCGCCGCCGCCGCTTCCACCCCCGCCTTCTCCGCCACCATCGACTTCACCGGCGCCAACAACTCCTTGGGCCACTCCCAGACCTTCGGCTCCGGAGCAGGCTCCGTGACCGCCTACGCCTTCAACACCAACGGCTCCAACGCCAGCCTATTTGGCAAGAATGGCGGAGGCTCCGAGAACGGTTTGGGCATCACCGGCACACTCGACAACGAGATCACCAGCAGCACCTTCATTCAGCTCAATGTCTCCAACCTCACGACTCCCTTCTCGCTCGCCATCGGCAGCACCCAGAGCCAGGAAGGCTTCAGCGTCTACGTCTCGAACACCCTCGGCTCGCTCGGAACCCTCTACCAGGACATCCACACTCCCACCTCCGACCCCTTCTCCACCGCCCTCATCTCGACCACCGACACCTACGTTTCGGTCACCGCTGACGGCAATCCCTCCGGAGTCGGCAACGTCCTGCTGGACACCCTGACCACCTCTCCGGCGACCACCTCGCCGGTCCCCGAACCAAGCTCACTGGTCCTGCTCGGCACTGGCATCCTCAGCGCCGCCGGAGCGCTACGCAGAAAACTCTCCGCATAACCCTCGCGCCCAAAGCCCCGCTCCGCCTAACGGGTCGTGGCCGCAAAGACCGCCAGCCATTCCCTGCAAGACCTAACCCCACCAGAGAAGCCCTCGCCACCGAGCGAGGGCTTCTCTATTCTCCTGTCCACCGCAACCGGCCGCCACGCACGCTTGCAAAGTCCGATGACGCCGCATCCTGACACGAAGCGAGAGTTTGGGAGTCAGTCCCACTTTTTTGTAGCAGCCACACGCGCCTCGAGTTCGCCCGTGAGATATGGTCGTCCACCTTGTTGAACCGGGTCTACATATCGCCACGCAGGTCGTTCAACTCTCCGCGAAGATCCTTGAACTCGCCGCGAAGAGCCTTACGTCTGCGGCTGAATAAACTTCCGGCTAGGATCGCAAGCAGCGAAACGCCCACCGCGATCGGGTCATGGGTGTCGCCCATTTCCGACACCCACCTAACATCCGCATTCGCCCGCTACTCCGAAGCATACTCTGCCGAAACCCTGCAGCGCCGCGGGAGCGGAACTCAGTGCGCCGCCCACTCGATCTTGCTCAGGTCGATCCCTTCCTTCACCATCTCGTACAGCGGGCTCATCTCCCGCAGATGCTTCACCACCGTGATCACCTTGTCGGAGACATAATCCACCTCGGCCTTATTGTTGAAGCGGCCCAGTCCGAACCGGATCGAGCTGTGCGCAACATCGTCGCCAAGGCCCAGCGCCTTCAGCACATAGGAGGGCTCCAGAGTCGCCGAGGTACACGCCGAACCGGACGAGACCGCCACGTCGTTGATCCCCATCAGCAGGCTCTCGCCCTCGACATGCACAAAGCTCATATTCAGGTTCCCCGGCAGGTGATGCTCCATGTTGCCGTTCACATGAACATAGTCGAGCGCCTTCTCGAACTTCTCCTTCAGGTAGTCGCGCAGTTGCGCCTGCCGCTTCGCCTCCGCCGCCATCTCCTTGCCCGCAATCTCGCAGGCCGCGCCCAATCCCGCGATCCCGGGAACATTCAGCGTACCCGAACGCATCCCGCGCTCATGGCCGCCGCCGTCGATCTGCGCCGAGATCTGCACACGCGGATTCCGCCGCCGCACATACAGCGCGCCCACCCCCTTCGGCCCATAGAGCTTGTGCGCCGTCAGCGACAGCACATCGATGTTCATCTCCTGCACATTCACCGGAATCTTGCCCACCGCTTGCACCGCGTCCGTGTGGAAGATCACGCCCTTCTCATGGCACAGCTTTCCGATCTCCGCCACTGGCTGGATCACGCCGATCTCATTGTTCGCAAACATGATCGAGACTAGGATCGTCTTTTCGTTCAGCGCCCGCCGCAGATCTTCGATAGCCACCAGCCCATCCGCCTGCACCGGCAGATAGGTCACGCGGTATCCCTGCTTCTCCAGCCGCTTGCACGTATCGAGCACGGCCTTGTGCTCCGTCACTTGGGTGATGATGTGATTGCCGCGTTCGCGATACATCTCGGCGATCCCCTTGATCGCCAGATTGTTCGACTCGGTCGCGCCTGAGGTGAAGATGATCTCCTTCGACGTCGCTCCGATCAGCTTCGCGATCTGCTCACGCGCCTTCTCCACCGCCTGCTCCGCCTCCCAGCCAAAGGCGTGATTGCGGCTCGCCGCATTGCCGAAGACCCGGCCGAAGTAGGGAAGCATCGCCTCCAGAACCCGCGGGTCCATCGGCGTCGTCGCATGATTGTCCATGTAGATAGGCAACTCCACGCCCTCCGGCAGAGGGGCCGCCGACTCCGAGATAATCATCCCGCTATTGCTCATATCGCTCATGGCGCCGTTGTTGCTGATTGCTTCCTTCGCATTCATCATCGTCATCATCATCTCTCCCGAAATCGTTGTGTTTCCACTTCTAACGAGCGATACTAACTAACCCACCGCCAACTGCCGCCTCACCGCTGCGCGTCTCCGACTCCGCGTCGACCAGATCCGCAATCCTGATTCCGCTCAGCAGATCCTTGATGCTGTCATTCACCTTGCGCAGCGGCTCTTTGATGGTGCAGTGCCCGGCCAGGTCGCAGGTCCCGTGAATCGTAATGCAACTGGTGATGAACAAAGGTCCGTCGATCGCCCGTATCACCTCGAAGGCAGTGATCGCATCCGCCGGCCGCGCCAGCGAATAGCCTCCGTTCGCCCCTGCATGACTCACCAGCAGGCCGGCCTTCGCCAGCGTCTGGAGAATCTTCGCCAGCAGCTGCGGTGGTATGTGGTACGCCTCGGCAATATCCTTCGCGCTCTGGGACGCCCCCGTCCGCGCGGGCTGCGCCTGCTCCGCGAGATACTTCAGGGCCATCAGCCCGTAATCGGCCTTCTTGGTCAGCCGCAGCATGGCATGTCCACTTCTCACTCGCCGGTTTGTTCTTGGCTGCGCCGCAATGGCGACTCATCCGGTCCTAGATAGTGTACGTCCGCGGACGGTATCGCGCAACCGTACTTTCACCGTGCTTTTACCGTGATTTCACCACGTTTTGCGGACAGAAAACACCGTGAAACCATGGAAAATCACCCATTGACAACCCGCGGGCGACGGTGGAGAATCCATCCATTCACTCCCCATGACCGCCCCCTGCAAACATCCCATCGTGAAGGTAGTCGCCCGCGAGGACGACATCGAATTCGTCGAATGCCAGCAATGCGGAGAGGTGTTCGACTCCGCGGAGTACGACGATGTAGCTATCGAAGAGACCGTCCTGAAGCATGCCAACGAGGATCGAAACAGCGCAGAATGAGGGAGTTGGCAACAGGGAGAAAGGCGCTCTAGCCCTGCGCCACGGTCTGCGGACCGTTCATTCTGCGGATCACGATCCATGCATACTGAGCCGCGGAGACGGGCGCAAGAAACGCAATCAACCGCACCAAGCCGTCCCTTGCCATGGCTATATCGCTGATTGGAAGCAGTTTAGCGCACAGCACCGAGGTCAGCCCCATGATCTGCACCACGGTATTCACCTTGCCCAGGCGGCTGGGGTGAAAGTCGCGCAATGTTCCCGTTGCAAACAAAAGGGTTGCGATCAGCAGAATGCCCAGGTCGCGGCTGAAGACCAGCACCGTCACGTAGCGCGGCACCAGCCCCACGTGCGTAAACAACACAAACAAGGTGCTTAAGAGCAGCTTGTCGGCGATGGGGTCGAGATACAGGCCCAGGGTTGTGCGCTGGCTCAGCCAACGTGCGAGCAGCCCGTCGAGTGCGTCGCTGAGACCCGCTAAGATGAACAAAGCAAAGGCCCTGCGGAAGTGGCCGTCCAGCACCTCGATGATTAGGAACGGAATGATGAAGAGCCGCAGCAGCGTCAGCAGGTTAGGCGCAGCTCGGAATTGACTGTAGAAAGGCACGTGGCAGGCGACCCGACCATCGTAAACGATGCGGTAAAAACACGGTAGATTCAGGGTAGAAGATGGAGTTTTGTACCGCAAACCGAAACTGGTTGCCGCCGCCCACAGGAGATTGCACTAGAGCAGCACAGGCGCGTAACTCAGTTGGTTAGAACGCTACCCTAAAACGGCGATTCTTGCTTTAAAGTAGTTCCCTCCCTTACTGGACATCCTGATCCCACATTTAAGCGAGTCTGCATCTCGCGCTACTTGTTTGCCCCCTGGAGGGAACAAACAATGGCACGAGCGAAGATCTTGGCTCCCTTGTCCGGGACCACGTTCTGGTGGACGGCAAAGACGAGCACCATCCCGAGGGCCACTACTACCTGGAATGGTACGAGGGTGGGAAGAAGCTCCGACAGGCTATCGCGGTGTTCGAGGAGGCCGTGCCTGCAGCACGGGCGAAGTTGATCGAACTCCAGGCACAAGGCCGGTATCCTGGCCGAACTTTCGAAGCCCGAGACCAGACCAACAAGCCTCGCAATCACATCCAGCGACCAACCTCCTGCCCAGACCCAATCGCGTCACGATGGCGGCAGCCATTGAGCAACACCTGGAGTTCTGTGAAAAGCAGGCGAGCCTCCGCACCTTCCTCAAGCGGGCGCTCGCGTGTACGGACAGCTTTAGATCGTTGCTCAACTTGAACGTGTGGATGCGGTGCGGCTTCAAGCCATGCGGCCGCCAGATGCGCCGTACGCTGATTTCGCTGATGCCGGCGGCCCCTGCCATCGCGCGGGTCGACCTATGCGTCCGGTTCGGGGGCTTCTGCCGGGTAGTCTTCTCGATGGCGGTGAGCACAGCCTCAAAGGTGTTTCTAGGGGTGCGCCCGGGACTACTCCGGTACAAGTCGAAACTGTTCTTGCTTACGACAGTAGCCTGGTGCTGGAGGTGACAGTTTTCTTCAGATCTGCGCTCTTCATTTGGGTAGGATCGCTCGCGACACCGGTGCAAGCATGCAATTGACCGGGTTATAAGGCCGATCCGCCTCCACAAAACTCTACTTGACGACAGGCAGGTTTCTATCTAGTGTTTCTGAGCATCCTCTTTCAAGATTTTGCAAGCGCTACGTTTCCTGTCTTTGACGTGCCAGTGGCAAAGACATAGACACCACAGTTGCAACGAGGTGCGCACAGCACCCCAGAATTCCCGGAGTACATACAAGTGCGATCTACCAATTCGTCTCAAATCCAGCGCCTGTTTCGGGTTCCATTCGCTAAGAATTTCCTTGGCGCCTCGCTCGTACTCTGTTCGCTATCGAGCGTACCTGTGCGTGCCCAGCAGCCCTCTGACAAACCAACCGACAACCCATTAGTTGAGATTCTGCAGACCAAAGGTGTTCTGAGCGATGCGGAAGTCTCACAGATCCATCAAGCGGGCTCTGCAAAGGAAGCCAATCAGCGTCTGGCGGACATTTTGTTGAAAAAAGGAGTGATCACGCAGGATGATTATCAGCGCCTTGTGGGTAACGAAGCGGCTCCGCCTGCCCCTGCGCCACAGTCTGCACCACAAAATCAGCAGTCGCCTCTATCGATCAGCGGGGGGGCTCAGTCGCCTCCCAATGCTACGGAGCCGGGTGCTCCTTCGGTGGTAGAGCACAATCCTCACTCAGCCATTAATGAAGCGCTAGTTCCTGTGCGAACGATGCCAGTCGGTGGAGTTAAGCGCGCGCAGATGGTATCGGCGTTCAGACTTGGCGAGGTCGGCGTCACACCGTATGGATTCATCAAGCTTACGGGAATAGAAGATAGCTCTTCTCCAAATGGCGATGATTTTCCCTTGCCTGGATTTTTGACCGACACCGGGCCGAACGGCTCCCCAGAGTTTCACATGAAGGCGCGGAGTACACGGTACGGCACCAACTTCGAATGGTTCGACAAGAACCCGAAGTGGACGATTACAGGAAAGATCGAAGGTGACTTCGAAGGTAACTTTAATCGTTCCGATAATAGGAATCTTTCTTCTATCCGGTCAAGCAATCCTTCGCTCCGGCTGGCGTATGCCCGTCTCGATTACCGCTTCAACGACAAGACTACCGCTTCGGCGGTCTTTGGACAGGACTGGACTCCTTACGGTTCTTCCACGCTACCCAACATACTTGAAACGACGGGCTTGGGAATCGACTTCGGCACGCTTTATGAGCGCGCACCGCAGATGCGATTCGGTGTGACTGAAAAGGTAGGCAGCTTTCAAATCATGCCCGAGTTCGCGCTCGTTCTGCCAGCATCTGGCTTACCGCCCAGTGCCGCGAACATATCCCAACAATTGGGATACGGCGAACGTCAGGGGCCGGACTCCAATCGTCCGCAGGTTGAGGCGCGCGTTGTCGCGCAATGGCAGTTAGATCACGCACCCGGAGTAGCACCGGCGCAACTCATCTTCAGCGGAGAGCAGGGCAGCAGTACAGCGATCGTATTAAAGGCCGGTGTGCCGACTGCCTATCAGGCTACTTTCTCAACAGGAGCGAGCGTCAACCACACTACGAATGGCTGGGATGTCGAATATCAACTTCCAACTCGTTACTTTACGCTCATAGGGAAGTACTACAGCGGCAGCGACCTGAGATTCTTCTTCGCCGGCCAGCTCTATAGCTTCTTCAATGATTTAGGTGGACTGACCGCGGTCGCGACGGCGCCCTCTGTCGATGGTGCATCGGTGGTCGCATTCGGTACGGATGCTACGGGTAAGCAGGTTGTTGCACCCGAACGGCCGGTTCGTGCGGACGGGGGCTTTGTGCAACTAGGCATCCCGCTGTCCCGCATCTTCAACGCGGACCCATCGGGCCGCAATGCGGGGTGGTCTCTGTATGGGACGTACGGTGTCGACCAGGCCAAGACTCGCGACCTGCTTCACGCGGGCGCTTTAGGGAATCGTCGTTACAGCACCATGGCGATCGGCACGTTGAACTACAAATTAAATCGCTATGTTTCGTTTTCCTTCGAACAGTCGCTGTACACCACGCATGCAAATCCTCACGTGGCGCTGCCTCTCTTCAGGGGCGTCCCTTCGCGTGAATGGAATGACGTTCGCGAGGAATTCGGACCTGTTTTCCTGTTCTAGTAAAGTTCCTAGGAGGCGACTTATATGGCTGACGAATCAAAGGTACTTCTTGCTAATCCTGCTCCTTTGGGTCTAGTCGGTTTTGGGCTTACCACGGTTGTCCTCAGTCTTATCAATGCTGGTGTACTGCCGGCAGGTGGTTTGCAGGTGGTGATACCACTGGCTCTTGCGTATGGTGGCCTAATCCAACTCATCGCCGGTCTTCTCGAGTTTCGTACAGGAAACACGTTCGGTACGGTAGCTTTTCTGAGCTATGGGGCGTTCTGGTGGTGGTTTGCGTTGTTGATCCTGTTGGGTGGACATGGTGTTCTCGATCTGTCTCATGCGGGAAGCACCATCGCCGTCACCCTCATCGCGTGGGGCGTCTTCACCTTAGCGATGTGGGTAGCGACATTCCGTTTGAGTCGTGCCTTGTGGCTCATCTTCCTTACGTTGTGGATCACGTTCTTCCTGCTTGGATTCGGCGATCTGCTAGGAATTCACACCTTGAATCGCGTTGGAGGCGTGCTGGGACTAGTTTGCGGATTACTAGCCATGTACACAAGCTTTGCCCTGGTAATAAACGCAACCTTCGGCCGGATCGTCCTACCCGTTGGCGCACCCGCAGGCAGTTAGGATCTCCGGAGGTCGAGACCCTGAATTGCAAGCAGGTGTCTTCCGGAAGACTACTGGCTACCGCTGCGGAAGGGAAAGATAGATGCGTTACGGAATCATTGGAAGGGGCCACGATGAGCAACACGAAATCCGAACATGCTGAGGCGGAGATCGACGTGAATTGGCGTGAAGAAGCCTTTGTGCTTCCCTCGCCGCAGTTTGTAGGGCAGGCCAATATTACCGATCCGGCTATCTACGATCGCATGAGCCTTAGCAACTTCCCCGAATGCTATCGCGAGTATGGCGACCTGCTGGAGTGGAACCGCTACTGGTCGAAAACGTTTGACGGCTCAGAGGCGCCCTTTTGGAAATGGTTTGTGGGCGGTGAGTTGAATGCAGCTCAGAACTGTATTGACCGGCATCTTGCCAAACATCGAAATAAAACAGCTCTGTACTTCGTTCCCGAACTGGAGAGTGAACCCGCCGTTGCGATTACCTATCAGGAGCTATGGGTCAGAGTGAATGAGTTTGCGGCGCTTCTCCGCGATTTCTGCGGACTAAAGCGGGGCGACCGCGCCACCTTGCATATGCCCATGGCAGCGGAGTCCGTGATCAGCATGCTGGCATGTGCTCGGTTAGGCGTGATTCATAACCTCGTCTTCAGCGGCTTTTCGGGTAAGGCGTGTGGCTATCGCATTGCGGATTCGAAGAGCTCCGTATTGATCACCATGGACGCCTACTATCGTGGCGGCAAACTGATCGATCATAAGGAAAAGGCTGAGGTTGCTACCGCAGAGGCAGAGACGCTCGGCGTTGCGGTCACCAAGGTACTGGTTTGGCAGCGCCATCCGGGTAAGTCTTCGACAAATATTCCACCGGTAGCCGGGCGCGACTATATCGTCAATGAGGAGTTGGTTCGTTACCGGCGACATCGAATTCCGCCTGAGCGTCTCGCGGCTACGGACGGATTATTCATCATGTATTCGAGCGGAACCACTGGAAATCCCAAGGGCTGCCTGCACGCTGTAGGCGGTTACCTCGCATGGGCCGCTGGTACGACAAAGTACGTTCTGGATCTTCATCAAGAAGACGTTTATTGGTGCATGGCGGACATCGGCTGGATTACTGGGCACTCGTATATTGTCTACGGCCCCCTGGCACTCGGTGGATCTTCCGTTATTTACGAAGGCCTGCCTAATTATCCCGATGCTGGGCGCCCCTGGCGAATCGCGGAGGATTTGAGTGTCAACATCTTCCACACTTCGCCAACGGCCATCCGCGCGTTACGGAGAACCGGACCTGACGAACCCAAGAAGTACAACTATGACTTCAAACTAATGTGTACGGTCGGCGAACCGATCGAACCCGAGAGCTGGCGCTGGTACTACGAAACCGTTGGAAAGGGTCGAGCAGCGATTGTAGATACCTGGTGGCAGACCGAGACCGGCGGCCACCTGATCTCTACGCTGCCGGCGATCAAGGCGATGAAGCCGGGTAGCGCTGGACCTGGTCTACCGGGTGTTCATCCCGTTATTTACGACGAGAACTCCAACGAAATCGTTCCGGGCAGAGGCAGCGCTGGCAATTTGTGTATTCGCAATCCCTGGCCCGGTCTTATGCAGACCTTGTGGGGTGATCCATCACGCTATAGAAAGAACTACTACGAACGTCACTGCCGGGATAAGGAGAGTAAGGACTGGCAGGATTGGCCTTACTTCGCAGGGGATGGAGCGACGCAATCCAAGGACGGTTACATCCGCATTCTTGGGCGGATCGACGACGTGATTAATACGGCGGGACATCGACTGGGGACGAAAGAGATCGAGTCGGCCGCGCTCACCGTGCCAGAGGTGGCGGAGGCTGCCGTTGTTGCGGTCCCGGACGAAATAAAGGGGCACGTACCTGAGTTGTACGTGTCGCTGGGCATGGGTATAAAAGGAGACGACGCGCTGGTACAACGTATTTTACGCGCGATAGAGACGGAGATCAGTCCCATTGCTCGTCCACGTTGTGTCTGGATAGTGCCGGATATGCCCAAGACGCGATCGGGGAAGATCATGCGCCGTGTTCTTGCAGCGCTCTCGGTTGGCCACGACCCGGGCGATATAACGACACTTGCTAATCCCGATGTGGTAGATCAGATACACGATCTGGTGTCGAAGAAGTGACGAGCAGCTTTGGGAAGAAGGCTGGGAGCAGAGCATGAATAAGCCATCAACAGTGCGTAAGAGCCGCTCAGTATGGTACTGGATGCTGCTTCTCCCCTATTTAGGGCTGCTGTTTCCGCAGATCTACGCTCGCACAACACCCACGCTATGGGGAGTTCCGTTCTTTTATTGGTATCAGTTTTCCTGGGTCATTCTAAGTTCGGTTATCACAGGACTGGTGTATCTCATGACTAGCCCGCGGGCAAGTCGGCGCTCGAACGAAGGGCCGAGCTAATGACCCATCTGAACCTGAACTATACTGAGTTTGGAGTCTTCCTTTTCTTCTTTGCTCTCGTCACAGGCGTGGGCTTCTATGCGTCGAGATGGCGTCGCGGCAATCTGGATGAATTGAATGAGTGGGGACTCGCCGGACGCAGATTCGGCACGCTGATCACATGGTTTCTTGTTGGCGGTGATTTCTACACGGCTTACACGGTTATTGCCGTACCTGCTCTTGTATACACCGTAGGCGCGCTAGGATTTTTTGCTCTGCCCTACACCATCATCGTCTACCCGTTTGTCTTCACGACCATGCCGAGGCTTTGGGCGGTGAGCAGCAAGCATGGTTATATAACACCTGCCGACTTCGTCCGTGGGCGCTATGGAAGCCACTGGCTTGCGCTTGCCGTTGCGCTTACTGGCATTTTGGCGACGATGCCCTATATCGCACTCCAGCTTGTCGGGATGGAAGTCGTGTTGGCGCAGATGGGTCTGGTAGGCAACTCGGCCTTCGTGAATGACCTGCCCATCATCGTCGCGTTTATTATTTTAGCTCTTTACACTTACTCAAGCGGCCTGCGTGCTCCAGCACTGATCGCCTTAGTCAAGGATCTGATGATCTACGTGATGGTACTCGCGGCCGTGATCTATGTTCCGATCAAACTGGGTGGATATGCGCACGTGTTTTCGGTTGCGGGATCGATGCTTCCACTTAAGACTCCGAAGGGGTTTCTGATCTTGCCGCAGGCGAATTTTTCTGCCTACGCTACCCTTGCTCTGGGTTCTGCCCTCGCAGCCTTCATGTATCCGCACATGATTACGAGCGTTCTCAGTTCCTCCAGTGGACGTGTCATCAAGAGGAATGCGGTGTTGTTGCCTGCTTACACCTTTCTTTTAGGATTGATCGCTCTGCTTGGTTACATGGCAATCACAGCGGGAATCAAACCAAAGTCGCCCAACTTTGTAGTACCTGGGCTCTTCAACCTGATCTTTCCCCCGTGGTTCGCAGGTTTTTGCTTTGCGGCGATAGCTATTGCCGCTTTGGTGCCTGCAGCGATTATGTCGATCGCGGCGGCCAATATCTACACCCGGAATATCTACCGTGAATACATCAATCCCGGGGCCACTCTGAAACAGGAGACGACGAATGCGAAGCTCGCGTCGCTCGTCGTCAAGGTAGGTGCGCTCGCTTTCGTTCTCTTTTTTCCTTTGCAGTACGCCATCAATCTTCAATTGCTGGGTGGCATCTGGATTTTGCAAACCTTTCCATCCCTGGTCTTCGGACTTTGGAAGCGTCGGTTTCACGACTCGGCCTTACTGCTTGGCTGGGCCGCTGGAATGCTCTTAGGGACATGGATGGCGTTGGTTTTGAAGTTGAAGAGTACGGTTTACCCGGTTACGATAGCGGGAAAGACCTACCCCGTGTTCGCTGGTCTGCTAGCTCTGCTGCTAAACCTCATCCTCTGCCAGATTCTTACAATGGTCTTCGACACCATGGGAATCAGGCGCGGACCGGACCAGACCACCGCCGCCGACTATGAAGAGCAGCCTAGTTGATGGCGCGGCGTGGTAGGCAAATAGGTTAAAACCATGCTTTTGCTCCCCGCCGCGATCAGAGCTGGAGCGGCGGCGCTTGTCTATGCTGCGAGCGCGTGTGTGGGGTGCAAGCTTTGGATGAGAACCCCAATGAGGAAATGGAGAGATGCCGCGGTCAGGGCAGCTACCCTTTCGCATGGTGCAATTCTGGCTCCGAACAGGCGCAACGCTCCATAGGTGGGTGGGCTTAGGGAGGGTGGTTGACCGGGGGGCGGCTCTTCCGTAGACTTAGTAGTTGCAGGGCGAGTGCGGTGAGCTGCCGGCTGTGGTTTGTGGCCCGGCTGGCCGGTGCGTCGGCTCTGTGTTCATTCCCCCGAAACGGCTGCTGCAGGCTGCGGGTTAGAGAAGAGAGATTCGTTTATGGCAAATCATGTTTCGTCGTTGAAGCGCGCGCGTCAGACCGAGGTGAAGACGGCGGTGAATCGCTCAAACAAGAGCAAGCTGCGGGGGACCTTGCGGGCTATGCGTGAGGCTATCGTAAAGGGCGAGGCGAAGGGCGCGATGGAACAGTACCGCGCGACGACTTCGGTTCTGGATAAGAGTGTGCAGAAGGGCGTGCTGCACAAGAATACGGCTAGCCGGTACAAGAGTCGTTTGAATGCGCGTATCAAGGCGATCGGCGAGAAGAAGGCTGCTTAGAGCGGATTCGCTGCTGGTGTAAAGAATAGGCAACATCAAGAACAAACGCAGATTGTCTTCGGGAAGCATGAGCGGTGGGTGAACGAGCCTGGTCCTTGAGAC
>CAXTPY010000001.1:4098-62525 GCA_964246195.1 uncultured Acidobacteriaceae bacterium | reverse complement strand
GCAAGAGCAGTTGAGCTTCACGCATGCCATCGCGACGGGGGTGCGCGGGCGGGCGGGGACGCATGGGGAGGCTCCGCCGCGCGCGGAGAATCGTGTGGCTGTGCCTTCGGTGGGAGCCGCGGCGCCGAGCTCCGGTGGATCGGCGGGGGGGCATGGGTAGAGTTGGCTCAACAACATGATGAGACGGTAGAGGCCGGCCCCAGGCGCAGGAGCTTGGTGGAGCAGAAGCGCGCTTCGAACGCGGCTGCGGAGCGGCGGGCGGACCGCTTGGAACGCGCGGTCCTGGTAGCGGTGCGCTTTACGGGGGAGCGGAGCAGGGTGGGCGCGGCGGCGAGGGAGGCCAGGAAGGCAGCTGCTGTGCTGGGAGATCCTAAAGCGAGTGCAGAGCTGAGTGGGTTTGATCCGGCTGGAGTGGAGGGCGAGGCGTTGCCGTCTGCGGAGGAGCCGGGAGAGGACCTGGACTTCGCCTCGTCCATGGCGGAGTTCGAGGAGCTGGCCAGGAGTGCTGGAGCCATCGTGGCGGCGACCCAGGTGCAGAGGAGAGCGCGGCCGGATGCGGCGACGTTGGTGGGCCGAGGCAAGGTGGAGGAGATCGCAGCCTCGGTTGCTTCGTGCCAAAGCGACGTGGTGCTGTTCGATCATGACCTGACGCCGTCGCAACTGCGCAACTTGGAGGCGGAACTGCCGTGTCGGGTGATCGACAGGACGCAGTTGATCCTGGACATCTTCGCACGCCACGCGAGAACGCGCGAGGGGCAGCTGCAGGTGGAGCTGGCCCAGTTGCAGTACCAGTTGCCGAGGCTGGCTGGACGGGGCAAAGCGATGTCACAGCTTGGCGGCGGGATTGGAACCAGGGGGCCGGGCGAGACGAAGCTCGAGACGGACCGAAGGCGGATCAATGTTCGGATCGATCACCTCAAAGAGCAGCTGGAGGCGGTTCGGCGCATACGTGGACAGCAGAGACATCGGCGGGAGGCGGTGCCGGTGCCTGTGGTGGCTCTAGTGGGGTATACCAATGCGGGCAAGAGTACGTTGTTCAATGCGCTGACGGCGGCGGGGGTGCTGGAGTCGTCGCGGATGTTCGCTACGCTCGATCCGAAGCTGGCGGAGTTGCAGTTGCCTTCGCGGAGGAAAATTCTACTGTCGGATACGGTGGGGTTCATACGCAATCTGCCGCATACGCTGGTGACGAGCTTTCGCGCTACGCTCGAAGAAGTAGAACGGGCGGAGCTGCTGCTGCATGTGCAGGATGCTTCTAGCGAGATGGCGGGGGAGCAGCGCGCGCAGGTGGAGCGTGTGCTGGCGGAGCTGGATGTAGCGGGGAAGCCTGTGCTGCAGGTGAGGAACAAGATGGACCGGGTGCTGGCAAAGGATCAGGCGCGTGGGGCTGCGCCGGGGGCAATCGAGGTCTCGGGCCTGAAGGGGACGGGCCTGGGCGATCTGCTGGAGGCGATCGATAAGGCGTTGGTGGAGGACCCGGTGGTGGAGCAAAGGTTCAGAATTCCGCAGCGGGAGGGAGCGATTCTGTCCGCGCTTGAGGCTGGAGCGATCTTCGAGGCGAAGCGCTTCGAGGGGAACCTAGTGCATGCCTTGGTGAAGGGGCCGATCTCGCTGCTGCAGCGCTACCGGCGATACTATGAGCGTGAGGCGGGGGCGGAAACGTAACACGGGCCGCCAATTCGGGGAGCGGAAGTAGTGTCCCGGAACGTGCGGCCCATGTGACCCAGAACGGGTCTTGGCGGTTGTGCTATGGTAGCCCCGCGCGAGGCAAAGCTCAAGGCATCTCCAATAATTGTCGCGCACTTGTCGCGGCGGCCGCTAATCGGACTACGTGAGCGGTATACGGTCAGGGCCTGTTTGACACTCGCTCAATCCCCTTGCTAAAACTAGATGTACCGCTGTAGCGAAAGCTGGACCTAATTCTCCCCACCAAGCATTTCCTCCCAGGGGAGTGTACTGACGTAAGCGGTTCCGACCTGCGACTCTCCCATGAACCTCATACTGCACCAACTCGGTGATCTTGTGCTCGGCTCCGTGCCGACGATGGTGCTGTTCCTGCTGCTGGTTAGCGCGTATGGGCTGCTGGTGCGGCGTCCGCTCGACTCCTTACTGGCGGAGCGGAGAGCGAGGACGAGCGGCGCGGTGGAGCAGGCGCGCGGCGCGCTGGCTGCGGCGGAGGCCGAGACGCAGGTAGTGGAGGATAAGCTTCGGGCAGCGAGAGCGGCGATATCGGATGCGCGGGAGAAGAGGCTCAAGCTGTGGGCTGGCGAGCGCGAGGCTGTCCTCGATGATGTTCGCCGCGCTGCGCAGGAGCATCTGCGTGCTGCTAAGCAGGAGATCGAGCAGAGTTCGGCTGCAGCCCAGCAGCAAATTCAGAGCGCCAACTCGGAGTTGAGCGCGCAGGTATTGCGCGCGGTGCTGCCGAAGACTGCGACCGCGCGGGAGGTGGCGCGTTGAAGGGCCGCCGGCTTAATCGATATCTGCATCTGCTGCTGCTTGTTGCCTCGCTGTTCAGCGGGACGCATGCAGTGCGCGGCCAGGCCAGGACTGACAGTGCGACAAATGGGAGTACTCCTGAGGCGCAGTCGCCGGAGAAGAACAAGCAGGAAGAAGACCAGAACGAGGCGTACAAGCATTCGGCTGCGGTTGCGAAGCTGGGACATGTGTTCGGGATGAGCGTGGACCAGTCGGCGACAACCTTTGAGGTGGGCAACTTCTTCGTGCTGGCGGCGCTCTTGGCCTGGATGCTGGGGAGGATGCTTCCACGGACGTTCCGGAACCGGAACACCGCCATCCAGAAGCATCTGGTCGATGCGCGGACCGCGACCGAGGAGGCCGGCGCGCGGCTGAGCAGCGTGGAGGAGAGATTGAGTGAGCTGGACGACCGGATCGCGGAGATGAAGGCGCGAGCGGATCACGATGCGGCGGCCGAGGAGCAACGTGCCCGAGCCGCGCTCGAAGAAGAGAAGCGGAAGATGCTGGAGAGCACGGAGGAGGAGATCGCAGCGGCTACTGCCCACGCGCGCAGGCAGCTGCAGAGGTACGCGGCAGAGTTGGCCGTGGAGCAGGCGGCGCGGAGGTTGGTGGTCTCGGTAGACATGGACCGGGCGCTGGTGCAGGCCTTTGCGCGGCGCCTGACGGACGATCCCGCGAAGGACGGGAGAAACTGATGTCCGTGCTCTCCCTTCGCTATGCTCATGCTTTAGCCGGTGCTGTCTCCTCCCTGCATCTGGACTCCCACGCCGCCGAGCAGCAGCTGCGGGACTTTGCGGGCACGTTCGCGGGCAGCAGGGAGCTGCGCGAGGTCTTGATGGATCCTTCCATCCCTTCACCGCAAAAGCTGAAGGTGCTGGACGCGATCGCTGCGCGGATCGGGATGTATAAGCAGGTACGTAACTTTGTGGCAGTAATTACGGACCATCAAAGGCTGTACGAGCTGGAGTCGATTTTGGCGGAGTATATCTTGATCGTGGAGTCGGAGCAGGGGCTGGCGGAGGCGGAGATTATAAGCATACGGCGGCTGGGCGAAGAGGAGCGGGCGGAGCTGGAGGCAGAGGTGGCTAAGCTGACCGGTAGTCGCGCGAAGGTAACGTATCGTGAAGACCCTGCGCTGCTGGGAGGGGTGGTGGTCCGGATCGGGTCGATGGTGTATGACGGGTCGGTGCGCGCTCAGCTCGATCGGTTGAAACAGAGTTTGATGACAGCGCAGGCCTGAGAGCCGGCTGGATGCAGCGGGATCAAGTGGAAATGTACGTTCGAGGAACCGATGGCACAGATCAAGGCAGATGAGATTACCGAGTTGCTACGCCAGCAGATCGAAAACTACGAGCAGCGGATACAGGTGGATGAGGTTGGCACGGTGGTCACGCTGGGCGATGGCATTGCGCGCGTGCATGGCTTGGACAAGGTGATGGCGGGAGAGCTGATCGAGTTTCCGCATGGTGTGGCGGGGCTGGCGATGAATCTGGATGAGGACCAGGTGGGCGCGGTGTTGCTGGGGGACTACACGGAGATACGCGAAGGGGACCAGGTAAAGCGCACGGGCAAGATCATGTCGGTGCCGGTGGGCGAAGCGATGATCGGGCGTGTGGTCAATGCGCTGGGCCAGCCTATCGACGACAAGGGGCCGATCGAGACGCCGCATACGCTTCCGGTGGAGCGTCTGGCGCCGGGGGTGATCGACCGGCAGAGCGTGCGCGAGCCGATGGCTACGGGGATCAAGGCGATCGACACGATGATTCCGATCGGGCGCGGACAGCGCGAGTTGCTGATCGGCGATCGGCAGACGGGGAAGACGGCGATCGCGCTCGACACGATCATCAACTCGGCGAAGAACGACCTGATCTGCATCTATTGCGCGATTGGGCAGAAGCGTTCGAGCGTGGCGCAGGTAGTGCAGACGCTGGAGCACTACGGCGCGATGGCGTACACGATCGTGGTGGCGGCGACCGCATCCGAGCCGGCTCCGATGCAGTACCTGGCTCCGTTCGCGGCCACGGCGATGGGCGAGTACTTCAGGGACAACGGCAAACATGCGCTGGTGATCTACGACGATCTCTCGAAGCATGCGGCGAGCTATCGCGAGATCTCCCTTCTGCTGCGCCGGCCTCCGGGGCGCGAGGCGTATCCAGGCGATGTGTTCTATCTGCACTCGCGGCTGCTGGAGCGTTCCTCGAAGGTAAGCGCGAAGCTGGGCGGGGGAAGCCTGACCGCGCTGCCGATCATTGAGACGCAGGCGGGCGACGTGTCAGCTTATATTCCTACCAATGTGATCTCGATTACGGACGGCCAGATCTTCCTGGAGACAGATCTCTTCAACTCGGGCGTGCGTCCGGCGGTGAATGTTGGACTGTCGGTGTCGCGCGTGGGCTTTTCGGCGGCGATCAAGGCGACCAAGCAGGTGGGGTCTACGTTGAAGCTGGACCTGGCGCAGTACCGGGAGCTGGCGGCGTTCTCGCAGTTCGGATCGGATCTGGACAAGGTGACGCAGCAGCAGCTGAACCGTGGGCAGAGGCTGACGGAGTTGCTGAAGCAGCCGCAGTTCCAGCCACTGTCGGTGGAGAAGCAGGTGGCGATTCTGTTTGCGGGCGTGAACGGTCTACTGGATGAGGTGGAGGTTGCGGATCTTCGTGCGTTCGAGGACGGCTACTATCCGTTCCTTGAGTCCGCCCACCCGGAGATCCTGACCGGTATCGCTACGAAGAAGGCGTTGGACGACGACCTGAAGGCGAGGTTGACGGCCGCGATCAACGAATACCGCGCAGACTTCCTGCGGGATCGCAAGGAGAAGAACGCGGCGACGGAGAAGGAAGCAAAGTCCGCGCAGAGCACACCGGCGACAGCGATGGCGGGCAATCGATAGGTATGGCTAACGTCCTCGATCTCCGGCGGCGGATACGCAGTGTGAAGAACACGCGGCAGATCACGCGCGCTTTAAAGATGGTGTCGGCATCGAAGCTGCGGCGCGCGCAGGAGCGGGCGATGTTGGCGCGACCGTACGCGCAGATGATTTCGAACGTGCTGGAGTCGCTGGTGCGGCGAACCGATCTTTACAACGAGCAGACGGGCGAGATTCTGCATCCTCTGCTCGTGCAGCGGGAGGAGAAGAATGTGCTCGTGGTAGTGATCGCGGGCTACATGGGATTCGCCGGCGGCTTCAATTCGAATATAGGCAAGGCCGCCCAGAGGTTCATCGACGCGCGGCGAGGGAAGGGGCAGAATGTCGATGTGGAGCCGATTGGAAAGAAGGCGATCGGATTCTACAAGCGGCGTTATCCCGCGGCAAACTACGAGAGGAAGGAAGAGCATTACGACAACGACCTGTCGACGCACTATGAGACGATCCGGCACCGTGCGGCGCCGATCGAGGTGGCCGCGGAGCGTATGGACCTGCTGCTGAAATTGGACTTCGGCGGGGTGTCGGAGGTGGCGCACTCGATTATCGAACGGTATGAGCGGGCGGAGATCGATTCGGTATACCTGGTGTACAACGAGTTCAAGTCGGTGATCTCGCAGAGGATTGTCGTGGAGAAGCTGCTGCCTATACAGAAGCTGGGTTCGCACGAGATTACCGTGGCTGAGGTGATGAGTGAAGAGCAGCGCGAGGCGGCTGGGCGTGCTGCCCAGGCTGCCGGTGTTTCGCTCAACGAGCCGGAAGAGTCGACGATGGAGCAGGAGGCGAAGAAGTTCGGTACGGCGGAGGTGGACTATATCTTCGACCAGTCTCCCGAGCGTCTGTTCCGGCATTTGATGCCGCGGTATGTTACGACGCAGCTCTTCCATGCTCTGCTCGAGAGTGCGGCGGCGGAGCATGCGGCGCGTATGACGGCGACCGATGCCGCAACCAAGAATGCGGGCGAGATGATCGATGCGTACACGCTGCAGATGAACCGTGTGCGACAGGCGGCGATCACGAAAGAGATTATCGAGATTGTGAGCGGAGCAGCTGCGCTTTAGCTGGGCGAGAGGCTGCGCGAGAGAGAGACTATGGCAGAGACGATAGAGAATATTGGCAAGGTACTTTCGATCAGCGGGCCGGCCGTTGATGTGCAGTTCGATGAAGCGAAGATGCCGCCCATCTACCAGGCGCTGCGCATTGTGAGTGAAGGCTTTGTGGTTCCTGCGCCTCTGGATGTTGTGGTCGAGGTGCAGCAGCATCTAGGCGAGGGGCGTGTGCGCTGCATCGCGATGGTGGCGACAGAGGGCATGGTTCGGGGCATGAAGGCGATCGATACGGGAGCTGGCATTACAGTGCCGGTAGGCCGGGAGACCCTGGGGCGGGTGTTGAATGTGCTCGGGCAGCCTGTGGACGAGTTGGGGCCCGTGAATGCGAAAGTGCATATGCCGATCCATCGACAGGCACCGGCGTTCGATGAGCAGTCGACCGGCGAAGAGATGTTCGAGACGGGCATTAAGGTAGTCGACCTGATCTTGCCGTTTCTGAAGGGAGGCAAGATCGGCCTTTTTGGCGGTGCGGGCGTGGGCAAGACCGTAGTGATCCAAGAGCTGATCAACAACGTTGCGACCAAGCACGGAGGGTATTCGGTATTCGCGGGTGTGGGCGAGCGCACGCGTGAGGGCAACGATTTGTGGCATGAGTTCCAGGAGTCCGGCGTTATAGATCTGAACGATCTGCCGAAGTCGAAGGCGGCGCTTATCTATGGGCAGATGACCGAGCCGCCGGGGGCACGTCTCCGCGTGGCTCTTACTGGTCTGACGGTGGCGGAGTACTTCCGCGACGAGGAAGGCGCGGATACGCTATTGTTTATCGACAACATCTTCCGGTTCACGCAAGCGGGGTCGGAGGTCTCAACGCTCTTAGGCCGCATGCCGTCCGCGGTGGGTTATCAGCCTAACCTGGCGACGGAAATGGGCGAACTGCAGGAGCGAATCACTTCGACGAAGAAGGGTTCGGTGACGTCGGTGCAGGCAGTGTATGTGCCGGCGGACGACTTCACGGACCCGGCGCCGGCGACCACGTTCGCTCACCTGGATGCGACGATGCTGCTGTCGCGTCCGCTGTCGGAACTGGGAATCTATCCCGCGGTCGATCCTTTGACCTCGACCTCGAGGATTCTTGCGGCGCGCATCGTGGGGCAGGAGCACTATGATGTGGCGCAGGGTGTGAAGAAGATTTTGCAGCGCTACAAGGACTTACAGGACATCATCGCCATCCTGGGAATCGACGAGCTTTCGGAGGAGGATAAGGTGACGGTGGCGCGGGCCCGCAAGGTGCAGCGGTTCCTATCGCAGCCGTTTCACGTGGCAGAGATCTTCACGGGAATTCCTGGCGCGTACGTCAAGGTAGAGGATACGGTCCGCAGCTTCAAGGAGATTATCGAAGGCAAGCATGACGATATTCCCGAACAGGCCTTTTATCTGAAGGGCGGCATTGAAGACGTGCTGGCAGCAGCCGAGAAGATGAAGCAGGCGGCGTAAGATGGCAGAGTCAACCACAATGAAGGATCACCCGGGTCTGCTTGCGGTGCGTCTGGTGACGCCGGACCGGGTGCTGCTAGATGCTTTGGCGGAAGCGGTAGAGCTGCCGTCGATGTCGGGGTATCTGGAGGCGCTGTATGGGCATGCTCCGCTGCTCGCGGAGTTGGGGGCGGGTGAGGTTCGACTGCACGGGGGTCCGGCTGGGGAGCAGCGTTTTTTCGTTGCGTGGGGCTTTGTGGAGGTGTTGCCGGAACGGGTGACGATCCTGGCGGAGACGGCGCTTCGGCCGGAGGAGATCGACGTCGCCAAGGCTCAACAGGAGCTGCAGCGAGGCTCTGAACTGTGGCGTGAGGCGGGTGATAACGGCGACGCGTATGATGACGCGAATGCGGTGACCCGGCAGGCCGAGGAACAGATTGCGTCGGCAGGTGGGACGCACGCTTAAAACTTGTCCATAAACGTCAGCTGGGGAATCTGCGGAAGAGTTGAGAGGAAACGCAAAGGCGAGATTCGGCCATAGCATGGCAACAATGCGCATGAACTAAGATAAACGCTGAATCCCATGCTCTTCGCGCTCAGGATGTCTTTGGTGTCGGGGGTTGTGTAATGCTGGTCCGCGTCTCCATGCTCTTTGCGCTGCTGACTTTCGCCGGCAGTTGTGCTTCCAGCGCCCAACAGAACGAGCGGCCGCCAATGACGCCTCTCATCGTGCATAACCCGTACTTCAGCGTGTGGTCGAACACCGACAAGTTGACCGACTCTCCCACCAGGCACTGGACTGGAAGCCCGCAGCCTCTGGCTGGGCTGGTGCGTGTGGATGGCAAGCCCTTCCGTATCATGGGACGCGACCCAGGAAGCGTGCCTCCCCTGGAGCAGAGCTCCATGCGGCTGACTGCAACGCATACCCTCTACAGCTTCACGGGCGGTGGCGTTCAGATCGATCTCACCTTTTTTACCCCGGCGTTCCTGGACGATCTCGAGATTCTTTCGCGTCCTGTAACCTACGTGACATGGACCGTGCATGCGGTCGATGGCGGCCAGCATGACGTCTCGGTCCTACTGGCCGCGAGCTCGGAAATTGCCGTCAGCATGACCCACCAGCCGGTCGTGTTTGCGCGGCACCGCACCGCCGAGACCACCGTGCTCTCCGTGGGCACGCGGGACCAGGCACTTCTCAACAGGTCCGGTGACGATCTGCGCATCGACTGGGGATACTTCCACCTCGCCGTACCCGATGGCGAACCATCGGAAAGCAGCATCAGTACCCATCCGGAGCTAACCTTCGCGAACGTCGGAAAATTGGCAGACGCAGACGAGATGGACGGTCCAGTCGCGTCGGCCCGGTCCGCGCCGGAGCTTGCCGTCGCCTTCCCGTTTGGCTCCGTCGGTGGGCAACTAGTCTCGCGGCACCTGCTCGTCAGCTATACCGAGGGCTACGCGATCCAGCTGCTGGGCCAGAATCTGAGGCCCTACTGGCAGCGCAACAACAAGCCGGTGGCGACGATGCTAGACGAAGCGGCGCGCGACTATCCTGCGCTCGAGGCGCGCGGCGTCAGCTTTGACAAGCAGCTGACCGAGGATTTGACGCGTTCCGCCGGCGAGCACTATGCGTGGCTCTGCACCCTGGCCTACCGCCAGTCGATCGCCGCCCACGTGCTCGTCTCGGACGCGACGGGCACGCCAATGCTCTTTGCCAAAGAGAACTTCTCGAACGGCGACATCGCCACGGTGGACGTTCTCTACCCGTCCGCGCCGATCTTTCTCTTCTTCAATCCAAAGCTGCTTGAGGCCCAGTTGCTGCCTGTGCTGCAGTATGCGGCTATGCCGAACCGCTGGCGCTTTCCTTTCGCTCCCCACGATCTCGGGCAGTATCCGCTAGCGAATGGGCAGGAGTATGGAGGCGGCGAGAGAACGATTGAAAACCAAATGCCCGTGGAGGAATCGGGCAACCTCCTGATCTTGGTGGATGCCCTCGCACGAAGCGAAGCAAACACCGTATTGGCCGAACGCTTCTGGACCCAACTGACGCAGTGGGCTGAGTATCTGCGCGTGAACGGCCTGAACCCGGAGAATCAACTCTCTACCGACGACTTCGCCGGTCACTTGGCACATAATGCCAACCTCTCCATCAAAGCCATCGATGCCTTGGCGGCGTATGCCGATCTCGCTCGGATCCTGCACCATGAGGCTGAGGCAAAGCGGTACAGCGCGCTGGCGAAGCAGATGGCTGAGAAGTGGACCGGTCTCGCGAAGGAAGGTGACCACTACAAGCTAGCCTTCGACAGCCCCGGAACCTGGAGCCAGAAGTACAATCTCGTCTGGGACAAGGTGCTCGACTATAACCTCTTCCCGAAGAGCGTCCGCGAGAGCGAAATCGACTTCTACCAGACGAAGCTACAGCTATACGGGTTACCGCTCGACAGCCGCAAGGACTACACCAAGTTGGATTGGGAGCTTTGGACGGCGACCCTTGCCGACGACCCTGCGGCTTTCAATGCGCTCGTAGATCCCATCTACAGGTGGTCGAACGAGACCCCCACCCGGGTTCCGATGACCGACTGGTACGACACCAAAACCGGCAAGCAGGTGGGCTTTCAGGCACGCAGTGTAGTGGGCGGAGTCTTCATCAAAGCCCTCTCCGACAAGCCTCTCGCAGCTAAGTGGCTCAGCAAGAGCTCTACCAAATAGCTCGTGGGATCGAAGTACCCTACCGTCCTGCGGATTGCAGGCGCAGCCACATTCGTTGCGGCTGCGCAGGGATCAAAAGCTTAGGGTACCTTGCAAGAATATGCTGCGGCTGCCGGCCGTTGGAGATGCGAAGGTCCCCACGGCAAGCGATTGCGACTTCCCGAAAAACGGCGAGGTGAGCGTCCCATTGGGTACACCTAAGTTCTCGCTATTGAAGAGATTGACAGCATAGGCGGAGACCGTGAAGCTGTATCTGTGCATGACGCTCGCTGAGATATTCCCGAGCCCGCCTGTACTTCCCGTCAACCCCCGCGTGCTCACATCACCGGGGTGCGATGTGCTCCCTGCCGCGCCTCCAGTAGATGCTCCAAGAATAGGTCCAAATCCGATCACTTTGCGTAGGCGGAGATTGAAGCGCAGGTTGGCGGGCCCCGTACCTAGGCCGTACGGTATGATTTTCTCCGAGGTTCCTATGGGATTGGGATTGAGACAGTAGCCTCCGTAGGGCACCAAGGGCTTTGCGCACCCGTTTGCAGGATTGGCGAACGTTGGCCTGGCGTTGAACTGATTGTTTCCTGTAAGGTCGCTGCCAATCTTGATGTTATACGGCGTACCGGAGTTAAACAGCACGAAAGGAGAGATGCCTATGCCGAGAGGTCCGCGAATATCTCCTGAGAGAACAAACCGGTGCGCTATACCAAACGGTGTGCGCCCATAGTCCAGTCCAGGGTTATGCGCGTCGGATGGAAAGTGGTACACGCCGCTAGTATCTCCTTTGGCGTTGGCGTAAGTGTAGTAAGTGACCAGGCGGACGCGATGTAGGCGAACGTTGAGAGTCGACACGATCTGGTCCTGTCTGTAGACGCCCCCGGATTGGAACTGGTAGATGTTGCTGGAGGGCGACGTTAGAGGAGCTCCGGGATAGGTTCCCGAAGCAGCCGAAAAATACGGCGCGCTGATGTTGTTTGTAAAGAATTGGTGAATTCCCCGGCTATACAGGTAGGTGACGTTCGCAGTAATCCTTTTCGATACCCGCTGATCGATTCCGATTGCGCCTTGCATGTCCAGTGCGGCACGGAAATCCGGTGCGATAGTGTTATAGGCCACGGCTGCGTTGGAGAAGACGGGACTGGCGGGAGCGTTCGCGTTCCCGGGGCTGCTTTCAGAGTACGCGGGACTATTCACGATGAAGATCTGTTGGTTGGAGGGAGCGGCTGGATCGGTGGGAAGGTTGTTGTGGAGTGTCTGGGTTATGTAAGGCGTGCCTCCAGAAGACCCGGCGTTATTTGGGACAGTAAAGCGCTGATAGAACCATCCGTACCCGGCACGCAATACGGTTTTAGGCTTGCGGTGGGATTTTCCGAGAGCGTATGCAAGAGAGAGCCGAGGCCCAAAGTCGCTTCTATCGCTGATGAAGTTCTGGGTCTCCCAACGAAGACCATAGCTCAAGGTAAAGCGTTGATTGACCTTCCAGTCGTCTTGATAAAACAGTGCGCCGTCGTACAGAGTAGAGCGTGCTGTGTACTGATTATTCGTAACCTCGGTGACCTGGTACTGCTGCGGAGCACGATTGAGATATGCCAAAGCCGACTGAAAGATATAACTTCCGTTGGTGCCCGCATTGCTAAAATTGGCATCGCTATAGGTGCGCAGTCGGCCGCCTAAGGCGAGTTGGTGCTTGCCCCTGGTGCCCGTTAAATAATCATGCAATTCGAAGTCATTTTGGTTGTCCCGCACGGTTCCAGATCTGTTGCCTCCGGAGACGAACACACCCTGCACACTAACCTCCGGCGTGGTCAGCTGCGCGATTCTTGAGCGGCGTATGCGGCTGTACTGAAAGCCTGCGTCGTTGACGAAGTTTTCTCCAATGACGGTACTATTGCTAATCTGAAAGTCATTTTCTGTAGAACTGGTATCGTATCCTTGCTGCGGAAGGAATATCTGACCCACGCCTTCGTTATTCCTGGTGTTGCGGTAGAAGGAGTAGCGGAAAGACAGAGTGTTGGATTGGCCTACCTGCGTATCGTAGCGGCCGCTCACATCGAGGCGCGACCTTGGATTGCTTACGCTCTCGTTTAGGGGAGTTCCGTTAGGTGTCTTCAGGGATATACTCGCGGGATCAATGGCATCGACGACCTTGACATTCTGGATGTTACGGTGAAAGACATCGGTGAAGAAAGAGGACGTCCCGTTCACCGGGCCGCCCACATTGCCGTCGACATAATAAGAGTAGTAGCCAGGTTCCTTGATTGGGGACGCCCCCGGCGGCAGATTACTGTTCAGTACGGGATTCTGGGAATTAAATGCCGACGAATTTCCACGGAGGTAAACATCGCCGTGCAGCTTATTCGATCCTGCTTTGGTTAGGATCTCGATACGCCCATAACCCAGCCTGTCATACTCCGCCGAGAAAGGATTCTGATTGATGCGGATCTCGCGGATGGAAGCCTTGGGCGGAATTTGACCTCCGGTAAATCCATCCACATAAATCTCTGCGCCGTTAGGACCCGCAGATGGACCGGCCAAAGCCTGAATCTGATTGGCGAGTTCGTTTGGATCCTCCGACAGCGCGTGCAGGTCCCGTCCTTTCAAGACAACCGCATTTGCATTGTTCTCAGGCGAAGTATCGATTGTCAGACTATCGGAGTTCACCTCAACCTCATCGTTTACCGCTTTGACATCAAGAAGAGCATTCGCCCGCATGGACTCGCCTTGCGCGATAACTATTCCAGTTAGGGTCTGTGGGGAAAATCCTTGCGCATCGACCACGATGTTGTACTTGCCAGGAGCCAGCCCGCGGACATGGTAGGTGCCGAGTGCGTCCGTGGTAGACGTGACGTGTATTAATTCATCCGATGAAGTCACGGTCACAGTCGCATCTGGTATGACTCCGCCCGACCTATCAGCCACCCGGCCGTGGACGGCCCCAGCGGCTTGAGGCGTCGCTTGCGCAAAAGCGAAATGGAAGCTCAGCAAAGCAAGCAGAAGCAACGACGAGTGAATACATCGGGAGGTGCGCGGCATGGTTATGTACCCCCAGGATTCAAGCCTCCGGTAAGGAGCCATACAGGTACCGTCACCCCTGGCTGGCATGAAGCTAACCGGAGAGAGCATGCGGCGAACGATCGAGGGTCTCAGCGTGGCACCTTTGGATTCTATGTTTGTTGCTGGTATGTTGGCGTAAACGATTACAGAGCCCCAAATGCTTGCAATGACAGGTATAGCCGGAGTGCCAGAAGATACCGCAATCCGCCCGGGAATCAACAGCAAATAGGAGTATAAACCATGGAAGATGCTCTCTCCGCAATGTAAAATGTTGATTTGCATCCCGGCTTGGCACCCGCGCGCCGTTGGCTCATGTGCAGTAATCCGCAGAGATCATGCGGCGACGTACGATGCCGCAGAGTGCAGTGCCGAATAATAACTTCTGTACCAGTCCACAAACCTGCCTAATCCCTCCTCTATGGAGGTAGTAGGCCGGAAGCCAACTGCTTCATACATGTCGTCCATGCCTGCGTAGGTGGATACGACATCTCCGGGCTGCATGGGAAGATAGACCTTATGGGCAACTTTATGCGTGGCGCGCTCGATGGTTTCTATGAACTTCATCAACTCGACTGGTTGATGATTCCCAAGATTGTAAATTTTGCAGCGCGCATTACTCAAGGAACCTTCTGGGTTTTGTTCGGCAACGGTTCGTTGAGGAGGATGCGCCATCACACGCGTAATGCCCTCCACTATATCGTCGATATAAGTGAAGTCGCGTTGCATATGACCTTCGTTGTATATCTCGATCGGCTTATCGAACATGATAGCTTCCGTGAACTTGAAGTACCCCATGTCAGGGCGCCCCCAAGGACCATATACGGTGAAAAAGCGAAGTCCGGTCATTGGCAGCCCATAGAGGTGGCTGTACGAGTGAGCAAGAAGCTCATTCGATCTCTTCGTGGCAGCGTAAAGAGACACTGGATGGTCCGCAGGATCAGACTCACGGAATGGAACTTTGACATTAGCTCCGTAGACGGAACTGGAAGACGCGAAGACGAAGTGGCTGACTTCACCGCTGCGTACGCAAGCCTCCAATAAATTGACGAAGCCTACGATGTTGCTGTTCACATAGGCGGATGGGTTCTCCATGGAGTAGCGTACGCCGGCCTGCGCCGCGAGGTTCACCACGATCTCTGGACGGGAGTTTCCCACAAACCTTTTTATACCCTCAGCGTCCACCAGATCGAGAACCTCGAAGCTGAACCGCGGATGGATCTGAAGCTGCGCAAGCCTGGCCCTCTTCAGATTAACATCGTAATAATCGTTCATGTTATCCAGACCGAACACTTCATGTCCATCGGCCAGTAGACGCTGAGACAAATGAAAGCCAATGAACCCCGCCGCTCCTGTAACTAGAATTCTCATACAGTTCTCCTTTGCCAATCAACCTTCATTGCAATACCCATGCGTCCTACGTCCATCTACTCGCCAGGGCTTGAAACCGCCTGAATCGTATTCGGCCACCTGCTCCTGTCTACAGATAGGCCAGGGGCTGCATGCTCCGCAGGGACATCATCATGGAGTAACTCCGGTCCATCGGCTTACGGGAAGCCGGTCCTACTAGGATTTCGCTGATCCTCGGTAGCGCGCCCATGTCCACACCCACGCAATGGCGTTCGTCACCTTGCGACCGTGCGAACTGCTCTATTAATGCCCCCGATAGAACGGCGGGGGTAAGATCTTCAGGAAGTATTACGCGGAAGATATCCAGTCCGGCCATGCGTTCCGCACGCATCTTCTGCTCTTCTACGGGAGCTACACGAGGCACGATGATGGCTCGCTTTCCCAGAGTCAGCAGTTCGCAGATTGAGTTGTAGCCGGCCATCGAAATCACCGTATCTGCCGCATTCATGTAGCTGATCATGTCGCTCAGAAAATCCACGACCTTAATGCCCGGGCAGGACCGTGCCGCTGCATGAATCTCTTGTCTTCGCTGCGGAGCGAGTTCTGGTCCAGCCACGATCAAGCTCTTTACCCGGGCTTTCACGGGAAGACCCTTCAAAGCTTCAATCGCTGCGCAGGATATATGAAAACCATCTTCCCCCCCCCCGGTTGTTACCAGAACGAGCTTCTCGTCTTCAGCAATGCCCAACTCCCGGCGAATTTCCTCTCGCGATCTAGCAGGCGCTTCCCGCGCTACATATCCGCAAAATCGTATCTTGCGCCGGATCGCCGCGGGAAACTGGTATTCCTCGCATGCGTCGAATATCTGCCGCGACCCAAGAACAAGCACATCATCGTAAAACCATTCCACCGTCTTGTAGCTGTCTCGTTCCTTCCAGGCTTGAATCGTGCTCTTAGGCGTATCCAGAATGTCGCGGAGCACAAGGAGAGTTCTAGTCTCCGGGAGTTCCCGCCTGATGTAGTGGAGGCTGGCCTCCAACTCGCCTGCCAGACCTTCCGGCTTCTTGTCCACGAGAACAACGTCGGGCTTGAAGCTCATCACAGTAGAGAGTATTAGCTGGCTCCGCAGACTTACAACCTGCTTCACCTCCATATCCAGGAAACGGACACCGAGATGCCCTGCTTCCGATCGCTTCAGGCAAGGCAACTTGATGTAATCAATGCCCGGAGAGACACGAAAGCTGTGCAGCATCGGCGACCCGCTGACGATCAGCACAGACAAGTCGGGAGTGGAGGCATTCAGGTGAGTGCAGATAGCAAGCATGCGCTTGATGTTGCCGAGACCGAAGGTGTCGTGGGAGTAAACTAATAGGCGCATAGGGCTTCTTTCTCTCAGGTTTCTACTTCGCTTGGGTCTAGTTGCGCATTAGGAGATGGCTTGTTCAGCCACGCTGTCTGGGTTTAGTAGCAAAGGCTCACTGTGCTGCTCCGAGTATTCCCGTAGTAAGAGGCTGCTGTTTGCGGCCCCCTGGTTGTCGAACGGAATTCGGACAGGTCGGCTTAGTAGACTCTTCTGAATCGCGGCAGCAAGATGTTCAGGCTCCAGTTGGTGTTGCTCGAGCACGGTCAGAACGCCTTTCTCTGCCATCTTTTGGGCCCTGATCGTCTGCTCCTGATTGCCTCCACCGGTGAAAGGAAAGACCAGTGCCCGGACGCCGGAGGAAAGTATGTCCATAATTGTGTTGTACCCGGCCATGCTGATAGAAAGGTCCGCACGTTCCAGGTATTCCGGCAGGTGAGGGGTATATTTGGTCAGCGAAACATTCCTCGCCTCCGCGGCGAGAGCTTCGAGCCGCTGATACGCTTTCTCCGGTATAAAAGGGCCGGCGAAGATCTGGAATTGGTGAGGAATACGATCCTCAAGCAATGCCGCAGCTCCCAGCGCCGCTTCAAGAAGAAGATGCCCGCTAGGTGCTTGTCCACTCCCATTGCTGATAACGATCGTCGGTCTTGCGGTTTGAGGGGGAAGAGTCTCGCGAATACCTTCGGCCGGATTCTCCTGGACCACATACCCTGTATAGGCCACAGGACACATCAGGTCCTGGACCCGAAGAAACGTCTCATCGAGCCTCTGAAACCTGCTGTCGGCGTGGACCAGCACTAGATCGTAGAAGGTGTTGACGGTGTTGCAGACGCGCTCCTCGTATTCCGCTTGAGCTTTCTTAGCTACCAGGATGTCGCGCAGGCTGCATACCACCAGGGTCTTGCCCAGCCTGCCCGGATCATGGGCGCGTTCCAGCACAGGAAGCAACTCGGAGGAGAATTGCTTGCGCCCGAACGGGAACAACTCTGTGACCAGCACGTCCGGTTGGAAGTCGTCGAACGTGCGAAGAAGCAAGTCGCGGCGCATTGTCTTGACCTGCTCGACATTGCAGGTCGAATCGCAGGATTGCAGGTCCAGGAACTCCGCATCGGATTTAAGTGATGGAAGCTCCAGGAGTTGAACGCCCTCGGGAATCTGAAAGCCAGCAGGTATCTCCCCGCCGGTGACGAAGAGCACCGAAAAATCCTGCGCCAAAGCTCTCACGACCTCCGTGCTACGGACCAGATGACCCATTCCCAGCACGTGTTGGCAGTAAAACATGATTCGTTTCGCCATACTTCCCTTTCACCGACTCGTCCGGTTCGCGAACTGCCTTGACGGCTCGCACTATGCCTATAGCAGTTGCGGCACCAACAAAATGGTGGCGTCAAGTCATTTATAATCAATATGATATGGAATCTTGTCAGAGCCCCCGCTGAGTCGAACCAACACACTGATTGGAGAGAATGACCCCATCGGGAACCCGTGTTGGGTTACCGGTGGCCGCGGTTTGGATGAAGGGTATTGCCGAATCCGGCCCCTGAAGGAGTGTGCCCAGATTTTGACGGGGACCTTACCCTTGGTCCTGGATGTGTCAAAACAACACAGTGGGCAAGTGCCCGAGAGCTCCTGGATCTACAGAAACACGCAGAATAACTCGGAATTACCAAATACCCTTTTGGCCCCAAACGTGCCTTAGTAAGCCCTGGAGAACGAGCGATGAAACTGACAGCCACACTAGATACAGAGGACGTCATTCGAAACAGCAGAGCCGCCAACCGGGTAGCTCACGTAGCAGCATCCAAGCACAACCCCAAACTGCCCAAGATCGCCTACGTCATCCGAATGTATCCCGCGCTTTCGGAGACATTCATCCTCAACGAAATCCTGGGCATGGAGGAGCTTGGCGCGCGTTTGCACATCTACTCTCTCAGGCGACCCGAAGATACCCACTTTCATCCCGCGGTGAAGAGGGTCCAGGCGAAGGTCACCTACGCTCTGGCTCTCGGCCGCCGGTCCCGGCCCCTCGGCGCGGTGATGGTCATCTACCGTCACGCCTGCCTTCTTCTCAGCCACCCAAAAGCGTACTTCCGCACCATTTGGACCTACCTGCGGCGTCCGGGATATCAGCGGATGAAAGAGGTCATGCAGGCCGGTTTTCTAGCCGGGGAGATAAAAAAAGCCGGATGTACGCACCTGCACGCCCACTTTGCGAACGCTCCAACAACGGTCGTAGAGCTGATCAAGGGCTTCACCGGCATTCCCTACAGCTTCACCGCGCATGCCCGGGACATCTACCAGTCCAACCCGGAAGAACTGGACCGCAAAATGCGAGACGCGGAGTTTGTCTTAACCTGCACCGGATACAATCGACGCCACTTGCAGGACATGTCGAGCAGCGACACCCCGATCCGATGCGTCTACCACGGCATCGACCTCACGCTCTTCGATGGCAAACGGAGGGACAAGCCCGGCGAGCCCGAATCCTCTGCCGTCCCCCTCATCTTGAGCGTAGGGCGTTTTCGTGAAAAGAAGGGCTTCTCGTATCTCATTCGAGCCTGCCATCTGCTCAAAAACAACGGAGTGAAGTTTCGCTGCCTCATCGTCGGCTACGGTCCTCTGCGAGACGAACTCGATGCGATGATCGGCGACCTAGGGCTGCGCGAGTGCGTTGCCATCGAAGGCAAGATGACGCAGGATCAGGTTGCCGAATTGTATCGGCATGCCGACGTCTTCGCTCTGCCCTGCCTGGTGACGGACAACGGAGACCGCGACGGTATTCCCAACGTCTTGATCGAAGCCATGGCGCAGCGCGTGGCCGTAATCTCGACCGACGTATCCGGCATAAGCGAGCTGGTGACCAACATGGAGAATGGCTTGCTTGTGCCGGAAAAGAATGTGCCCGCTCTCGCTGAAGCCCTCACCTTTCTACTGCGCCAACCGGAACTGCGGCGGAGCATGGGTGACAGGGCCAGAGAGAGGGTCCTGAGAACCTTTTCCCTCGGAACCAGCGCTGCTTCCGTATGGGATGTCTTTCAGGAACAGATCGGAGTCGCCCCCGCCGACCAGAGGAGCAATACCACCCAGAGGGAAGGTCTAGCGTGATCAAACGTCAAATTCCCTTCAGCAAAATCATCCCCGAGACCTTGCGTCTAGGCCGAGTCTTCTGGCCTGAGATCTCGAAAGAGAAACGGCTTCTGCCCCTGGCGATCCTAGGCATGATCACGACCGTTGCCTTGAAGACGCTTGAGCCCTGGCCATTGAAGTACATCTTCAACTTCCTCTTCCTCGCCGGCAAAACAAGACACAAGGCTGCACTTCCCTCATGGTTCCCACTCGCCCATCCGGTCACTCTGCTCATCGCCCTCGCCTTCAGCATGGTGTTGATCGCGAGCCTCGGGGCGGTGACCGATTACTTCAGCTCCATTCTGCTGGCCCGCGCCGCATCTCGCATCATGACGCGCATCCGCGGCAACCTGTTCACGCACGTCGCGAACCTCTCCCTGTCGTTTCACAGCAGAAACCGTACCGGCGATCTCATCTCGCGCCTCACCTCGGACGTAGACCGGCTGCGTGAGGTCATCGTGACCTCCGCGCTCCCCCTGGCGACGAATTTCGCCAATGTCCTCGCCATGCTCGGCGTCATGTTCTACCTGAACTGGAGACTCGGCACCGTATCGGTCCTCGCCATCCCTCTCTTCCTCCTGTCCACCGCCCGTCTCACCACACGCATTCGCGAAGCTTCCCGCAGTCAGCGCCAGCGCGAAGGCGCAATGGCCACCACCACGGCTGAAACCATCTCGTCCATCCGTGTCGTGCAGGTGCTCTCCCTCCAGACAAGGTTCTCCAGCTTCTTCTCCAGCCAAATCCTCAAAAATCAGACAGAGAACGATCAAACCCAGAAGCTGACCGCCGGCCTCGAGCGCATCGCCGAACTCACGGTAGCCTTCACCACAGCAGCTATCCTCTGCCTGGGAGCTCAGATGGTGCTCTCCCATAAGCTTACCCCCGGCGATCTCATTCTCTTCATCAGCTATCTCAGAACAGCCTTCCGTCCCATGCGGCAGTTGGCCAAGTACCTCGGCCAAATTGCAAAAGCGCTCGCCTCCGGAGAACGGATCGTCGAACTGATGGAGACCGAACCCGAGATCCGCGACAGAGAAGGTGCCGTAGAAGCTCCCTCCTTTGCCGGGACGATTCGCTTCGATAACGTCTCCTTCGGATACGCCCCCGACCATCGCGTGCTGCGGAATATTGACTTCGAAGTCAAGCCCGGGCAGAGGATCGCGCTCGCAGGCCCCTCAGGTAGCGGCAAGTCGACCATGGTCAACCTGCTTCTACGCCTCTACGATCCTGTTGAAGGCAGCATCCGCATCGATGGACACGATCTCCGCGATTTCAAAGTCGACAGCCTCCGCTCGAAGATCGCCGTCGTTCTTCAGGACAGTCTTCTCTTCGCTGCGACTCTGCGAGAGAACATCGCCTATGGCGCCACCCACCCCAGCGAAGAACAGATCGTGGAGGCAGCGAAGATCGCCAACGCCCATGGGTTTATCTCCGCCTTGCCTCACGGATACGACACCCTGGCCGGAGAGCGCGGTGCCGCTCTCTCCGGCGGTCAGAAGCAGCGCGTCGCGATCGCCAGAGCGGTTGTGCGCCAGGCCCCCATCCTGATCTGCGACGAGCCCACTACCGGCCTAGACCGCGGAAACGAACGCGAGGTCTCGCTTGCCCTCAAACACGCTAGCCTCGGCCGCACCACCTTCCTCGTCTCCCACGATCCGCAGGCCGCAAGCGAGTGCGACCTCATCCTCTACCTCGAAGACGGCGAAATCGTAGAACGGGGCACGCATGAGGAATTGATGGCGCTCGGAGGATCCTATGCACGCGTCTACGCCCTTGGAAGCTTCGACGCCGGTTACGTCGACCAGCCCACCATGGTAGGGGTATAGACGCATGCAGGACCAGAACGACCCCGTCACGCGCATCCTCTTCGTGCGCCACGGTCAAAGCGACTTCAATGAGCAGGCGCGCTTCCAAGGAAGTCTAAACGAGCCTAGGCTCACCGCCAAAGGCAAAGCAGCCGCCGTCCTCTGCGGCCTCTACCTGAGTTCGACGAGGTTCGATGCCGTCTTCTCGAGTCCCCTGGAGCGCACCAAGCAAACCGCGCAAGAGATCGAAGCCGCCTTCCTCCATGCCGGCAAGGAAGCTCCCCCACTGATCTTCGACGATAGGCTTCGAGAGGTCCACCTGCCCGGCTGGGAGGGCCTCTCCCTCAAAGCAGTCCGTGAGCAGCGCCCGGTCCAGTATGGAATATGGAAAGCCTCTCCCCACCTGCTCCAGCTCCCCACCACATCTCAAGGCGAAGGTGCCGTCACCGAACCCTTCTCTCCTCTTCAAGAACTGTTCGCCCGCTCGCGGCAATTTTGGGACGATACCCTATCTTGGAGGCACGGACAAACGATACTCGTCGTAGGCCACGGCATGGCTATCCAAGTCTTGCTCAGCGTCGCGCTGGGCTTTTCGGCCTCCAAGTCACCCCGACTGCAGCAATCCAACGGAGGCATCAGCGCCATCACCTTCACAAGGCGCGCCTCCCCCGCCCCGCAACTTGAGTTTATGAATCGCACCCAGCACCTCGGAGAGTCCCTGCCAAAGATGAAGGAAGGCCGTCGCGGTGTCCGGGTCCTGTTGCTCACGCAACCGTGCGCTGACCGCATCCGCTGGCCCGACCTCCTGAAAGGAGGCGCGTTACGATCTCTCGGAATGAAAGACCCAATGAAGCTAGTGGCCGAAGACTTCCACCCGATAGAACACGGCCAGTTCCAAACCGTCGTCTGGATCCGGCCCGAAGGACATCTGCGCCGAAAAGACATGGCATGTTTGGGGCTGGAAGCATGGCCGCCCCCGGGCCTCAGAATTGAAGCAGACCGTATCACGGCGCTGCACTACACGCGATTCGGTGAAACTCCCGTACTCCAGGCACTCAACGTGGACAGCACACTCGGTCGCTCCTTGGACCTCTGAGAATCTTAGTCCAATTTTTTAAGCAGGTTCTACAGCAACGTCGCAGTGGTGTAGAGTTGCCTTCCCATTCTTTCTTGTCATTCCCAGAGGGAATCTGAGTTAGCAGGCTCTACACCATCACGCAGATTGCTCTAAGTATTTATGCCTGTGTTCGTGCCTTGTTAGAGTGGCGGACTGCGGCGCGAGAACCCACGGCCACCGCACGTCTGCATCCCCGCACCCCAATGAAGGCAAGTATCCAGGCGGCCTCAAACTAGCAGTCGCGCGCGCGCCAAGTCGAACCCCGGCCCTGCCCCGATACGTCTCCCATTCTCCCTTCAATGCGGGTCTGCAGGCTGCGGCGGTTGCGCCGGCTCCGAGGGCTCTGCAGGCTCTGTTCCGTGGCCCGATTCCGGCGAAGACTGGGCCGGTTGCTGACGGTCGCCGTGAGCACCCTTCGGCTTCTTCGCCTTCGTCTCCCGTTCCTCTCTCGGATCTGCCCGAATCTTGCTCGTCCGAATCGCAGGCTCCGGTACCATATCCATCCCCACCCGCGTAGAGAACCCCGGCTCCAGCAGCACCGCTCGATCCACTGCGTTCCGCCCCATAACCTGAACCTCGCCCTGCTGCACATCGACCTCAGTCACCTTGTGCGCATTCACCTCCACATCGAACTGTGTGCCGCGCACCGCGACGATCGCGCTCGGAGTCCCTAGCTGAAACGATGGCTGGCCGGTGAAACGCTTGGTGATCACCGCCCTGAGCTTTCCTAGAAAAAGTTCGAGCAATGTCTTGCTCGTCCCCGCTTGCTCCTGGGTCAATGCCACCCTCGAATTCGGCTGCAGCAGGATCTCGCTACCGTCTTCGAGACGGAATAGTATCTTTGCGTCCGCTCCCGTTTCGATCACACTCCCACTAGGCAGAGCGCTGTTCCTGGTTAGCGCCAGCTTGCTTCCATCCGGGCGATGAGCGGAGACTTTACCGCTCATGTCCAGGACAACGGCTCCGCCCGGCAGCGCGTCCACCCCCGGACCGGGCCCGGCCTGCGCCGGCGCATACAGCAGAGTAAGAGCGAGTATCGCCTTCGTGAAATGCAGCATCATGGTCGGGCTCCGTTCAACGACGAGGTGACAGGCAGAAGCAACTTGAAACAGGTCTCGACGCCATCGCTGGTAACACGCACCTCTCCGCCATGCGCATCCATTACACGCTTCACGAAGGCCAGGCCGATCCCCCAGCCAGTGCGCCCGGTTGTATTCTCCGTCATGCGATATTGCGGAGTGAACAACCGCGGAATCTCCTCCTCGGGAATGGGAGCGCCCTGGTTGTGCACCCCGAATGCGACCGCATCATTCTCAAGCTCCACACTCATCTCGATATCGGTGTTCTCCGTCCCGTATTTAACGGCATTTCCCACCAGGTTCAACAACGCCCCGGTCATCATCGCGGGGTCGAGATTGGCCCGCGTAGCGCCGCGTGGCGTTGTGATCACCAAGCGTCGGTGCGAGGCGCTGCACAGCGAACGCGCGATAGAAGAGGTCTGTTGAATCACCTCCTCGATATCGGTCTCGATCGGCCTGACTACAGGAAGCGACGTCTCCAGCTTCAGGCACTCGAGAAACATCGTGGTCAGCGCGATCAGACGTTCGGATTCTTGTTGAATCACATCGGCCGCCCCAGCCTCTTTCGCCTGCTCCGGAAAATGCTGCAGCAACTCAGCGAACCCGAGCAACGAAACCAGAGGCGTACGCAGCTCGTGTGTGATGAACTGCAGAGCCTGCTGCCGCGCCTGATCCCGCTCCATCTGTGGCGTCAGGTCAGCCGCCAGCACCATGCACAGCGGCTTGTCGATCGAAGCGACGGAAGGAAGCACCGCCATCGAGATACGCCATAGACGACCGGCTATGAGAATCTCGCTATCGCTCCTCTTTCCCGTCCCGCCTGCTTCCTCTCGATCCGGAGAGACCCGCCCCGCGGCTGCTGAACTCGTCGCGGAGAGAGCCTTCAACAACTCCCCCCACGCCTCCGTTGGCTTCCAGCCGCTGAGCGCAACGAAGTGGCTCCACGCCGTGTTCTCGAACAGCAGCCTTCCCTCTTCGTAGAACACTGCGATGCCATCGCGCATGCTCCCCAGCAGAACCTGCTGAAACGCCGACACGATCGCAATCTGCTCGTCAATCCGCGAGATAAGCTCCAGCTTGGACTCATTGCTGGTCAGAACGGAAGCTGTCGCTATCGAGTCCAGCTGAGGCGCCAGCGAGCCCGCAATATGCAGCGGCAGACCCTCAGCCTGCACCTGCAGGTTGAACAGGTTCTTCCCTATGGCCCCCTGGAGCAATAGAATATGTTGTAACTGCCCCAGTGGCACAAGCAGCAGCTCTCCCAGCCACGCCGGTCCAAGCTCGAAGTGAATCCCCCAACGAACGAAGCATACGTACCCAACCGCATAGGTCGTTGCCACGCTCAGGATGACCCATGCGCCGCCCCGAAGTGAGTTCTGCCGCCTCATCACAGCGCTCCCTAGAAGACAGATCGAAAGCAGTAGCGCGCATTGAACCAGCGGACTCGCCCTCCGGATCACTCGAGAGCGCAGGAGCGTGTCCACCATGTTGGCCTGAATTACGATCCCAGGCGACGGTTTGCCGTACCGCAGCGGCGTCAGGAGCTCATCTTCCAGGCCGCTCGAAGCGAATCCGATCAGCACCGTCTTATCGCGCAAATCGTACCTCCGGCCCTCGAAGATGCTCGCTGCGGAGATTGCAGGAAATGTTCCGCGAAAAGGTTCGCCCCAACTCGCAAGAGCACGGTAGTCGATGGTCACTTCGCGCGGTTGCAGCACCTCCATCCCTGTATCGCGATGCGCCCCTCCCCTCTGCGCCTGTACCCCTTCGGCCACCAACTCAGCCATCATCGGCATACGCCCATCGAGCGACATCTCCGCCTGCGGCAGACGCCTGCACACACCATCCTCATCGAGGCTTGCATGGACATGCCCAATCGCCAGCGCGGCTCGCGAAAAAATAGGCAGCGGCTCGATCCATAAAGATCCCGCCGGCGACGTCGTGATCTTAGCTGGCAGCACCACATTGCCCGCCCGCGCCAGCGATGCCGCCAGCAAACCGTCTTCGTGCGCGTCCGAAGCTTCGCTCAGCAGCACGTCCAACCCTATCGTCCTCGGACGCCCCGCAGCGATGATGTCGATAAGCTCCGCAAGCTGGCTCCTGCGCCACGGCCACCGGCCCTGTTCCGCGAGCGCAGCGTCATCGATCGCCACGATAATCACAGGCGAAATACCCGCGTGCCGGTTTCTGATCCGAAAAAAACTGTCGTTCGCACGCTTCCCGATCTCCACCACCGCTCCAGCCAGGCTCGACGAAAGCGCAAGAAAAAAACAAACTAGCGCCAACGCAAGGCTCGTACCCCACCACGGACGCCTGCTCCCCATGCGCGCGTCGCTCATAGCTTCAAGTCGATTCCAAGCCGCTTTGCCTTCACGTACAGCGTCTTCCGCTCAATGCCTAGCTGCCTTGCCGCGAGCGAACGGTTCCCTCCCGTATCTTTCAGCACTCTCACGATCTGGTCCTTCTCGACGTCCTTCAAACTGATCGGCGCCGCCTCCAACTGCTGCAGCAGCGTGCCCCCTTGAAGATACTGCTCCTGCACGTCCTCCACGTCCACCTGTTCCGTGACGGAAAATATAGCGAGCCGCTGCATGAAGTTATCCAACTCCCTCACATTCCCAGGCCACGGCATCCCCGCAAGCTCTTCCAAAGCGGCAGGTGTCAGGAAGGTGTTTCGTGAGTTGCTCCTATTCGCCTTATCCAAAAAGAACTGCGCCAGCAAAGGTATATCCTCCCGCCTGTCCGCCAGCGGCGGAAGTGAGATAGTGACCACCCCAAGCCGGTAATACAGGTCTTCGCGAAATCCTCCCGAGGAGATCAGCGCCCCTATAGGCTTGTTTGTGGCCGCGATCACACGCACATCGGTCTGGATCGTCTTGGTAGAGCCGAGCCGCCGTATCTCGCCTTCCTGCAGCACACGCAGCAGCTTCACTTGAAAGGCCAGGCTGGTCTCCGTGATCTCATCTAGAAAGATGGTTCCGCCGCGGCTCGCCTCGAAGAGCCCCTGCGTCGCGGCGTCCGCCCCGGTGAAGGCCCCGCGTTCATGCCCAAACAGCTCATTCTCCAGTATCTGCTCCGGAAGAGCGCCACAGTTCACCCCCATGAAGGGGCTGCGCGACCGCAGGCTGTACGTGTGAATGGCACGCGCCACCATCTCCTTCCCGGAGCCGCTCGGTCCCATCAGCAGCACGCTCGCATCGCTCGGCGCCACCCGGGCGATCAGCCTGTAGACCTCGAGCATCGCCTTGCTATTGCCTACGATCGCGCTAGGCATCGGAGGCAGAGGCTCCGGCCTGTCCTCGCTCGGCCTCTTCTCGAAGCGCTTAAACAAAGAAAGCAGGTCCTTCAGGCGAACCGGCTTTCCAAGATACTCGTCCGCTCCCTGCTGCATCGATCCCGCCACCGTCTCGATGCTCGCATGAGCCGTCATCATCACGATGGCGCACTCGCTGTGGTTGGCGCGTAGGTAGCGCAGCGCATCCAGACCGCTGCTTTCCCGCAGATACAAGTCCAGCAGCGCAAGATCCGGCGTATATTCATCGAGAAAAGTCGCCGCCTGTTCCAGCGTATGCGCCGTGCGGCAGGTGTGACCCGCTGCGCCCACCGCCGTCTCCAGAAAGCGGCAGATCGAAACGTCGTCGTCGATCACAAGAACGTTCATGCATTCACCGCTCTACTCTCCACGAAACAATACGAGCACCCACGCCAAGTACCCTCAGAACGCATATCTCACCCCAAGACTTGTAAAGTTAGTCTGAAAGGCTCCGGTCGACTGCGTGGCGTGGTCGAACGTGTAGTTCGCGTGAAGATCCCACTTGCCTAAACGCAGCATATTCTCCGCGGAAATCTCGTACACGAACCGGAACGGTGAAGGTTCAATCGACTCCGCGCCTAAGTTCACCTTATATTCCCCATTGAAGTGGTGGTAGTGCTGGACACGGACACTGGCGGCCCCCATATAGTTCAAGTAATCGCCCGGACTGAAGTAACCGTGATTTAAAAATTGGTCGAAAGCCAGATGATCCAGGCTGAAACCCGTTCCCAATCCAACGTGGCTTGTGCCAAACCAGCGCAGCGTATCCAGGTCCTGCTCGTGGCGCCGATTGGTGTCCGAGTACTGAAGCTCGGAAAAACTCGAGTGCACCCGCCACTGCGGCGGCGTCCAGTCGAAATCGTTGCGCACACCCTGCGAGGTCAAGTGGAACGTCTCCGCATCCTGCGTGGGAATTACAGGTGTTCTGAGATAGGTTGACTTGAAATACAGGAACGATCCCCGATGCACCTCCAGGCTCCCCCGAAAGAGCCCCTTATAACTCCCATTATTGAAGCGCACGCCGCCCACGCCGCCGGAAGCATTCAACCACTTGGTCAGGTGATAGTCCAGGCGCAAGCCCGCTTCAAACGTAGTGCCGCTGATCGTCGGGCCACCCTCGCTCTCGGCGTTTTGATCGGGTATCTCCACAATCCCCCCCTGTGAGGATAAGTGCCTGATTCGCGTGGTCACGTGAACGAAGGCCCGTTTCGACAACTGCTCCTCCGATCGTGAAAGATTTTCGAAGATGCTATCGCCCACCGAATCCGTGATGATGTAGGTCCAGTCCTGAAAGCTCGTGCGTCGCGTCCGAAGCGGCTTTGTCGCGACCTGCGGTATCTCGTCCTCCTGCTCCGCGATCTGGTCCTGGAGCTCCTGTAGCCGAAGACTGTTAGGGTGGGCCGCCAGTCCCGCCTTGATAGCCGCACGCGCCTTTTCCATCTCGTCCGTGTCGATCAAATTCCTTGCCAGCCCGATGTTGGCGTTTTCATCCCCGGGATCGATCTGCAAAAGCTTCTTGTACAGAGCGTTCGATTGCGCATACCTGGAGTGGTATCCGTTCAGCCTTCCCAACTCCAGCAACGCCGTCTCGTTCGCAGGATCCCGCGCGAGAACCTCCGCGAACTGCCGTTCCGCAGCACGGTCTCGCCCGCTGTATAGATACGCCTTACCCAGCAACAAGCGAAGCTCGCACTGCTCCGGATGGACTGCCACATACGACTTCAGCTCCTCTTGCACCCACCCGTACGATCCCCTGTCCAGCGCCGCCTGGGCCCTCTGTTGACGCTCGAGCGCAGACGTCGTCGTCGGCTCCGAGCATCCCGAACTCGGAACACCGGCCTTAGCCACGCCACACGAAAAACTGAAGGTCATCCCTACCATGAGGATCTTTTCCATCACCGACTTCCTGGTGGGACTGCAGGTAGCCTGCCAAACCATCTCACTTCACCTGACTTCCGGAAACTGTGCGAATTAATGCGCTTTACCATGGCAGATGCCATCCAGCGCAGTCTCCTCAACGCCTCACGCCTGTTCCTCTCGCGAGCCCGCTGTTCCCATTCTAAGATGGGGTGTGTCGTTTGTTCACACCCAGGCGTTGCTCGGTCTGTGAATTCATACAACTATACGGTTCCAACACACGTCTCCAGTGCCGCGCTTCCTTGTCGCCTTTCACCTCGTCACGGTCTGGCCAAATCCCACCAGAGATGCCGCGGCACCGCCTGCCCCCCGAAACCTAGGCTATCGACGAGCTCGAAGCGACATCTTGAAGAACACCGGAAGTGCTCACCCAGCGCAAGATGGCCGCCTCTAACTAGCCCGCCAGAACTCCCCTAACGAAATAAGAACCCGCGCCAAACAATAGGCATCGACCCCGAAGCATCAAAATGTAAGCTATACCCATGTAAGAGATCGTCAGGAGCGGACGTCGGCAATGGACCGATTCACACTGAATGTAGCGAACCTGTTGTTCTTTTGTCTGTATGCGGGGCTGATGGCGGTAAGCGGAAGAATCAGTGGAGGGCGGAGAAGCGCTACATGGTTCGCAGCTTCCAACCTGAGCCGCGCCGCGGGCATCGGGCTGCTGTTGCTCGCCGGAGAATGGATGGGCGCCGGAAGACTGGCCGGTCCTCTCCTCCTGGCCTCCGGCATGGCCATGCTGCACCGCAGCTTCGCCGAACTGCTGGATAAAGCGAATCTGCTTTGGAGGCTGCAACTTTGGCTCGTCGGCGCCGTCGCCCTCGCCGCCCTCTACCAGTTGGAACGCCCCACGGGCTACCCGGTCGAGCTCTTCATGTCCAGCGCCGCAACCGGCATGCAGGCCGCCCTCACCGCCTCCGTCGTCTTCAGCTTCTCCGGCGAAGGCCTCCGTGCCCCGGGATGGTTCACCGGCATGTCCCTTTCCGTATTCTCTCTCCTCTATCTCCTGCGCATGGCCGTCACCGCGCGCTTCGGCTCGCGCGGCTATGTCGAAGCATCGACCGAGATGGAGTGGGTCGTGATGCTAGGTTCGCTCGCCGCCAACGCGGCCGTCGCCTTCGGCTTCATCCTCATCTCCATGGGCAAGCAGAGATTGGAGCTGCTATGGCGAGCCCAGGTAGACGAACTCACTGGCCTGCTGAACAGGTGGGCCTTCAAGCGGCTCGCCCAGCGTGAGATCTTCCGCTGCAAACGCACCCTCGGAACGGTCGCGCTCCTCCTGCTCGACCTCGACGGCTTCAAGGAGATCAACGACGCCATGGGCCACGGATGCGGCGACGCCGTCCTGCAGGGCGTTGCCGATGTCCTGCAGGATACCGTGCGCGAGTTCGACTCCGTGGCCCGCATGGGAGGCGACGAATTCTGCGTGCTCCTCCCCGCCACCTCCATGGAAGAAGCTTTGCTCGTCGCCGAACGCCTCCGCGCAGGCATCGAGTCCATGACCGTCCGCTATAGAGATCAGGGAATCAAGGTGCGCGGCAGCTTCGGCGTAAGCTCTTCCGTGCGCTGCGGCCTCAACTGGCATCTCCTCGTCGAGCAGGCCGATGAGGCCTTGTACCGGGCGAAAGCCGCAGGAAGAAATAGTGTGGCCGAGGCTCAAACCGTCATCGAATCCGCCACCGGATGGCCTGAGGCGCACGTCGAGAGAGGGTCGAGCGGCCAGCGCAGAGCCTGGATGTAGAGCGCGGTCGCGTCCCCGCATGCCAAGCCGAAGACCTCCATCAAGGCTTCGGCCGGCCAGTTGCCACATCCAGATCCCGCGCCTCGAGATTCCCCCGTCCGCGATCGATCAACACCTGAATCTTGCCCTCCGCAGCTTCCAGCTCCTGCTTGCAGGAGTCGGAGAGTTGAAGCCCACGTTCGAACAGCGTTACCGACTCCTCGAGTGAAAGGTCGCCGTGTTCGAGCCGGTCGACCACCGCTTCGAGCGCCTTCAGTTGAGTCTCAAAATCACTCATGATGCCTCCAGTTTACCGCGGCTGGAGACGCTACCGCTCCGCGCAAAAATCCCCGCAACGGGACCATCGACCGAATACGCAGCCCTCACTGGAACTTCGGCCTCCACCCCACCGGCCGTCCAAACTCCCCTACCGCGCGGCCCTTCGCCGGCATCCCTGCGATCCATCTACGCTCCGACCTGCCAGCGTTATAATCAAGATAGTTCTTTGCAGCGCCCAACGCATCGTTGGTGCCAGCTCCAGATGGGGGCGTCACGGCTTCGACGGGATTGCTTGAGGCAGAGAGGCATGCCGGGGTGTGGACACCCGTAATCGCTCACAAAATCATAAGTGCCGATAACAACCTGGCTCTTGCTGCTTAATTAACTAAGTAGCCGATCGCTCAAGCTTCGCCTACGGGCCTGTACCGATCGTCGCACAGTAGGCTGGTCTTCCCTGCTCCGTCTGAGCGGGTCGGACGAGATTGATCAGGCTGGTCGCCGCCGCATCTTCGTCCGTTCTAAGCGTCGGTGACGAGACAAAAATGAACCCGGAAAAAGCATGAAAGCTCTCTGTTTACGGTAGTTTCGGACGCGGGTTCGACTCCCGCCGCCTCCACCATCACTAAGTAGCTTTATTCTCCATAACTTACCAGTTGGGGCCAGAATACGGGGCGATTTTTTGTACGCGATTTGTACGTAATTTGTACGTTGCGCACACCGCCTCCCGTTTCTTTGACCCATTTCAGTGTTCGGGCAACACTCCAGCTGAAGTGGGAGGCCCGATGGTCCTTTCTGTTTTCACTCGTCACTCGTCCAACTGCAAATTCAAACGCGACCGCCTCTGCCGCCGCTGCAGCTGCCCCAAATGGGTCGGTGGGCAGGTCAACAAAGAATACTTCCGCACCAGCGCTTCGACCCGGATCTGGGAGGAGGCCGAACAGCACAGAGAAAAGCTCGAAGAGGCCCTGGCAAAGGGACTTCCGCTGTCAGGTGTGAGCCCGGACGCCGTCCCAGAGGTGGTTCCTGCAATTGCCTTCCCTCCCCACGCTGCACCGGCGCAGCCGCTTCCGTCAGATGAGCCTCCGTCCTCCCCAGGTGTTCCTTCCGGTCTTCCGCCTACATGGAGCCAGCCGGATCGCTCGCCGCGCTCTCTGGTCTATCCCTCTGGGCGGCAGAAGGAGAGAGTCACCGTCCAGAAGGCCGTCCATGCCTACATGACGGACGCTCGCAGCCGCAGCCTTCAGCCTGACACTATCTCGAAGCTTGCACGAACCTTCGAGAAGCAATTCCTCCCCTGGACAAGGACAGAGGGCCTCGAGTATCTCGACGAAGTCGACCTCGATGCGCTGATCTCCTTCCGCAGCACCTGGCATGAAGGAGCGGTGGTCAAGGCGAAAAAGCAGGACCGCGTCATCGGTTTTTTCTGGGAGTGCTTCCGCCGCAACTTCATCAGCCAGAATCCAGCGCTTTCACTCAGCAAGATCAGGCCCAAGCACGTCCCCACCGACTACTTCACGCGCCATGAGTTCGACAAAATCATCGACACGACCTACATCTACGGGGACCCTCGCGGCGGCTACATCTCGATCGACGACACTCGTGCACGCCTGCGCACTCTGACGCTTCTGATGCGCTGGAGCGGACTTCGCATACGCGACGCGGTCACGCTCGAACGTCACCGTCTCGAGGGCGACAGCCTTCTGCTCTATCAGGCCAAGACCGGGCAGAGCGTCTATGTGCCGCTCCCCCCGTACGTCGTCGAGGCCCTGATAAGCATCCCGGACGGCCCCAGGCCTAACGGGAGATACTTCTTCTGGAGCGGCAACGGTCTGCCCAAGAGTGTAGTAGCCGACTGGCAGCGCAGCTATCGCCGACTGTTCGAGCTGGCCGACATCCGAAAGCTCGATGGCCAGAGAAAGCGATGCCATCCCCATATGTTCAGGGATACCTTTGCTGTCGAGATGCTGCTCGCCGAGGTTCCTATCGATCAGGTCTCGACGCTTCTCGGGCATTCGTCGGTGAAGGTGACAGAGAGGCACTACTCACCGTTTGTTAGAGCAAGGCAACTCCAGCTCCAGCAGAGTGTGCGCAACGCGTGGAAGGTAGGCGAACCCTCAGGTAAGGGGCCGGACAGCAGCTCTCCCAGAGCTTCACGCTCACCAGTCAAACAGCGGGGATTAGAGTTAGTGACTCCAGCCAGAAAACGCAGAAGCGCTTAAAGACTATTGAACGAGTCGACCGGAGTGACTTGTCATCTGAAGCTGAAACGCCGCGTGGACCTCGTTCCAGTGTTGGTCGAGGATCTGAAAGAACTGCTCGTCTTCATGTTCATTGAAGACGAGCATGCGGACCCAGGAGCGCAGCAACATCGACTCGACCACATCCTGCGGTACGCCTCTTTGTTCACTTTGCGAGACCGCGTGATGGATCTCTTCAAGAACAAAGAGCTTCTCGCGATCTCCCTCCTGACCTGGAGCCGGCGCCCTCCCGAACCACGTATCGGCCGTCGCGCGCGCCGCTTTGATCTTCTCGATGCGCTTCGTGATCAAGGAACCGATTGAAACACTCCGGGCACACTGAATCAGACCGTCGTGGACCTGGTTGAAGAGATTTCGAATGGGAGCCATGTCGATATGATCGAAGCGATGGTGATCGGTCGGATCCCATTCAGTGCCTGACGGTCTTTTGACGACTGCATCCAGCCACACTTCACGGAGAATCTGCTCGACGGCAAATGAGCTGATTCCGCGTTCGTGAGCGGAATCCACAGCAATCCCGAACTCGGACGCCGCCAATCGCCTCTGCTCACTCAATTCCGAGTGCCCCGCTTCATGATTCAGCTTAAAGCAGAGTTCGATGGTGCGGCCTTCCATGGCCACGCGGCGACGATACTCTCGCAGATAACCGTCCCATTGCTTCAGCTGAGGGTCATTCCACTCATCCCGGCACCCGCTCAGCACCAGGTACCTTGTCTTCTCGAAGGCGTAGATAAAGTCCAGCTCGGCCTCTTCCTCGTAAAGCATGGCGACCATCCGAGCACGCCTCTCACTTTCTTGTACGCCTTCAGCTCGGCGCAATGCCTCCTTATGCTCATGGCTGCGATTCAAGCCTGGAGTGTCTGCCGGACGCGCTGTCGATTCGTCACCCAACCGGCCATCTCCTCAAAGCCTGTTATACAAGCCCTCACAGATATTCTACGTAACGCTCTCCTTCCTCCGTCGCGGCTGCCGTCCTAAAGGCACCTCTGAAGCCGCCATCCTCTGCGACCCACGACGTTGAATCGTGTCTGGCTTCCATTCGCTCCGCTGTGACGGACTGGCTTGACCGAATTTTGGGCTCGATCTACATCTGAGTCGCGCGATTCCGACGGTGCCGCAGAAATCTTCGGACGACACTGGTCCTCCGATCCGCGCTATCTGAATCAGGAGAGTTGCCCCATGGAACTAGGACAGAACATCCTGAACGTTTCTACCGGTCCCGAGCCACAGCAGAAATCGGCCGGTCTCCAGGCATTTGAGAGGCACTATACCGTTGCCCAGCTATCGAAACTCTGGTTTTTCAGCGAAAGCACGATCCGGCGTCTGTTCATCAAAGAGCCGGGAGTGATCACGATCACTCACCAGCGGACCAAAGTGAGGCGAGGTTACACCTCTTTGCGAATTCCAGAGCGGATCGCACAGCGTGTCCATAGACGTCTGCAAGGACTGTCCTGATCAATATAGAAAACCTAGTTCCCCGCTCCACAGGCGCCGAACTCGGAAATTTGACCGAGTTTTGGAATCGCCCCATTCTTGGTCCGCGTTAGGAGGAGGGTTCATGAGAAGGTGGGCAAAACGATTAGCCATCGCAGTTGTACTCACAATGGTTGATGTGGCTGCATGCGACTACTACTGCGCTGTGATCTGGAAGGCATTCGCGACAGATATATTCGCCAAGACCGTCCTGCTTGGGCTTCTTTGCCTTTGGGTTGCGTCCGCGGCTGTGATATGGCTTCAGGTCGCGTATGACCTGCGCCAGACCCTTCGAGAACGAAGCGAAAGACTCGCGTTTGACTCGCTTACGGCTCCCTCCGGTCTGCGGAGGGACAGCAATGTTTGATTCGCTCGAAGACCTATCCCGGAAACTGGCCTCGACGGGCTATTTTATTGATCCCGTGATGATCCAGGTCGTCTTCCTGGCCGCCAAGCTCCGGAAGCCCCTTCTTTTAGAGGGGCCAGCCGGCAGTGGGAAGACGCAACTGGCGCTGTCAGTTGCGGCCGCAGCTGACACGCATGTAGAGCGATTGCAGTGCTATCGCGGTGTGACCGAAGAGAAGGCGATCGGGCAGTTCGATGAGGGGCTGCAACGACTCTACATGGAGTTCTCCAAGGGGCAGCACGAGAGCTGGCAGGCGGCCCAAGGGAGTCTGAAGGGACGGGACTTCTTCCGCCCCGGACCCCTGATGCGGGCGCTAGAATGCGAACGGCCTTGTGTCCTGCTCATCGATGAACTTGACAAGGTAGACGACGGTTTTGAAGCAATGCTGTTAGAAATCCTCTCCGCCTGGCAGCTCTCCATTCCTGAGTTCGGCACCGTGGAAGCAAAGAGTATTCCATTCGTTGTGCTCACCAGCAATGAAGAGCGCAGGCTTGGCGATCCAATTCGGAGGCGCAGTCTCTACGTACGCGTCGAACACCCGACGCCAGAGCGGGAAGCGGACATCATCGCCAGCCGTACGCCCCACGCAGATGCCGAATTCCATCGAGAGATGGCAGGCATTGCTCTCTCCTTTCGGAATTATTCGCTCGAAAAACCCCCGTCCGTCTCCGAGATGATCGACTTTGCCAATGCACTACAACTGCTCGGAACTGACCATGTGACCGAAGCCCTTCGTGATGTTCTGTTGCCCTTCTTGGCGAAGACGGAAAAGGACCGACGTCACCTGCTCCTGCGCGAAGGCTTCAAGAGTCTACTGGACGACGGCGCGCGCTTTGCGGAGAAGATAGCGCTCTCGGGAGGGCCACAACGATGAAATGTTGGCTTCCCTTACTTCTCCTCATGCTGAGCGGAGTGGCGTGTGCTGAACCAACCCCCTCCAATGCAGAACGATGCGTCGAGCGTTACGCAACTTACTACCGAGTGGAGCCGGAGCTAATCGCCGCGTTCATTGACGTCGAATCGCGATGGAATCCTGATGCCGTCTCGAGCAAAGGTGCCATGGGGTTGATGCAGCTGATGCCGGCGACGGCCAGGCGTTTCGGCGCTTACCAGCCGTTCGATGTCGATCAGAACATCGCCGCAGGGACAAGGTATGTCACCACGCTGATGTGGGAGTTCCATGGCGATCTGCGTTTGGTCGTGGCCGCCTACTACGCCGGCGACCGGTGGATCGGGCAGAAGCAACTGAACTATCGCAATCCTGATGTGATCGCTTACGTCCAGGCCGTGCGACGGCAATACATGATCCGGAAGAGTGCGGCTGCGAGGTCGCCGAGGAGATGAACACTATGAGACTACGCTGGATAATCCCGATCGCCATCCTGCTTCCGATGCGGATCTATGCAACGGACCAACCGACAAGCGCACGCGTTGCGACGATCACCATCGATCCACATGAGATAACCATCCTGCATCTGCGACCCGAATTTGAATCGACCATTCGTATGCCGGAGGAAGTGACCTCGATTATTTTGGGAAGTCCCGGATCCTTCAAGGCCGAGCACAGCGAAGGGGAAGCTGACTACATCTACATCAAGCCCATCACGAAGGAGCCTGCGCAGTCCAACCTTCTCATCGCGACCAAGTCCGGTCAGCATGTGAATTTGGAGTTGATGAGTGACGGTATAGCTAAGGGTGACTCGCAACCGATTGATTTCTTCATCGAGTACCGAGCCTCGCGGAGCTTCCTGATCAACTCGGACGCGCCCTCGCCCGTCTCTCCGAAGCTCGCGGACACGCGGAGTCACCCAAACGCAACGGATGAGCAGACTTTATCAATTTCTGTCGTCCCATCGGCTCTTGATCAGGAGTTCGAACAGCAGAAACGTATCAACGCGCCCAAATGGACGAAGTGGGACGGCAAACAGATCGAGACCTCGATCGGTGATGTTCGGCAGTGGAACAACGAAACGGTCATCGCCTACTCCGTCTTCAACAGCTCAGATCAACCCGTAGAGATCGTTCCGCCGCAGATTCAGATCACCGGACGCAAGCTCGAAAAGAAGAAGAAAAAAGAAGGCAGGGGCATCATCTCCGATCAACTCGAGATTCGGATCTTCAAGCTGAGTAAGACCAGACTCGAGCCCGGCGGCCGCGCCGACGGAGTTGTCGTCTTTGACCGCCCCAACTTCAAAGAATCGACGGAGAAGTTGTTTCTCCAGATCGCGCAAGCAGACCAGGTAGACCAGCCGATTTTGATTCGTCTGCCGTTCACACCTCCCATCCAGGGCTATGGGCAATAGAAAGGACGGTAGCGATGCATATGAATGCCAACAGGAACGGCAGCCGAACTCTACCAATGCAGCTTGATGAGTCGATCGAACCCGCAGACTTGCAGACGACGCCACAAGCTGCGACAGCTGACTCAATTGCTCCCGGGAGCAAAGATGGATGGACACCGGTTGCGTCGCCAAATCTTGCGACCCGGTTCGGGGCGAAGAGAACAGATGGAATAGGCAAAAACAAGCTCCTCCTGCTAGGCTGCGGGCTGGGGATTGCGGTGCTCTTCTTTGTTTTCACGGCTATCGTCGGAAAGTCTCCGAAAAAGCGGACGGCCGGGATTCAGCCTGCTCAGGGGGTGAAGCAGGAGTCGACGCAGCACTCGCAAGGCAGCGTGACCCCTGTTATGGAGACCGTTCGCCTCCCTGCTCCCGACAATTCAAGCGGACAACTTGGCCCCAACGACATCCGGCGCACCCGGACTTTAGGTGGACGTGTGGCCACGAATGCAAGCGCTGATCTTACTCAGGGGCCCACTGTGGCCAAGACGACAGCGGTGAGCTCTCTAGGCAACGTTCCATCGTTCGCGGACACTCAGCAGAAGTGGGAAGATCCGCAACCCTACGGCCAAGCTACCCCTGCATCGGCCTCGCAAACCCAGCAACAGCAAAACGCTCTCAAGGAGCCGTCGCTCGTCTTCGTTCGAAGCCAAGCTCAAAGCCAGGCTGCGACGACCACGACCCGCTCTGATGACATCGTCGCGTCCCTGCTCGAGATGACGCCGGGAACCCGTATCCAGGCGAAGCTTCAAACTCAGATCTCGAGCGCCGTGCAGGCTCCCGTGGTCGCGATCGTGGAATACACCTATGCGGTCGGAGACAAGGTCATTATCCCCGCAGGAGCACGCGTCTACGGACAACTCCAGCAGGCTGACCGCAGCGGACTCGTCAGCGTGAAGTTTGACGAGATTGAACTACTGGATGGGGCACGAGAGAAGATTGAGGCCATCGGAACCGGTCTTGACCTCGGACCAATTAGGGGAGACGTCTCGGGCAAAAACACCGGCAAGAACTTTCTCGTCCGCGCAGCTTCTGGAATGGGCTCCGTCCTCGCCCAGATCGCCGGCAACAACAACAGCGCAGCGTTCTCGGAGGGTGACATGCTCCGCGAGCGACTTGCCGAAAACATCGGGACAGCGGGTGATTCGGAGGTCATGAACTTGAACGCGAACAGCCGCATTGTCGTCTCAGTACCGGCCGATACAAAGATTTACATCGTCTTCACGAAGCATGAGGAGAATCAGGCTCAACTTCATAAAGTGACTTCCGCAACTCCTTAGTCAACCGCTGTTCTCCTTTCACTTAAGCCCCCGCCTCCCGGCTGGGGCTTTTCCATGCTCCGAGCCTAGGAAAATACAGTGAGGTAGTAACCGAGCAGAAATGATTTACCCAAAACCTGTTTCGGGCACCGATCGCTCCGGCTGCCTCACCGTGGAGGTGAGGCAAGATATTCCCCACATTGACGAACTTGCTGTGATCCACAATGCCACCCCGCCTGACTTCGCTTTATCTTGGGCAGAACAGGTTCGAATTCGAGAAGGAAGATCGGTGACAGATCGCCGGCAACAACAACAGCGCAGCGTTCTCGGAGGGTGACATGCTCCGCGAGCGACTTGCCGAAAACATCGGGACAGCGAGTCCTGAGAATAACCCTGAAGCAACCGCTGATGGTCTGGCCCAACTATTCTGAAACAAAATAGCTCCCGCCGATCGATTCTTGACTCAGTATGACTCGTTTCAACGTCTTAGTCCGCGCTCGATCAAAAACCGATCCGCGGAGCTCTTTTTGTATTCGGGCAAATGCCAGTCCCAATGTCCCACTCCGCAGTTGAGCCAATGTCAGGCCGTATGTCCCACTCCGCAGCTGAGCCAATGTCAGCACGCATGTCCCACTCCGCAGTTGAGCCAATGTTAGGCCGTATGTCCCACTCCGCAGTCAAGCAATTGCAGGTCTCTTGCCCATTATGGCCTGAGCAAGGAACGCTGCAGATGATCACTACACGAGAGCCCGATTACCCAATATGCGCTTGGGGCGTATGACCAATAGGCTGTTTTCTGGGATATCCATATTGGCCTGGAGACTGAATGGCATCCCAGAAAATGACCGCGGATTCTTCAGGGTCCCTAGAATCATGCGGTGGTCGGTTAGGAGGGAATAAGTTGGAACTTTCCACAGCGACGGCACATATAAGTGTGTTCCCAATCCCAACGGAACCCCGGGTAGACCTCCCGGTTATAGCGGGAAATTCTACGAAGGTTGAACACCAAACCTAATAGGCATGCCAGTCCCATGAGCAGAAAAAACGCGACTAGCGATGCTAAGCTCGCATCGTTCGGGTGTTTGAAGTGCGCACTGACCCCACCATACACCAAAAAGCAGGCGACGTAGATCGCGAATCCCCATAGAAAGAAGGGGCGCGCATAATTCCGAGGCTGCGGCGGTGCTGCCACTTGCGCGGAGTATGACTGACTACTTCCGTGATGAAAGGTGCCGGAATACGTTCGCGTTCCCTGTTGATACAGAAGAGGGACCGCCACTATATCTGGAGTTCCGCACTGATCGCATCGATATGGGTTCTGTAGATGAACAGATGCCATTTTCGTCGTCCTTGAACCTGGCGACTCTCCGCGGCAGGCTCAGAATTCCTGACAGATGAAGATTTTAGCTCTTTGTCCTGTATCGAGCCAATCCGGAAACTGGGACACTTCTTCCTCCAGATTGCTCTCCTTATCTCTACTGATCCAAATCGAACGAACGACTGAAGATATTTCACAATCCACCCTCCAGATCGTTGTTTTGGACATTTGACCGAGTTTCCATTTCGCCACATTCTCTGTTTCGACGCGGAGGCCAAGAGCAGCCGAGTCCAGGAGAGAAAACGTATGAGAACCGCACCAGCCTTCTGGCGACGCTCCGAAGTGTCCGCCATACCAATCGCAACTGTCATCCACCGTCCAGAAGAGAGCAATGGGGTCCGCGTGGCCCTGATGATCGCTCTGGCTCTCATCCTCTTAGGTAACCTTGTGGCGCCTCTCGCTGCGACTGCACAGAACCTGGGAACATCTCCGCAGTTCGGTCAGGCTGTACAGGGCCAGCAAGCGACGACCGTTGAAGGCACTGTCCTCAACATCGTGAACTGGGGATGCAATGTCATCGCTCCGGTGATCGCCGTCGCCTGCCTCGGCGTCGCTGGTTGGCACTTCAAGAGCGGCCGTGGATACATGGGCTGGGGAGTGACCGGTGTGGCTCTCATGGTCATCTCCGGTCTCGGTCGCATGGCCGAGGGCTTCATCATGCAAGCGCAAGGCATTCAGTAAGGAGCCCGCGATGCCTGTGCCGCAATTCCTTTCGGACCTCCTTCAGTTGCTGCTTGGTCTCGCCGTTCCCGCTGCGTTCTGTACGCTGGCAGCGGCGGGAGTGAGCCTGCGGCATGAAGGAGGAACGAACTTCCATGTCAATGGAAGAGTTGGGAAGTGGATATTGTGGACTGTCGTCTTTCTGACGCTCCCGCAACTTCTGTCCTGGATTGCGGCGCAAGGCATCACGGTCCCGTCGGGGAGCGGGTCGATCGGCACGAGTTGGCTCGCGAGCATGCAAACGATCTTTACGAACTTCGTCAACCAGATTGTTGTCGCGAAGTTCGTTCCGGTCCTGGCAGCGTACTTCGTTCTCAAGGCTTGCCTCGATGGAGCCGGAGGGGAGAATCCTCTCGCTTCGATCGTAGCCGCTCTCTTCCTGATGTCGCTGTCCGCGACGATGCAGCTCATGCAGGGATGGAACGACGGTAGCCAGTATGCGACAACCGACATGCTTGCCTCCCTATGGAATTACCTGGTGGGGCAGATCATGCCGGCAGCAGCCGGACTTGCCTGTGTAGGAGCAGTCATCAACTTTGTCAGGCACAGACCTTGGACGCGGTTGGTCTTTGCAGCGATCTCTTTCCTGAGTGTGAGCGGTCTCCTCACACTCTTTCAAGCCATGGCGGCATGAGGAGCCAACGATGAGTCTCAACGGCGCAATCACGAACCTCGCATCCTGGGCCGGGAACACGATCATGCCGACGATGGCCGGGATGTTCTTTGCGGGCGCTGTCTATCGCTACAGCAAGAGCAGCCCCTTCGAACACCTCCTCTATGGAGGGTTCGCGTCGTTGATGTGTTCGGGAATGCTTCGCGCTTTGGAAGGCTTCGTCCAGAACGCCGGTCCCACCAATGCTGACGCCTTTTGGATGGCAAGCATGAGCCTGGTCAACTGGACGGCCAACGTGATCCTCCCCATGTTCGCCTTGACGCAACTGGCGGCGATGGCCCTGCACATGGGCGGTGTGGTCTCAGAGATCTATCCGGGTTCGACTTGGATCAGGAAGTTCGTCGCCGCGGTCGCTGCCCTCATGGTTTCGGGCATGATGCGACTGGCCGAATCGCTGGTAACACAAGCGCACGGAGTCGGAGGGTAGGTCCATGAGTCTCGATTTGACGCCAGTTCATCGCAACCTCAATACGAAGGTGTCGTTTCTGGGCCTTGAGTTCGAAGACCTGATTCTTGTGCTTGCGTTGGCCGCGCTGATGAACCTGCTGGCGCACTTCGTTGGAGACACCGCACATGTCTTTGGAATGCCGCTCAACATCTTCATGGAGTTCGTTGTCCCGGCGTTGGCCTTCCCGTTCCTGATCTTGTTCAAGTACGGCAGACCCCGTGGTTACCTCACAGATTTGGTCCGCTCATTCTTCTCTCCGAAAGCATGGTGCGCACTTGAACGAGATTCGGAGTTGACGCAGAGTTACATCGCCGGAGACGAGGAGTGACCTATGCAAGCTTCGATTGAGAGGACACGAGATGGATTAGTCGACGTACATCTCGACCTCGAAGCAGCCCGGGCAGTCTTTGCGAGTGTCCTCTTCGCAGCCCGATTCCATGAGGACTTCGCTCCACTTGCTCCAATTGCAGAACAAGGACTACGAGGCGTCGAACCGAAGGCGGCGCGGGAAGGATTAAGACCATGCCAATGACCTACGAGCAGCACGAGAAAAGGCTCAAGTCGCCTGCTGTCTGCGAACTACTGCCCCTGCGCGACCTGCCCGCTGGGGACAACGTGATGGTGCGCACCAATGGGTCATTCGTGGCTGGTTATGAACTACGAGGCATCCTTGCTTACTTTGCTACCGACGGCGACCGAAACCAGACGAAGTCCATGCTCGAAGCCCTCTTTCGCAGCGTTCCCGACGTCAGCATGCGGCTCCAGTTTCGCTATGAGATCTCGGAGCATCTTGGCGACCTCCTCGACAGCTACGTCCAGCAACAGCGCAGCGAACAGCCGGAGGTCATGGCGCTCGATGCACATCGGATGAGGATGTGGATGGAAAAGGAGCACAACGGCTTTTACTTCGAGAATCGTCTCCATATCTATCTCGTGTGGGACCCGCGCACCCACGCCAAGCTGTACCACTCCGCACAGCAGAACCGGAAGCTTGGCGGCTTCACCGTGAGCCAGAAGAAGGCAATCCAGCGGACCCGTAGGGAGCATGAGAACTACTTAGCGGAATTCGAGTCGATACTCCGGGGCATCGAGGGATCGATGGAGGCAGCCAATCTAGGTCCCAGGAGATTATCGACGCAGGGGTTATTCGAGGAACTTAAGCATTCCCAGCACCCGTCCAGGCGCGACCGTCGTCCATATGTGCCTGGCGACGAGATGTTCGAGTATCGCAGCGCACGAGAGCAGGCAACGCAGTCGAGCATCCTCAATGAGACCGAGAGCTACATCAACATCGATGGATATCTTTATTCCGTCGTGAGTCTCAAAGAGCTGCCTGACGCAACATTCCCCGGCATGTTGCAGAACTTCTCTACCCTCGGTTTTCCTGTGGTCATCAGCGGACAGGTCGTCATCCCCGATCAAGTGAAGGTGCTCAAGGGGTATAAGAAGCGCCTGCAGAAGATGACCGCCGCGCAGAAGGACGCGAATGGCAACTTTAAATCCAATCCTGAAGCCGAGGTAGCGCAGGCTCAGCTCTTACAGATCCAGCGGGACATTATCTCCTCTTCTCTCAAGACGGCAAAGCTCAGCCTATCTGTCGTCGTGCGGACCTCACAGCAGGCAGTCACCCTTGGTGACCTGGAACGCTTTGAACGCGAGCTTGCGAATCGAACGCAGGAGGTTTTGAACGCCTTCACGCATATGAATGGTGCGAAGGGGGTGATGGAGACGATTGCGAAGCGGCGCATCTTTCTTGGGACACTGCCCGGTATGGCCGAGCCAGACAAGCGAGACCAGGACATGCTCACGTCCAACGTTGCCGATCTTGTCCCTGTCGAGATGCCGTGGACTGGGACTCGCCGTAGCCCCCTGATCTTGTTTGAGACACCCTATCGGCAGCTCATCCCCTTTTCGATGTTCGATCCTGACCTTTCCGACGCGAACGGCCTGCTGATGGCCAAGAGCGGCGGCGGCAAAACTCTCGCTGCGCAGCAGATGTTGCTGATGGCGGCCCGCGGCAATCCTCTCATCTCCATACTTGAACGCGGCGATTCCTATCAACCCTTAGTAGAACTCATGGGCGGCGAAATGATCGAGATGTCGCTCGACAGCGACCAGACCATCAACCCCTGGGATCTTACGAGAGGAGAGACCAAGCCCTCCAACGACCAGATTTCGTTCCTCAAGAATCTCACTCGGCACATGCTTGGGGAGAACACACCTCCCGACCTGGACATCGACCTGCTCGACAGCGTCCTGCTCGAAGCGATTGCCTCCACCTATAAGCGCTGCAGCGCGAAGACCTCGAACCCGGTCCCGCTTTTCGGAGACCTCGCGGCGGAACTGGCGCATTGGCAGGACCGGGACCGCAATCAGAAGATCAACGCGATGGCCCAGATGGCTTCGACGAAGCTCCGTGCCTGGGTGGATGAAGGGCCCTATGCGCGCCTCTTCGACCGGCCAACGACCGTTCAGTTGAACAATCCTTGGCTCTACTTCAACGTGGAAAAGCTGAAGGATGATCCGCGTCTGGAACGGGCCATGAGTCTGCTCATCGCTCATACAGCAACTTATCGGGCGTCTGGATCGACCGGACAACCGAGTATTGTGCTGCTCGACGAGTGCTGGGCATTGCTCGAATCCCCGATTCTGGCGAGCGTTGTTGTCCAGCTCTTTCGCACGGCTCGGAAGCGCAATGCCAGCGTGTGGGGTATTAGCCAGACGCCAGAAGATTTCGTAGGCACGCCGGATCGTCCGAACGAGCACGGGGCCGGCATCGTCAAGAACGCAACGACCAAGATCATCGGCAAACAGCCGGGCGACATGACAGCGCTGCGCGACCACGTCCACCTCAATCAAACAGCACTCAACCAGATCAAGACATTCGCTCACCCGAAGAAAGGCCATAGCGCGGAGTTCCTCATTGCGGTTGGCGAGAAGGCTGAGTCCACCCATGCGATTCGGATTGTTCCGAGCGCAGTTGACTACTGGATCACGACGACTTATGCCCGTGAGCGCAATTATCGGAGATGGTGGCTAAACCAACACCTGCAACTCCCTTTGATCCAAGCGTACGAAGCGCTTGCTTCGCGATATCCGCGCGGACTCGCGGAGATTCCTCCCCTCTCCGTAGAAGTCTCCGGACAGATGCAGGAGGTGATATCCAAATGAACGAAGCCATCAAACCCACGACCGAGCAACTCGTCAGTCACCTGCCCCCCGACGCAGAGCCATCCTCAATGCCAACGGCATTGAAGCAATCTCGTTGGAAGAAGAGAGCCATGATAACCGTCCTCGTTGCGGAGTCGTGTTTGGCAGTACCGCGACAGGCCCACGGACAGTTCCTCGGCATTTTCGACTCGATCTTCAGTTCGATCCAAAGCGATATGGGGAGTTCGCTTCAGGCAATCAACCAGATTCAGCAGCAAGTCCAGCAGCTCTATCAGGCGACAGTGTGGCCGCTTGCGGCAATCAACCAGGCGAGAGGCTTCGTCTCGAACTCGATCAACACCTATCGAAGCGCCATGAACCAGATCTTCAACACGCCATTCTCTAGCGCGACCTTGGCTGGTCCTCAGCAGTTTGAAAGCCTTCTCCACAGCCGCCTCACGACTCAGATCCCATCGCTGCAGACGAGCTTTACGGCCAACTATGGAGCTATCCCAGCAGTGAACACAGCCTCGCCGCAGGACCGCGTGATGATCGACATGGATGACGCCTTGGGCCAGCAGAATCTCAAAACCACGCTCATCGCCGACCAAGGCCAGGACGCCACCCTGCAGGCCGCAAATCAGATGGAGAATCAGGTAGCCACGAGTACCCCGGGCTCCAATCCGTATCTGACGGCAGAGGCCCAGGTCGCAAATCTGCGGTGTCAGGCCTTCATCCAAAAGATGCTTGCGGCAGAGCTACGTCAAGAGGCAGGCCGTATCGCCCATGACAACGCGCTCGTGAAGAGTAGGAACACCGCATCCGGTGGGATCAACAGTATGGTCACCGGAGCACTTACCGGCCATTGAGGAGAATCGCTATGACGGACTCGAAGAAAAGCCCAACCAAGTTGCGTAAACCATTGTTCTGGCGGCGTAAAGAACAACCGGAGCCCGCTAAGAGGGCGCCTGACATCGAAGCCACTCAGCCTCGGCGGCCCTGGTATCGGCCAACCCTCTTGAAGACGGCGATGGTGGCGCTTGCCCTGCCGCTCATCGTGCCGACTCGTGCGAACGGCCAATTCGGTATCGACATGGCAGCGATCATAGCGGCCTTGCAGAAAATGCAGTCGCTTATGAGCACCTATATGGCGGCTCCTCTCAAGACCATCAACCAATCCGAGCAGAGCATCTCCAGTTACGAACAGCAGGTGATGTATCCCTTGACGGTCATCAATCAGGCCAAGAGCTCGGTGACACAGCTCGAAGGCCAGTTCAGCAACATCAACAACATGTTTCATGTGAGCGTCTCAAGCGCCACCTTGCCGCAGTCGCAAAGCCTCGAGACCACACTGCTCTCTCGCAACGCGAGCAATGTGCCGACCGTGTCTTCCCAGTATCAATCGGTGTATGGCGTAGTGATGGCGCAGAACTCGGCGTCGCCTCAAGTCCGGACGATGACCGACATGACGGACGCTCAGGCTCAGGATGCGATGAAGCGCGCGCTCCAGATCGACGCGCTAGCGGAGGCTGAACTCACTGAGGCGACCCAGATGGGCCAGCAGATCCAGCAGGCCGCCCCCGGCAGCGCTCCGATTGTTGAAGCAGAGGCTGATGTGTGGGTGGTGCGTGCCAACGCATATACCCAGGAGGCTCTCGCCGAGTTGATGAGAACCCGCAGCATCGACTTGGCCAACCAAAGCGAGATTGCGAAACTCGCGACCTCAGACAGCACAAACAACAACGGCCTCATCACGGGAGCGCTGACCAGCAAGTGAGACCATCATGATGCTTTCGATCTTTCACATCCATTCCGGCATCGCGGCTCTCGCATTCTTTCAGGGGACGCAGTTGAGTTTGTTTGAGAGTTTTTTGACGCAGGCCGTGTCAGGAATCAACTCCACGAGCATCACCTCCGGCATGCAAGACGTCGCCTACGTGATACTTCTCGTTGGTTTTCTCTGGCAGGTCTACCAATCTGCCTTGCACGGCGGCGATGTGCGCGGACTGGGACCCAGCCTTATCAAATACATAGTTACAGCCGTCGTCGTGATGAACTACAGCGCCATCTTTACCACGGTCAACCAGGGCTTTGTGAATGGAGGAAACTGGATTGGCAACGCAACAGGCTTCGGCAATCTTCTGGACAATTGGAAGACCGATATCAGTACCCAGTACAGCCAGGATGGAGTTCAGCAGATGTGGGGACTCGTCACAGGGTCCATGGCTGGTCTGATCGACGGTCTCCTGATTCTGGTCGCTTATATTCTCTATCCATTCGTTATCGCGATCTTCGGTTTCTTCTACATTTTTTATGGTTCGGTCTTGTATATCTTTGGCCCGATCGTGATTGCGCTCATGCCGCTTGGAGCGACAAACCGTATTGCCAAGGCGTATGTCGAAAATGTCTTCATCTGGAATGCGTGGCCGATCTTGTATGGAGGTTTTGGTGCTCTGCTCAGCGCGGTCCAGATGGGCCAGGTCGGGCAAATGCTCAACCAGAACAACTTCCTGGGAGGGTTGGGAAATCTCGAGGGGTCATTCCTGATCGGTGCGGCAAGCATCATCTACTCTCTGTCGATTGCCATCATCCCGTTTATTGCTAAGAGGATCGTGAGCGGCGATGTAGGAAGTACCGCCGCTGCGATGGTAGGGACAGCCGTAACGGCTCTGACTGTAGGCGCTGCAGCTGTAGAGGGAGCAGCAGCAGGATTGGCTGCCGGAGGAAGTGGCGCGGGTACCGGAAGTCCTGCAGGGGCGTCTTCAACGGGTGCGGGTGCAAGCGCCGGCTCGGCTCGACCACTAACAACATCGGCCGGTGCCCATCAACCGGCGCCACCCCAGCAGTCTCCCAGGGCAGCCACCTCTGCAAGCAGTGAATCAAAGAGCGGTTTCCCTTCCTACGGTAGCGAGCCTACCGCGGAGGGTCACGCCGAGCAGATCAGAGGCTTTCTCAGCGATGCAATGGGGGGGGACGAGAGTTCGGACTCTGCTGCGGATGTAGCGCACAGCAACGTTGGGATTTCAAGCGTTAGGGGCGAATCGTCCATCGGTGTTAGCGGCAGGGCGGGAGGTGGTATGCGGCCAACCGCGATGGCGAAGAAAGGGCCAAGTGTTCACCGCTACAACCTTGGCACCTGGGGTGCCTATCATGCCGCGCGCATAACAACACGCACTTTGGCAGGCAACGCGACCAGGGGTTCCGAATAACGACAGGAGGATTCATGAAGACCAATACGGTGACAGTAGATCGAATTGCGGCGGCAGCGCCGAAATACTATGAAGTCGACGGAGCGCTCAAGGCAAATGCGAACAAAGCATGGCTGCTCGCCTTCCTGACTGTCCCCGTTGCGCTGCTTGCGATCGGTTTCGCGATCTTTGTGCGGCTACAGCAGCCAACTGTCATCCGCATCGGCCCCAATGGCGATGCCATGGTCCTTGGTAAATCGGTAAGGGGTGGCGTCAGCGATGCCGCAACAGCAGGCACGGACGAATTTCTCGATGAGGCTTTCGTGAAGCGCTTCCTTACGAGTTACTTAAACTATTCGACCGCCGATGTCGATGAACGCTGGGCCGACAGCCTCAATATGATGACCCGCAACCTGCGCGCCGACACAATCAAGGCGATGACTGACGACAATACGCGCGGCAAGATCGATGACGATCAGATCGAGTCGGTATTCCATCTGCGCGAATTGGACGCGGTTGCGGGCGAGCCCCTCACCTATCTGGTGTTCGGCGTCAAGGATGTCCACCATCTTTCGAAGGGGACCGAATCGACCGACCACTTTGTAAACCAGTACCGCGTGCGCCTGATTGCGGACCGTAGATCCGACACAAACCCAGATGGGCTTTGGATCGCGGAGTATAACGAACGTCCCATCGACGGCGAACGTCGAGACCGCATCCTTTCCGCGCCGGACGCCCTTCTCGGTCGTGATGAAGCCAGAAAGAAAGGAGACCAGTGATGGAGACTGCAGCAAAAGTTCCTGAGACGCAGCCGAACGCTGGAACGGCTGGCGAGCCGAAACGGGGCCGCAAAGCGCGCCAGCAGACGGAAGAGGTCGTTCGATACTTCCTGGCCAAGGATGGATCGACGGTCGCGAAACCCGAGCTGGGACTGGAGGTTCCCAGCGAGGGCGACGCGCTTATCAAAGCGTTTCAGTCGAAGGACGGAATCATCTATTCCGTCCTCGCTTATAAGGCGGAGGCAGAGATGCAAGGAGGATCTCCAATCTTGGTGAAGCGGCCCATACCTAAGTAGGGCCAAAGGTCAGCACGGATTCAAAGAGGAAACATACCTGAAAACGGTCCCTGTAGGCCTCCTTTGACGCCTTGTCGCACGCGCGATGAGGAATTCCGCTGACCCGGTTTGCACTCTCGAGCCTGGTTCGGTCCACACCCACCCCTAACCCGGGCGGCCAGGCGATGAGACAAGCAACCGGCGTCAGCCAGTCTTGTCACTTTGTCGGAAACGCCAGACAAGTGAGGAGAATATGACAGCGAATAGGACACAGAACACGGCCATCGATAACCAGCTCATCCTAGAGTTGAAGATCGATGCGTCTGGAGAAGTGACTCGCAAGCAAAGCAAACTGGGCCGCAAGGATACGCTCGAGGGAAAGCTCCTCGCGCAGATCTATCCCGGCATCCAGGTAGCACGTGTCAGTGTACCGCATGAGTTGACGCCGTACGAGCAGTCTGTGGTCGAAAACCGCATGGCGAAGCTCGTATACGGTGGGGTCGACTACAAGCTCGCGGGTGCGAGTGGTTCGGCGAAGGATGGCAAGTTTTACTTCGTCGATCAGGCGCATGCGAAGCAGATTGCTGAGCGCTTTCAGCATTGGCCCGAGGCAGCGATCGTGTACTTCGCGATCCTCGTCTCCGACTGCAAGCTGATGGTGGAGGAGCCCGACCTTAACATCGTTGTCGTCAAGGATCACGACCTTGGCACCAACGATTGCCGAGGCTGGGTGCGTGAATCCCTTTACCGGAAGCTGAAGACCGGCACAAATCGGTTTTGTCAGTTTCGGCTGGCATTCGATGCGCGCGAACCAAAGCAGGCAAAAGGTGCGTTGAAGGCAATGAGCGATCGCGTAGCTGACAAGCTCGAGGTCGACATCATTCTGCCGGAGAGTGCCTGCAAGCCTTCTCTCAAGGGCGGAGTTCGTTTCCTTCCGCAACTGGGCACATCGGGCAGGATGTTCTCTGGTCCAGCGATTCTCGGGATCAAGGAGTTGTCCCGCGTATCGGAGTTCGGGTCGAGTTACACCTTGATCGAACACGCTTCGGACGAGGCCCTTCAGTTCGAGATCATGCTTCGAGCGATCGAGCGGATTCGCAAAGTGAGGAAAGCCTGGGACGAAAGTGACTACGAATCGTTGTTCGAAGTGATCGGCAAGTCTGAGGTTACGACGATCGACGAAGATGCCAGCTTTGACCCTGACGTTCTGGACCAGGAAAATAATCCTGCTTCGGAAGGATGGGAGCCTGCGGAAGCTGTACTTCTGGCTGACCGTAGTGGAACCAGCATCAAATTTCCCTACGTTGCAAATCAGCTGAACCGAAAGTTGGCACGTTGGGCATTTCGTACCTGCACTGGTGGTGATCTGAAGTTGCCATCCTTCGCTCTCGCGGATGATGGCGTCCTGATCGAGTACCGCGGGAAAGTTCTCTCGGCCTCGGACTGGATACCTCAGGACACTTCCATTACATCGTTGACGGCAGAACACGGCCTCTGCATCCGTTATCCCATTCGGATGCAAGAGGACCTGCTGCCTGTCCGTCATGTCAACAACGACGAGCTCATCCCGGCGCTCAAAAAGGCGTTAGGTGTGCCCGACCTCGACGAAACGATCGTGGCCTACATTCTTGAGCGTCAGCTTCGCATGGAGGGGACTTACATCCTTCATTCGGAGACGGCGAAGAAGAATGGCGGTGACTTCGACTTCGACACCATCTGCGTGATGCCGTCCGATCAGTACCCGAAGTTTATTGCGGGACGGGTTGCGTACGGAGAGAAGTTCCAGCAGGAAAAGACGAAGCACGAAAAGGCCAAATCTCCCTGGTGGAATGTGTACCTGGTTGCGATGAAGGCACGCGGGAATCGTATCGGTTCCATCACCGATCTGAAGACCTCGTGTCTTGCGGCGGGACGTCCAGACCTGGCCTACAAGCTCGTCCAGCAACTGCAAAACGCACTCGACTCGTTGAAACACCGGGTCGGGATTGATGAATCTGTGGTCAGCGAAATCCGGAAAGAGGTAGCACAAGCCCCTTGGCTCAGGCATAAACGTGAGCGCAGGGTCTCGGATCTACCAGCCTTTCTTGAGGTTGCGGACACAGACAAGGTTGGCAGGCTCTACAACGTTCTACGCAAGGAGCTTGGCTTTCTTCCTGGAGAACTAGGCGGCAGCTTCGAAGAGAAGATGTCGATCGAGGACTTCCGCGGACTCTTCTCTGGCGAACCGGTCACGAAGGAGATGTTCGAGGAGTGCCAACTGGTCAATTCGATCTATGCAGATATTGCGAGCCGGATTGTGCAGCGCGAGGAAGAGGTCAAACTGCAACTGAAGAACGCTCAGGCGCTATGGGAGGCCGTGCGCAAGAGCGAGGACAAGGAACAAAAGCGGTCCGCGGTGATTGCGCGCAACAAGGCACAATCGGCGCTCTGGGAACACGAGCAAGATGCGAAAGATCAGTTCAATTCGCTCCACCTGTTCGTGCACTATTGGGCCCAAGGCAAGGAGGAGAATCGACGGGCATGGGCACAGGCTATGAACACTGTCGTCACTGGTGGCACAGGTTCCGGCGCTGTTCTCTTCCAATCGTTTCCGCAAGAGGTTGTCGATACCTTCGCAGAGGTCACCGGCGGTCAGCGGGTTCGAGTACGCCTTCCAAGGGTCATCAACGGTTACGTCTGGTTTGACAGTGAGCAACGCGCCTGGCTCGTTGAACGCATCGTCAATCCAGAAGGCCCCGATGGCGAGAAGAAGGTCTTTCTCTTTCAGTACAAGGGGAAGCGTTCGCTCATCTTCGAAAACACGAGTGTTCCGGGATCACTCGAACACTCTTAACCGGCAAGGAGAAGCTAAAGCCTCTGGCTTGGCTTCTCCTTTCCATTTTGGATCATGCGCCCGAGGAGGCCGCTATGAAGACGCTCATTATCATCCCCTTTGCTCTCGCGGTCGCGATTGCTGGGGCGCAGACTACCAATCTGAGCCAGATCTGTCACGTTCAGACATCGCTCAATCACCTCACCGTTCTGCAATTTGGGGAGCCAGTGACGACACTCGCCGTCGCCGACCCGGACAGTTTCAAGGTGGAGCGTCACGACGATAAGATCTTCGTCATGCCGCTCCGAGAGAAGGTTTCAACCAACCTCTTCGTGTGGACAGCGTCGCGGCAGCTCAGCTACGAGCTTGATCCCGCAGGTCAGCTCGCCACTATGGATGTGCTCATTCGTAACGAACCTCCGGCCGATACTCACATGGCTGCGCACGCTTCTACCGAGCCCACAGACGCAGAGATTCATAAGATCGCATCGCTGGTCCTCTCTCAGGCCATGATGGGAGTCCAGGATATAGCGCATGACCCTGGAAAGCACACGGTTGGCCAGGTACAGGTCGATATCGAGCAGGTATATCGTTCGAAGGACCAGCTCTATATCCGCTACTCCATCAGCAACCAGTCAAATGCTCCGTTTCGCTTAACAACCCCCGACGTCTCGGCTCCGCTGCCGACACAACTTCCGATCTCTCTGCTGGGTTTGCGTAACCATCAGCTTTCTGCGCAGACCTTCGGCTTCTTCAAGACGAAGCCGGGATCAACCTTGACCGTCGTCCAGGCAGATTCCCTCGGCCATGATCTTCCACCAGGCCAGAAGACGACAGGTGTGGTCAGCATCGAGTGTTCACAAGGGAATCCTCCTCAGATCTATCAATTGAACTTCGGCACTGCCCAGGACCGGCCGCTCACGGTTGAGGCCGTTCTGTAGTCATGGACGCGCTAGGGCATGTTTCGTCCTATGAAGTGCGTATCGCGCTCCGGTCTCTCTACGGCAATGACCCCGAATCGAATCTGCGGGATGCACTACTTCGGTCGCTGTCCGACGATCTGAAACCTCTGGATGCACGCGGTCGCTGGAGGCCGAGTCCTCTTTTGATCCTCATTTCGGTTCTCATTGCTGCCATGACGGTGGTGTTCTTCTACTTCACTGTGGGAGCAGCGCGATGAGCCCATATTCGGATCGGGCACATCCTCAACAGCAAGGACCGCATGACCTCGTAGCTGTCTTCATGTTGATGGGTTGTGCCGTGATCGGATTCGTTTGGTATGTCGCGGTCTCTCGGTTGCATCTCCGCAACCAACAATGCGCGGAGATCTTCATGTATTGCGCCATCCTGTTCCTCGGAGGTGGTCTCGTCGTTGCGCAATTGGTTGGCAGAAGGGCCAAGCGGGAGGCGAACTGGCCGCATCCACCGCTCTTCGTTGCCGGATCAAAGGATGCGTCGATCGCTGCTGAGGCCAACCAGAACGCCGCCACGTTGCTCGGTTACAACGTACACAAGGAAGCCTGGTTGTGGCCTGACCCAGTGAGAATGAAGCATGGTGTTATCGTGGGCGGCACCGGAGCCGGTAAGTCGACCTTCCTCGAAAACATCATCTCTCAGGACCTGAAGCGGCGGTTTGGTTCGCGGAAGATGCCGATGATCATCTTCGACGGCAAAGGCGAGCGCGAGTTCCTGGACCGGCTGCTACCACATATCGAGGCGGCCGGCCGGCTTCAGGATCTCCGCGTCCTCGATCCTACACACCCATCTGAGTCTGTGCGCTACAACCCTTTTTACGCACTCGACGACGCCTACCAGGAACATGTCAACTTTATCTTCCGATCGTTCGGGCTGCGAGAGGATTTCTTCAAAGGCCACCAGGAGGCCTATCTTTCTGACCTCGTTCGCATCTTGCAGTACACGGGAAGGCTCTTCAATATCTACGATGTCCTCGTAATGGCGCTCGACGAAAAGGTGCTCCAGGAGCAGATCGAGGTTGCGAAGGCCCGACTCATCACTTTGCCGAACATTTCGATGCAAAGGCGGCTCAACTTCGAAATGTCTGTGCGCATGTTGCAGCGATCATTCGCCGACCGTGAGCGCGTAGAAAAGATTCAAGGACTCCTGAATGAATTGCTGAGCTTCCTTGAGGATGAGCTGTCGATTGTGACCGGCTCCTACCAGGATTTGCTGACACTTGACGAAGTCTTTGAGGACGACCTTATCCTCTTTGTTTCACTCAACACAAACCGCAATCAACGTGCGGTAGAAGCATTGGGGAAAATCCTGCTACAGAACATTCAACTGATGGTTGGCAAACGATACGCGCAGTCCCCTGCCGACAGAGATGCGGACGAACCACTGTTCTCCGTCATCCTCGATGAGTTCGCTCCCTTTGCCTATCCCGGATTTACTCAGGTCCTTCAGACCGCCCGCGGCGCCAGAGTGTCGTTTCTATTTTCGTTCCAAAGTCTCCCCCAATTACAGAGAGTCAGCCAGGCGTTTTCGGACGAGGTATCTTCGGCGCCGGGAACGAAAATGATCATGAATGTTTCAGAGGAGAACACAGCACAGTGGTTTCTGAAAGCTTCGGCCAAGGTCGCGACGAAACGGCGCAACCTGGCGGTCCGCAGAACAGGAATCTTCTCTGCCAAGTACACCGAAACCGGAACGGGGAGTGAAAGCGAAATGAAGGAGACGCGTGCTCGGGAGGAGCACATCAAGAACCTTCCAGTCGGCCAGATGGAGGTCCTCATGGTCGATAGCCGGGAGGGTACACGCCACGCACACCTCCATGTTCGCCGCGCTCCAAGCTTCCGTCTGGAAGGTCTGTCCCCGCGCCTATATCCGAAAATGCACAGTTACATCGATCCTGAGCTTGGAGTCAATCTGCGTTTCAAAGACCTCGAAAACCGCAAACAGCGCCGCAGAAGAACAGCGGGCGTGTCGCTCGATTTTACCTCTGGAGAGTGAGCATGCAACGTCCCTTCGCGCTACGACTTCTGGCGTTTTTCTTCATTCTTTTTCTTCTTGAATCAACCAGCTTTGGACAGATTCAGAGCCAGCCGCCCGCATCCCCTGCACAGCCAACCCATAGTAAACGGGGTTTCTTCGACTACGTTCTCGACAAGATTAACGCGAACGGCAATGATTATGGCTCCTCGATGCAGACTGGAAGAGACGCCATAGTGGAGCAGACCGTTGAGGATTTGTACTTCTGGTCCAACGTCGTCACACTTCTTCTGCTGACGACGGCGGTCGCCGCAGTCTTATTGCAGTGGCGTTCCGCCGACAAGAAGGAAGTAATCGCTGCCGCCCTGATCGCCGAGCTCTGGAACGGGAGAGTGAGCGACCGCATCGAAATCGCCCGTCGCACTGATCAGTTCAATCGTCTGGTAGAGACGCACAATGGTGACGTGGAGCGGAAGTTGATGCTGAAAGCTCAAACATCGGAAACGGCGAAGGAAGGGAGCGGGAGTTTGAACAAGAACGTTCAGAAGGTAACTGCGAAGTCGGTAAACAAGGGATTCAATGGAGATCCGACCCAGCTACGTCTCAATATAGACAGACCTGACGAGACAGTGGGCGGTCTGCCAATGGATCCACAACAGGCGAGCATTCTGCTACAGCGGCGAGTCGAAGCGCTGCAGAACAGCGAACAGAATCTTAAACAGCGTCTTAATCAGACGACCCTCCTGCTCGATCAGGAGCGGCGCCGCAATGCGTCACTCAAAGGCGCCTAGAAGGATTTTCATGAGCGATAAGACACCCTCTGACTTCACCAACCATCACGAATGGCTCTCCTATGTAAGCGAGCACATTCCCGCCGCCGGGCGGTCCTATGCACTCGCTTTGGGCCGCACGGAGTTGTTCAAGAGTTTCTACAGAGTCCGCAATGAGACCTTTCCCTCACAGTTCAGCAAGGAACTGGAATCCATCGACAAGTTGCACGATCCTGACCGTACAACCCACCTCGACGCTTTGAATAAACGCATCTACGCTGCGCTTACCGAGTTTCTGTTCAGCCAGGTTCATCCCAAAGTGGTTCAGACTGATGCAGTCTTGGTCGCATCACCCCAGGAACGGGTGCGGGAGATTCGGGATCATTTGAAGCAGAGAAATCCCTACTTTGCGCTCTGGAGCGTGTATAAGGCAGCTTGTGCAGGGAGCGCTAATGGAGAGGATTGGGAGGCTTATCTACGAGGAAAGCTGGGCCCTAAATGCACGAACGACCTCCCTTTCATACGGGCTATGGTGGACCTCGACAAGCTCCTGACGTACTTTTACGATCGCAGCCTGCCATTGCCGAAGTTCGTCTTTGAACGTTCTTGGTTCCTCCACTATCTTCAAGAACCAGAGAGGATGCTCCAGACGCGCTCCCTCCTCATCATCCTCACAGCGGAGATCGAGGTATGCATGTTCGCGTAGTCAACTTCGGAACCAACTGGTGGTCGATGCATTCCTCCGTTAGCGCCGACCCTTACTGCTTTCGGCGAAGTGTTGCATACTTCAATGCTGCTGCTCTCATGTGCGGCCGTCGTCTCCATCACAGCGCTATCTACCCCGGCCATATCCGGTTCAACGGGAGGAGCGGATTCAATCCCGAGTTCCTCGCGCGTGCCATTGGATGTACATTCCTTTGTTCTGGGCCAAACCTGGTTGCGGGGAGACTTCATCTCCTATTTGAGCGGTTGGTGAACAAGGCGTCTCCAGATACGTATCTCGTCACTCTCAATTCCACTGAACATGGGGCAATCCATTTTTGCAAACCAGGTTGGCGGTCGTCTGGAGTTCAGCCGATCTCTATCAGTTTGCGCGGCCCAAGGTACGAGGCAATGATGTTGATGGCAGCGGGCGAATGGGTCTTAGGTGAATTGGGCAGGTGGCAGCTCGATACAACATGCACCCGCCTTCAGCTTACCGATAGCGACGGAGGAGCGCCGCGGTGAGATATTTCAAGGGCTATGTCTCGATCTCCGATGAGCGCGATATACCAGTTCTGCTGCATGTCAGAAATGCGCGAGCCCTTTCGTTCGACCAACTATGCGAGCTTCTTATCTTGGATGAAACCGAGAAAATGCGCAGGATAGTTCACTGGCGGGTGAGTCGGCTGGAGAAACACCACCTGATCCAACGCTTCAAACAGGACAGATTTCGTGGTCAACCGATCTTCGCAATTACGGCACTCGGGCTGCGAGTTCTTGAGTCAAGAGGCTACTACCTCCTTTCCCTGCCCTCCACAACCGAACGGATTATTCACCCCAATCAAGTTCCACATGCCATGGAACTGGTCAATATACGGCTGGCGTTGGCGAGGCAAGGCATGCTTCGGTCCTGGCAAGGTGAACTTGAAATAGCGTCTCGAAACTTGGTTCTGGAGAGTCGAGTTGCGAAGGACTACGACGCAATCGCGGAAATTTGGTTTGAGAATGAATTGCAAATCTTTGCGATCGAGTATGAGCGAACCGCCAAGGCCTCTGCTCGATACAAGGAGATTCGGGAGACACTTGGCCGCGACCAGACTGTGGAGGTCGTGCTTTATCTCACTTCCGATCGAAATATTCTGTATTTGCTCGCTCTCGAAATGACAGGTGTAGCGAAGCGAATCGGGATCGCTCTCTGCGAATCCTTTCGTCGGGACCTGCTCGATGCGAACACTCTTCTCGTCGCTGAAGGCTCGGAAGTTGTGCCCTTCCGCGCGCTCTTTGCTGACTAATGTTCTATCTCCATTGGTCAACACCCGCTCACAAGCGAACTCCTTCCCCACACCTGTTTGATGCGCGGCGTTTGACGTCCCATTGCCGTGACAATGCATCCCTTTGAACAGATTGCTCGCCTTCTAAGCGTTGAGAGTTGAGTCACTTACAACCTGACTATCCCCTTGTGTGCGCAGTTGGTACGGCGAATCGGCAGATCAGCATGAAGATCCGCGTTTGGAATGCACTTACAAGAGAGAAGGAGCTCGCAAATGACAAACGAAATGGAAGACGTATGTTGCCTGACGCAAGAACACGGTGGCGATGTCGCATTCATAGTGAACCACTCTGGCGGCAAAGACTCGACAAGAATGCTGGGTTTGGTGCGTCAGAAATTTCCGGAACGCCCTACCTATGCCGTGATGGCCGACACAGGGTTTGAACACAAATCGCCCATTTCAGCCGCAGACTGGGCAAGATTGCGGTCTGCCGAATTTGGCCTAGACCTAACAGTGGTCCGCAATCCAAAGCGAACCTACTTAGAGATGGTGGAACGGCGCGGTATGTTCCCCTCGCCACAATTTCGGCAATGCACGTCGGATCTGAGGCGGGGTCCGATCGAAAAATTCATTCGTAGCTTGCCCCACAGAATCATCGTGAACTGCATCGGCATTCGAGCGGAAGAATCAACCACCCGCGCTCGATCGTCTCCTTGGAGTGTCAACCGGTCTCTCACTACGAGTCGGAGAACTGTCTACAACTGGTTCCCAATTTACGAGAAGACTCTCTTCGACGTCCTCGCCTGGCACTGGGTGAACGCTATACGGCTCCATCCGGTG
>CAXTPY010000001.1:0-3998 GCA_964246195.1 uncultured Acidobacteriaceae bacterium | reverse complement strand
TCTCTTCGACGTCCTCGCCTGGCACTGGGTGAACGCTATACGGCTCCATCCGGTGACCGCAATGAATGTAGGAGCGATCACCTTTGCCGGCGTCCCGCTCTACCGCGTCACAGTTGGCTATCCGCTCGAATCTGCCAGTACCACCGTCCTGTTTGCGGCGCTCCTAGCATCGCTCGTTAGGGTCTGGCTCGTCGCTTTCCGCCCCCACGCACGTTAGTGCCATAACCCTTCAGCCCCATCACGAAAGAGAGGAGAACTATCATGCAACGCAGCTTAGGAAAGATGACCGCTTACAAGATGTTCAACTGGCGCGACCGCGCCGCGATCACCATCCAACAGACCGTGTCCGCCTTCCTGGAGGTCGGAGAAGCCATTGCTACCCGCTGGATCCAGACGCCGAAAGGTGTCCTGCTCCTGCAGATGGTTCCTAACAATGCATCGTCCGGAGCGATCTATGTCTTCGATCGCCAACGCGACGATTGGTATCTCCTCTCCTTTGAGGGGTGTGAGGACCAGTTCACTTCAGAGCAATTTGATCGCGTCTTCTCGGAATACAAGCTGTTCAGCTATGTCGAACAGCCGGGCCTCCTGCTATCCCAAATGCAGACGGCGAACGCCTAACCCTAACCCACTCCTGTAACGCCAACCAACAATCTAATTCCAGCCCCAAACTCCAGGAGGAGTCGCCATGCGTCTATCCGCAGGTCGTATCCGCGCGATCAATCGTGCCCTCGCAAGAACCCATGCAACCGCCTACGGGACGTGGGAGAGAAATACCCACCCCCAACTCGAACCGTCAACGCGCCCGGTCAACGGCATCCCGCCACACACCGTCAGGATCGTCGCGGTGCCGAAGCCACTGTTCCTTTAGTACCGACAACCGGAATCGGCGAGTGAATGCGCTCAGGAAGCGCATTCAGCTCGCCGTTTCTTGCGAATTTGACCGAGTTTTAGGATCGGGGTACAACCACACATCTAGAAAGGAGACTCCGGGTATGCCTGATCACTTTTGCGTCAGCCGCCGGACCGCAGATGAATTCATGAGACTCTTTGTGAACCGCCTAGCCTACGGAATTCAACGAGATCAACCTTTGCCAGACGGCAGCGTACCGTACCTCAAGCAGACTCGGCCTCTTGATCTGGGAGCGGTACGGATGCACCTCAACGGCGATATGACCATCAACCTGTATGCGATCAATCCTCAGACCCAGAGTTCAAAATGGGTCGCCATCGATGCCGACTACGACGGTTCGCTCGAAGCGCTCTTTCAGTTGCAGTGGGAGTTGAAGCAGGATGGGGTGGACGCTGCGCTCGAACAATCACGACGCGGCGGCCACCTCTGGATCTTCGCAGAGAGGCCGCTCCTGGCGTCGCAGTGCCGTATCTATATCTATAACCTGGCGCTGCGTCTGGGAGTTCCCGTCAAAGGAGGCGGTCTCAAAGAGGGCATAGAGGTCTTCCCAAGGCAGGACGAGATCAAAGAGGGTGCCTACGGCAATGCAATCCGCGCGCCGCTGGGAGTCCACCGTAAAACCAATCGACGCTACTGGTTCTATGAAGCGGATCTTACCCCTGAAGCGCAGATGGACTATTTGCATGGGCTGAAGAAACTGACGGCCGCCCAACTTGAGGAACTGACGCACGGCATGGCATTGCCGCAAGCATACAGGCCGCCCGACCCGGCGCCGTTCGTTCCGCGGCCTGCGGCTGTTGGGCGGCGAGAGTTTCAAATCCTCGATTACGTCGAGCCAACAGGAAAGCAGGATAGCCGGAACTGGAAGGCGCAATGCCCGTCCTGCGCCCAGGCTGGGCGGGATCGAGCACGGGACAATCTTGGCATCAAGATCTCGGACCCGCGCTTCTATGTGTGCCGCGCCGGCTGCAGGAAAGAGGACATCCGGGCGGCGCTCGATCAACCGATTCGCAAACGAGCGATGGTCTAGGACGGGAAGACGAGAACATGAAGACCAAACCGGCACTCCGGAAGTTGCCCTCCGCATCTCGCTCCTACGCTCTTCACGGCCTCTCGCTCTCGGCGAGTGCCTTGAGAGCGCTCCAGAAGCGAGGCATTTACTGCGCTCCTGGAATCTCGATAGAGCACCAGCATCTCGCCCGGCGCTATGTGCTGCGTGGTGTCGAGTCCGGTGGCGCGGTCATCGACATGGGTCGCGCATGCGCCTACCTGTCGTCGGATGGAAGCCCGCTCCCCTGGCTGCAGACCATCGACTCCATTGCGGTAAATGGGCGTCATGCCATCATCCTTGAGGAGAACATGGTGCGTATCGAGATGTTGCGCACGGTCAGGACGTATGAGCTGGTTATCACTGAGCACCACTTGTCTCTTTCTCCGGGACGGACGCGCCCCGATATTTCATCCGCGCTGCTGTTTCGCGGGCGGGATGGCGTTCTTCCGGTCGACCTATGGACGGAAAAATACAAGGGGGTGCGAGGCGATCTGTCGCCGACTTTCTACAACCGGGCCGGCGAGATGATCGATCTCCCACAACCCTTCGAAGCAGCTATCAGGAAGATGACGGGGGCCGTTTGCTGCATCGGCTGCCGTCACACTCATTTGGGAGTGCCGCCAATTCCGAAGGAGCGATCCCGTGACGGCTGAGAAACAAACGTCCATCACAGTCGGGGAGCCGAACTGGGCGCCGCTGGAGTCTGCACTTCCTCGTTTAGAGTGTGCGGACTACATGTACATGGGACGTGCCGATGACATCGAGCTGTACAAACACCGGCTCACGCGCCGCTACCTCTACATCAGCACGAATGGCCGGAGCTTCCACCTCTATATAGGAGGGCACTACGTGGAGGTGACGCGGTCTGCGGCACTCAAGCACGTACGCAACTGAATCACGACGAAAGGGGTAACACAATGGCAAAAGGCACGAACAAAGCACTCTTACTTGGAAACGTCGGCAAGGATCCTGAGGTCCGCTCCACGGCGGGCGGCACGATCGTCGCCAGTTTTTCTCTGGCCACTGCGGACCGGCAAAAGGATGGCAGCGGCAACTGGACGGACAAAACAGAGTGGCACAGTCTCGTCGCATTTAATCGAACAGCCGAGGTCGTCCGGGACTATGTGAAGAAGGGCACACAACTCTTCATCGAGGGCAAGATCCAGACTCGCTCCTGGGACGACAAGGCCACTGGCGAAAGGAAATACAGGACCGAGATCCTGATCAACGAACTGACGTTGCTGGGTGGCCGCCGAGGCGGCGACAACGAAGGTTCCAGCTACAGCAATGGAAATCAGACGCGCGGCAATGCGGGTGCATTCGGGTCATCGCGTCCGCCGGACAACGAGGTGTATGCCTACGCCGACACCGGCATCACCGACGACGATATTCCGTTTTGAGCGCATAGAAGCTGCTCAGTCTCTTGCAGGTGAGAGTCCTGCCACAGGAATCGATTCGTTGCCTGTGTAGCTATGGCATACGCGTGGAGGGTGACTGAAACGCGGGAGCAATGCCGGACAAACGTGGCCCCCGATCCAGACAGTGGGCGCGCGCAAGCATACAGCCCGTAACGCAAGTGAACTTCCGATCAGCCTCGTAAATGTCAGCCGTGCGTTTGTGCTGGAAGAGCATGGTGTAGGGTGATTCCGCCGAGTCTTTAGAACGGGGACGAAGGCAGAACTCCTTGGTGGATGAACGAATCATTCGAAGCCAAAGAGGGAATCCGGGGTATAGAAGATGGGATGTATGCACAGGACTGAGCGGAACTATGGAGGCCTTACCCCGCCGTAGCGTAACCAACTACGTAAGTGAAGGTATAAGGTATGCGCCGAAAACCGGAACGACGCGGGGATAAGGATTCGGAGGAGGTCATAGTACCCGTGATGGTGAGGCAACATAACCTCGCCGGAGGGAAGGGCCTCTGCTTCTGTCATGTTTTCGATGAAGGAGGCATTGCGTGATTGCGAAAGCTCAAAACGCGCCGTTAGACAAGGTGCGAGTACTCCAGCGAAAACTATACCTAGCAGCCAAGGC